>DBFWPL010000021.1:0-231087 GCA_048463395.1 Alphaproteobacteria bacterium | reverse complement strand
CTGAAGCCAATCCCCAATCCATTCCGCAAGTCGATCTGCTTATGCAGTAGTTGGATACTTCGGTTTGTGTACCGGAGTATGCACCGGTAGAAATGATGGTACCGTGCTGACCGGTAGAGTCAACTTTAACAACAATACCGCACCCGACCCCGTTTAAGTTATAAGCATCGCCGACTTTATAGGTTGTTGTCGGAGTAACCGGGGTTGCGGTGATGGAAGTAATGTCGATGATGCAGCGGAGAGGGTATCCCGAAGAAGTGTAGTTGTTTGTGGCTTGACCATTAGAAAAATCTACATATTTTATATTTATAGAGTTAGAGCCACCTTTCCCATAAGCAAGTTTAGAAGTTCCTAAAGGTGTAGCAGAGACAGCGGAAAGAGCACTATCGATTTTAGTTTTGTTGTTATACATCTGTTTTAGTTGAGCTTCCGTCGGGTTTTTCCACAAGCTGAGGCTTGCTACAGTATATTCTGAGCACTTTGTGTCAGACCAAGAGGTAGAAGTTACATTCATATAATTCTCCAAAGCGACGGCTAAACCGGAAGTGTCAAAGATAACGCCGATAGGGATTTTTCCGGTTTTAAGAACGGCGGAGAAAGTTCCGTCAGAGTAGGCGTAATTCCCGACGGCGATAGGGGTGTTGCCATCGGCGTCGGTAAAAGCGGTGCAAAAGAGTTTAGATTCATCGAACGGGCATTTGAGCGTTGCGAGGTTACCGCACTGAGCGGCGGTTTTGTTATAACCCAAGCTTTCGCAGGTCGGCGGGACGGTGCAAGTTTGGGCGAATGCAGAGGTTGAAGCGAGCAAGGAGAAAGCGAGTACCGACAGGCTAACTCCCCAATGTAATCTAATCGTATCAGTCATAATCTTTCTCCTAAAACAGTAAAGTCATCAAACAAAGGTCATGTAAGGTCATGTTTATTGTCCGGCGGGAACGGGCAGGAGGCAGCGTAAAGCACCGTCGCACCAGAACTTGTCCATGTCCAGTAACCCCGAGGCACATTCCTTAACCGGAGATTTGCAAGAGGCAAAAAGCTTTCTGTCTCCGCTCATACAAGTATCGGCTCCGACTTCTCCGCCGTTGTCGTCGCAGGTATAGAACCCGGTACAGGTGTCGGCTTCCCGCCGGTACTTAAACACGCCGCAGGAGTTGCAGGCCTCTCCTAAAATATGCCATCCGGCAGATTGAGCCTGCTCCAAGGTATAATCAAATCCGGTGCAAGGATCGCATTTGCATTCGGTATAAGAGGTGTCATAAGAACAGGATTTGGAAGTGTCGGGGATTTTTCCGTCGGCACAAGCATTGGTGTATCCTTTCTCCTCACAGGCTTTTCCCGGATTGTCGGAACAAGACTTGAAATAAGTTCCGCTGTGAGGACAAGCCCCTTCGGGATAAGCGGGAGGCGTGCAGGAAGTAATGGTATATCCGCTCTCTTTGCAGACTTGCTCGGCAGAAGAACAGGTTGAGAAATACCCCTTCTTATAAGGACATTCTCCGGAAGGGATGCTGCCGCCGGAACATGATGTTACTTTATATCCGTCGTCTTTGCATTGTTGAACGGGATCAAAAGAAAAACTGTTGTTTGAGGAACCAAATCCGAATTGGTGTTCCGAACACCCGCCGCCGCCAATGGAACAAACAGCGGCGAGCTTCACGGCGTTATCCGAATTAAAAGAGGATATAGGCTTCAGCTCGTTAGGCGTGTGTGTGGTGTATGTAGTAAAAACTACCAGAGATGCCCCAGATGAATCGAAAGTCAGTTTTTTAACCTCGGCGGCTGAGGCATTGTTGCAAAACAACGCCAGAACGGAGGTTAATAATATATACTTAGCGTTTACCATAGTATCACCTCATAGTAATTCTTGAACCAAAGCCTATACTATCTATACTAAGTCATTTTTTTTTTTTGCAACAAAAAAGTGTGATGAAGATACTTTTTTTATATTTTTGTAACAAAAAAGACCCGTTTCGGCAGAAACAGGTCTTTTTTGTGTACGGGAGATTAAGATTAATCGTAAATCTCAACCTCAAGAAGGTGTATTGACGTGTCGATGTAGGTAACCATGGCGTGAACCTTGTCAAAGGCTTTGAGCTTGGTTCTGTCTGAGACGATGGTGGCACGGTCTCCGCTATCGAGCATAACTCGATAGGGATAATCTTCCTCTTCGGTCGGAAGAACTGTGGCACGATAGAGTCGTCCGAGTTTTACATCACGATTGTAGATTAAGTCCGAAGCCTTTCTTGCTTTTTTTTCTGTACTCATACGCATTAAATTGTTACTTGATTATTTAAAATTGAAACTACTTTGGCGGAGATACGCTTATACTTGGAAGAAGGAATATATGTAATAATCGCTTCCAAGACTGTAAACTCGCCGGGTTTGATCTCTTTAGGAATTTCCAACGACAGGTATTCACCGTTGAGGAATACTTTAGTCGGCTGTTTTTGTACGGCATAGGTCTGCCCGAGCATGATGCCGTTTCTCTCACGAAGAGAACCTTTGGCAATGGCAGCCTCAACCACTTCCGGATAAAAGTCCCTGACATGTCCGTTCTCACGGTTTATGTTGGTAATACCGCTGACAAACCATCCTTCACTTGTTTTCCAGACTTTGCAGCGAACTTTTTGTCCGGGTTTCAGAACGGCTCGTCTTTGGTCCAGACCTTTGGGCGGGCAAAACGCAACCAGAGGTGAGTCAAACCGATTAATGAGCTCCAGAAGAACCCCTCTGGTTGTAACGGTTCGAACAATCGCCGGAGAAGTCAGAATGATTGCATCCGCAGGGATTAACTCCAGAAGACCGTTGCGTCGGAAACCTATGACCATAAATTTTAAATGGTCATTGTTGGCATACATGCTCAAATCGACATTTTCTGCCATAACGTAGCCGTAAGCCCCACAATCCAGATGAACTGTAAAGCCTTGAGAACCCAAAAAGGCAACAGTACCGCTGTAGATGTCGAAACATTCAAACAGCCTTGGTTGGAAACCGATGATTTTTTGTTTCATATATTATGTTTTTAGGTGAATAAACTCAAAGAAAAGCATTTTATATGAAATATATCTAGGTAACAAATTTAGTTTGTACATTCCATGATAATTCTTATAATAATGCTCCAGTAGAAGTCATTTATAGCATATTATTTATTACAGTGCAATAGAAACTTGACAAAAAAATAGAGAAAATCAGATATCCTTTTTAATTTCTTTAATTCGTGCAAATAAGTCATTGATTTTTAATTTTAATTTTTCGTCGGAGGCGGAGGCCAGAGCCTGATTGGCCTGCTTTTCGGCAATATCAATTGCTCCGATACTTAGACTGTGTTCGGCTGCGGCATAGTTGGAGGCGGCATGGTTTCCCAATCCGTCATAACTTCGGGAAAGAAGCAGCCAGGAAAACGGAGCCGGATTTTTGATGAGAGATTGATTCAAAATATCAACATTTTTTCGCAGTTCGGCCTGTGTCGGAGAGGATTCTAAAACCGCCTGAGCCAGATTAATTTGAAACAAAGCGGAATCAGGCATTAAGGTAAGCGATTTCTGAAATTCGGCTTTGGCTTCTTTGACTTTTCCCGTTTCCAGATAAATTTGTCCCTTAAGTTCCAGAAAATGCGGGTTATTCGGCTCTTCGGAAATCAAACTGTTTATTTCGTTGAGAGCTTGAGTCGTCTTAAGCTGTTTGAAATAAGCGATAGCTCTGGCATAACGAGCCGGAACGGATTTGTTGCTTGCCGGATATTTTTGCAGGGTTTGTGCCGGTTCGGATAAAAAGGCCGAAAGTTTTGCCTGTACCCGCCGGAACTGTTCTTCGTCTTTATCTTTAATCGGGTAGGGAGATTTTTTTACTGCCTGTTGCATAAAGGCAATGCGTTCTTCCGTTACCGGGTGAGTGCGTATATAGGCGGTTTCATCTACGCCGCTTAAACGGTTTTGGCGTTGAATCCTTTTCATAAAAATAAGCATACCCTGAGGAGATTGCTTTGTTTTCTCAAGCAGGTTAACCGCGGCTTCATCGGCACTGCGTTCTTCTTCAATCCGGTATGTCAGATAATTGTTGAGAGCGGAACTTTGAGTTCCGAGAGCAATCGCTACCCCGACATCCGGACGGCCCGTGGCAGCCCCGACGGCACCGGCCAAAATTAACGAACCCAGACTGATTTGCTGCATTTCCTGGTTTTTTATTTTCTGCCGGAGAATATGTCCGCCCTGAATATGCCCCGTTTCATGAGCCAACACGCCTTTAATTTCGTTGGAACTCTCTGCTTTTATCAAAGTTCCGATATTGATAAACATGTTGTTTCCGTCCCCGACAAAGGCGTTAAGACTGTTGTCGTCGACAATATGGATGTTGTTTCTGTTGAACGGAATGCCGGCCTCTTTAAAAATAGGGCGGAGAACACCGGCAAGATATTGTTCCGTCTCCTCATCGCTAATCAGATTAATGGCGGCATGAGCGTCATAACAAGCCAAAAAGGCTAATAGCAGAGTTAAACTGCATATTAGCCTTTTGAAGGATAAAAAATGAGATTTTAACCGTTTATCAGTTTTTTCCACCAAGTTGATTTCCTTTTCTTAGGAGCCTCTTCCGTATTTTCGGAAGAATTTTCCTTAGATGTAATATCTTCATGGCTGTTATACAAGATAACGGCTTCCTGTTTTTCCTTCACTTCGGCAGTGTTTCCGTTATTTTCGGAAAGCTCTTCACCGTTATTGTAACGGTTGCGGCGGTTTCTTCTGTTGTTGCGGTCAAAACGGTTGCGTCTGTCTCTGCGGCGGCGGTTGTTTTTTCCGTTTTCAGCCGTGTCTTGAGTGTTTTCTGCATTTTCCTGAACATCGGAAGTCTCGAAAGTTTCTTCTTGAACAGCCGGAGTTTCTTTCTTATTCTCATTGGATTTTGCCGGTGCAGGTTGCTTTTTCTCTCTTCTTTCTTTTGGAGCTTCTTTTTCTTCAACCGGTTTGTTTTCGTTTTGAGCCTTTACGGTTTTTGTTCTCTCAATACGAAATTCAGAAACGTTTTTCAGACTATCGTCAGCACTGATGATAATGTCCATTTTATATTTTTGCTCCAGATTGCACAGTGTTTGGCGTTTCTGATTCAACAGATAAACGGCAATGTCGGACGGAACAAAAACATTGATTCTTGAAGAACGGCTTTTGATTCCTTCTTCTTCAATGGAGCGAAGTACCAAAACGGCACCGGATTCAATTGTGCGAACCATACCTTTTCCCTGACAATGAGGACAAACCTGATAATTGCTTTCCATGAAAGATGAATGCATTCTCTGACGGGAGATTTCCAAAAGTCCGAAAATGCTCATTTTGGCGATTTGGATTCTTGCCCTGTCTTTTTTCATGGCTTCTTTCATGCGTTTTTCAACGGCCAGATTGTTTTTCTGTTCATCCATATCAATAAAGTCAACCACTACCAGTCCGGCAAGATTCCTCATTCTCAACTGACGGGCAATTTCGTCAGCCGCTTCCAAGTTGGTTTTCAGAGCGGTTTCTTCCAAATCTTTTTCTTTAGTGGCTCGTCCGGAGTTCACGTCGATTGAAACCAGTGCTTCCGTCGGATTGATAACCAAATATCCTCCGGATTCAAGTTGAACGTTGGTGTCATGAAGTTTATCCAACTGTCCTTCAACTTGGAACCTCTGGAAGAGCGGGATGTCGCCTTTCTTTCCTGATTTGATTTTTTTCAGGCTGTGCGGAGATAAAATCTTCACAAAATCACGGGCGGTTTTATAAGCCTCTTCACCGTCAACGATAATTTCGGAAATATCTTTAGTATACATATCACGCAAAGCACGTTTAATCAGGTTGCCTTCTTCGTGGATAAGGGCAGGAGCTTGCGTCTTCAAGGCACTGAGACGGATTTGGTTCCAGCTTCTCATCAGATAGTTATAGTCGCGGACAATGTCTGCCTTGGTTTTCTCTTCGCCGGCAGTGCGGACAATCATGGACATATCCGATGTTAAAGGGAGTTCTTTAACAATAGCTTTAAGTCTTTTTCTGTCGGAAGCATTGGTAATTTTTCTGGAAACGCCGCCGCTTTTAATACGGTTAGGCATCAAAACACAGTATCTCCCGGCCAAAGACAAATAAGTTGTCAAAGCGGCACCTTTGTTTCCTCTTTCTTCCTTAACAACCTGAATCAGTAAAATCTGTCCTTCTTTAATCACGTCTTGAATATTGCTGCGATGGAACAGTTTTCTGACTTTCAGAAGTTTTCTTTGTAATTCGAAATCATTTTCGGTCTCTTCGTCTTCTTCGTCCTCATCGCTCAAGTCTTCTTCGGCCAGTTTGTTGTAGGTGCTGGATTTGCCGTTTTCAGGGAGTTCATTGCCAACTTCTTCGGAACATTCTCCTTGTTCGTTAACGGCAGAAACTTCTTCGCGGATAACTTCGTCTTCCGTTCCTGTCGATTCTGCCATAACTTTTAATTCTTCGGCATTTTCTTTTTCTGTTTCTGCAGATTTTTGCTTTTTGAAACGTTTTTTTGCAATGCGTTTTTTCTGGTTCTTTTTCGGAGCTTCTTCGGCAACAGTCTCAACTTCTTCTGCCTTTTCTTCTTCGGCAACGGCTTCTGCAGGCATAACCTCAGTGGATGAGGTCTCTTCCTCTGCTTTGACCTCGTTTTTTTCAGATGTCTCAACTTCTGTTTGTTCGACTGTTTCGGATTTTTCGGCAGCTTCCTGAGCGGCTTCTGCTTCGGCCTGAGCCAGACGTCTTTCTTCTTCCAGCTTAGCTTGATGAGCGGCTCTTTCTTCCCGCAAACGTTCTCTTTCCAGTTCTCTTTCTTTCAGAGCCTGTTTTTTTGCTTCAATAATTTCATCGACTTCCTTATCAACGGCAGCCATCTCTTCATCGGAAATATTGTAATAGTCCGGATGAATTTCTCCAAAAGCCAGAAACCCGTGCTTGTTTCCGCCGTAATCCACAAAAGCGGCCTGCAGGGAAGGTTCGATTCTCATGACTTTGGCTAAATAAATATTGCCTTTGATTTGTTTTCTTGAACTGGATTCAAATTCAACGTCTTCCAGTTTATTTCCGTTGATGACGACAACTCTGGTTTCTTCCGGCTGAGTGTCATCAATAAGCATTCTTTTAGTCATTATAATATGTTACTCCGCATTTATCATCCGCAAAACGGATGTCTTTTTCCACAGATGCAGGAGGGGAATGCGAAAGAATACATAACCTAAGCACCGGATAAGACACGACATTATAGAGTCCTTAACGCGTCAGCGGCACTTCTCTGCGAATACTTCAAATCCAAGTATTCAAAATATAAAACCTCTCTTTTGTATCCGAACCTTGATTGTTGTTTGATTGATTATGGCTCGAAATACGAATAAAACCCTTCCGGCAAAAACTTTTCATTTTCTTATATGCGAGCACGCTTTTCGCAATGAAAAAACGGCGGTACCAAATTTAAGCCTTGAAATTAAATTTAAAATTTTGTAGTAAAGACCTAAATCCGATACATAAAAAACATATAATTGCAAACTAGAATATACTGTTTTGTTTAAAATACAATATGATTTTTTTACTTTGCCTAAGTTTTTTAATATATTGGTAACCAACTATCCGTTATAATTTTTTATACAGTGGGTCAACAAACCGGGTAAATGTTAATGAAGACTGTCTTGCATGATGTGTTTGACTGTTTTTTCGGCAAAGTTAAACGTTTTTTGCCGACTCTTTTGTTGTGCCTGTCCGTCTTTTGTCTTAGTTCTCCTGCGTCTGCATTTTCAGGAATCTCTTCTATGCGGATAGGACAAAGTGTCGGCAGTGTTCGTATCGTTTTTGATGCGGACAGAAATTTTGAATACAAAGCTTTCATATTAAATAATCCCCGCCGCTTGGTTATTGATACACAGGGGGTTAAGGTTAATCCGAAAATTGAAAAATACAGCGATAAAAACAATCTGGTTTCTCAGACCCGTTTGGGAGAAATCGGTCCGGACAGTACCCGTATCGTATTTGATTTGTTAAAACCGGCGGTCATAAAAAAAGCGTTTATGCTTCCGCCGCAAAGCAGCTTTGGCTGGCGTTTTGTCGTGGATGTAACTTTGGCATCCGAACGGGAATTTGCTTCCAAACTCGGTAATGGTCACGCTTTCACAAGTGAGGGCGGCTTTAATGCATCTTATTCGGTGGCTCAAAAGAGCAATGCGTCCAAAAAAGCGGCTGAAAAACGTACTTCAAAGAAAGTGATTGTTCTTGATCCGGGGCATGGCGGAAAAGATCCCGGAGCAATCGGATATTCCGGAGTGTATGAAAAAAACATTACTTTGTCTATGGCTAAGGAATTGAAAAAAATTCTGGATAAAGAAGGAAAATATAAAGTCTATCTGACCAGAAGTACGGATATTTTCATTCCTCTGCGGGACAGAGTTAAAATTGCCCGCCGTTATAATGCCGATTTATTCTTGTCAATCCACGCTGACAGTGCGGTGAACCGCAGTGCTAAAGGATTGTCTGTCTATACATTGTCCGAAACCGCTTCCGACAAAGAAGCCGCCGCTTTGGCCGAACGTGAAAACAAGGTGGATGTAATCGCCGGCTTAAATCTGGTCGAACATTCCAAAGAAGTTTCTGATATTTTAATTAATCTGGCTCAGCGGGAAACCATGAACCGCTCTTCCGAATTTGCAACCTTCATGGTGCAGGAAATGCGTAAATCCGTAAAGCTCGTTGACAATACACATCGTTTTGCCGGCTTTGCCGTTTTGAAAGCTCCTGATGTTCCTTCGGTTTTGCTTGAAATGGGCTATCTTTCCAACCGTATGGAGGAACGCCTTTTAAAACAGCAAGATTATCGTAAAAAATTGGCAACCTCAACCAATAAAGCGATTGAAAAATATTTTGATAATATGCAGCACGCTTCAATTTTCTGATTAATTTGTGAAAAGTTGTGTTTTTTATCCAAAGCAATGTAAATTTTGCTAGGATATTAATTTATTTTGTTATAAATTGCGGACTGTAGTGCGTTAAAATAAAAAATAGTGGAATTATAGATGTTTAAAACTTTATCTTCATTAATCAGTACTTTTTTCTTTTTTGCGGTTATTATTTTTATACTCATTATCAGCAGTTTATGGAAAATATCCGATGAATTGCCGGATTACAGACAGTTGGCTAAATACGAACCATCTGTAACAACCCGTTTGTTTGCGGGGGACGGTCAGCTGCTGATGGAATATGCTGCGGAAAAACGCTTGTTTGTTCCGGAAGAGAAAATACCGGAGTTGGTTAAAAACGCGTTTATTGCGGCGGAAGATAAAAATTTTTATACCCATTCGGGAATTGATTATACGGGTATTGTCCGTGCCGTATTGGGAAATATCAAAAATCTGGGAAGCGGACGCCGTCCGGCCGGAGCCTCTACGATTACACAGCAGGTTGCCAAGAACTTTCTGCTTTCTTCCGAGCTTTCTTATACGCGTAAAATCAAAGAAGCCATTTTGGCGACCAGAATAGAGCAGGCGTTCAGCAAACAGCATATTCTGGAATTATATTTGAATGAGATTTATCTGGGTAATCGCTCTTATGGCGTTGCCGCCGCGGCACTGAACTATTTCGGAAAATCATTGAATGAACTGAATCTTCAGGAGGTTGCCTATCTGGCAGCTTTGCCTAAAGGTCCGAATAACTATAATCCGAAAACCAAATATGATGCGGCAATCGCCCGTCGTAACTGGGTAATTGAACGGATGTTGGAAGAGGGATTTGTTACCAAAGAAGAGGCACAAGCCGCTCAGGCCACTCCGTTAGAAACGATTGAACGCAATAACGAATTTGTTCAGGATGCACAGTATTTCAGTGAAGAGGTTCGGCGGGAAATCAGCAACAGTTTCGGAGACGATGCCTTGTATGAAGGAGGTTTGATTGTTCGTACGACCTTAGATCCGAAATTGCAAAGTTTGGCAACAAAAGTTTTTCATAAAGAACTGCAGAATTATGATCTTCGCCACGGTTGGCGGGGAGCCGTTGCCAATATTGATGTGGACGGAAAAGATTATCAGGAGCGTTTGGCTGCGGTTGAAATGCCTAAAGGGGCGGAAGACACTTGGGAAAAAGCTGTTGTTTTAAGCGTTGAAAGCGACCGAGCCGTTATTGAAACCGAAGATAAAGATCCGGGAACGATTCCGTTGCAATTATTGTCTTGGGCGAGAAAAAATCTGAAAAAACAGGATGTCGGCGGAGCCCCGAAATCTGTAACGGAAGTTCTGAAAAAAGGTGATGTCATCTGGGTTGAAAAGGCCGATACAAACCTTATTAAGCAAAAGGAACTGGCCGGTAATTCTTACGAACTTCGTCAGATTCCGGATGTGGAAGGAGCGATGATTGTCATGGATCCCCACACCGGAAAGGTCTTAGCTTCCGTCGGCGGATATTCTTTTGATAAATCCCAGTTTAACCGCTCAACTCAAGCCCGCCGTCAAACAGGCTCTTCGTTTAAACCTTTTGTGTATCTGACTGCTTTGGAAAACGGTTATTCTCCGACGGACTTGATTTTGGACGCTCCGTTTGTTTTGGATCAGGGAGCCGGATTGCCGAAATGGAAACCGGTGAACTATTCTAAAAAGTTTTATGGATTGATGACAATGCGTGAAGGTGTTGAAAAATCCAGAAACCTGATGACAGTGCGTCTGGCTCAGGATTTAGGGATGGACAAGGTTTGCGAAATGTCGAAAAAAATAGGCGTCAATGCCAATCTGCCGAAGCTTCTGTCTATGTCTTTGGGAGCCGGAGATACTCGGCTGATAGATATGGCCAGTGCGTATTCCGTTATTGTCAACGGCGGTAAAAAAGTTACGCCTTATTTTATTGAGAGAATTCAAGACCGAACGGGTAAGACTATTTTGAAACAGGATAAGCGGGAATGCCCAACTTGTAATTCCGATGTTTGGAAAGGGCAGGAAATTCCTGAATTACCGGATGCCAGAGAGCAAATTGTGGATCCGTTGTCCGCATACCAGATGACATCTATATTGGAAGGCGTGGCCATTCGCGGAACCGGTGCGAGATTGCGTGCATTGAATAAGCACCTGGCCGGAAAAACCGGAACCACCAATGACAATAAAGAAGGGTGGTTTATGGGCTTTTCTCCGGATATGGTTGTCGGCATATATGTCGGCTTTGATGAACCGAAAAGCCTGGGACGCCGTGAAACGGGAGCGGCGGCGGCATTGCCGATTTTCTACGGATTTATGGAAAAAGCCTTGGCTAAACAGGCGGATATTCCGTTTCGTATTCCTAACGGCATAAAACTGGTCAGAATTAATTATCATACGGGTAAAGCCGCCACGCCGCAGGATACTTCGGTGATTGTCGAAGCCTTAAAACCTGATTTTGATTTGGATGGAACAAAACAGAGAGTTATCGGGAATGATGGCGGATCCGGAGCTGAAAGCGGACAATCCGAACAACAGAATGTTTTCGAAGAAGATGATGACAATGCCTTCCAACTTGGAACACAGTATTAAAAAGGGAAGAGGAAAATGCAAGCTGAAATTGTTGACTTGTCTGATGAGATTAAGCGGTCTTTGGAACTGCTGAGGAGGTCTCTTTGATTATGACAATGCATTGCTTCGCTTAGACGAATTGAATGCCTTGTCAGAGGATCCCAATCTTTGGAATGATGCTGCAAAAGCTCAAAAATTGATGAGCGAAAAAACGGTATTGGAAAATAATCTGAATGATTATAAAGAGATGACTGACAGCCTGCGGAATTTATATGAATTGGCAGAATTGGCCGACGCCGAAAAGGATGAGGTCGTAACTGCGGATGTGTTGGAACAGCTGAAAGAGCTGAAGGAAAGGACCCGCAGAGGGGAATTGGAAGCACTGCTTTCCGGTGAAGTTGACGCCAATGACGCTTTTTTGGAAGTCCATTCCGGCAGCGGCGGCACAGAGTCTCAGGATTGGGCGGAAATGCTTTTAAGAATGTATACCCGTTGGGCGGACGATCATAAATATAAAGTCGAATATATTGAAGAAACGGAAGGCGATGTTGCCGGGTTGAAGTCTGCAACGATTAAAATTTCCGGACACAATGCTTATGGCTGGCTCAAGTCGGAAACCGGTGTTCACCGTCTGGTGCGTATTTCTCCGTTTGACAGCAACGCCCGCCGTCATACCAGCTTTGCCTCTATCGGTGTTTATCCGGTAATTGACGATGAAATAGAGATTGAAATCAATGAAGCGGATTGCCGGGTGGATACTTATCGGGCCAGCGGTGCCGGTGGACAGCATATTAATAAGACCGATTCCGCTGTGCGTATTACCCATATTCCGACGGGAATTGTAGTTCAATGTCAGTCGCAAAGATCTCAGTTCCAAAACCGGGATGCCGCATGGAAAATGTTAAAGGCCCGTCTGTATGAAATTGAACTGAAAAAAAGGGAGGAAGAGGCTCAGGGAATGAGAGACGCCCAAGGTGATAACGGATGGGGACACCAAATACGTTCTTATGTCTTGCAGCCTTATAAAATGGTAAAGGATTTGCGTACCGAAGTGGAAACCTCGGACACCAAAGCGGTCTTGGACGGGGATATTGATTTGTTTTTATCGGCGGCTTTAGCCGGAAAGGTAGGCGGTAATGACAAAAATTAAAAAGCTTTTGTTCGGAGGCATGATATTTTTTGCCGGAGCATATGTTCTCTTTTGCGGAACGGTTTATTTTCTTCCCGAACTGTTTTTCTATAATCCTTACTCGGAACGGGCGGATATTGAAACTGTCCGCCGTTATGGTTATGTAGGAGAAGAAGTGAAGTATAAATCGGCCGACGGAACGAATTTGTTCGCTTGGATGAGCCGGCCGGGCGATAAACATAAGATAATCGTATTTATGCATGGCAATTCTTATTCTGTAGAAGAGTTTTTTTATAAAATGATTCCGTTTGAAAAAGCCGGATACGGAACAATGCTTCCCGAATATAGGGGATTTGGCGGTATTAAAGGTAAAATCAGCCAGAAAAATCTGGAGGCGGATGCCGTTGCCGCGATAAATTATCTCCATAGTCAGGGCTATAGAAATGAGGATATCATTGTGTACGGAATGTCTCTGGGGTCGCACATGGCGGTTAACACGGTACATCAATTGAAAAATGAAGGAAAATTTGCGGCTCTGATTTTGGAAGTGCCTTTTGATAATCTGACCAATGTCGTTAAATCCGTAGTGCCTTTGCCTTTGCCGTTTTCCTTAATTGTCAAAGACAAATATGATAACTTGGACATGATAAGCAGAGTGGATACGAGAGTGCTGATAATGGGCGGAACAAAAGATACGACAGTTCCTGTTTCTCTGGCAGAAAATCTTTATAAGCATGCTGTCGAACCTAAAAAGTTGATAATTTATAAAGGCGGAAAACACAGTAATCTGTTCAATTACCGAAACGATAAAGATGTCTTAAACTGGCTTGAGGAAAAATGAAGAAAGTATCAAACAAACTTTATCTGACCAGAAGGATTTTGGATTATACCGGCGTAATTTTCCTGTTGCTGCTGTTGATATTTATCTGGCAGTTATACAAAGGACCGATTGCCGTCCCTTTTTTGCAGCCGTATATTGTTAAGGCCTTAAATCATGACAACGGAGAATATCAGGTAACGGTTGAATCCGTTAATCTGGAACTCGTGCGTTCCATCAGACCGATAAAGATTATTGCTAATAATGTTGTTTATCGCAAGAATGACGAAACTTTTATTGTCAATGCTCCGCGGACTTTTGTATCCTTTAGTATCAAGGCCCTTCTCCGCGGTGTGGTTGCCCCGAGTTCCATTGAAGTCAAAGACCCGTCTGTTTATATTTTTACGACTTACGGCGTAAAAGACAAAAATAAGAAAGCTGAAGTCAGTAAGAAAAAACTGGAATATTATTTTGATGAATTTGAAGACTTTATTGAAAAGTTTAATTCTGAAGACAATACTTATCCTGAAAGCTACATTAACGATATTCGGATAAAAAATGCCGAAGTGGAGTTTCATGAGGTTGATTTGGGACGGAAATGGACGTTATCGGATGTGAACTACTCCTTTGAGCGGAATCTGATGAATATCGAAACGGAAGTTAATGCCCTGTTGAATGTGAAAGATAAAAGTATTCCGATTGGTTTGGAAGCACAGTACCGTCCGATCAGCAATAAAATCGGTTTGCAAGTCTATTTTTCGGATTTGATACCTTATGCGGTAATGGATAATATCCTCAATGACGAGCGAATTCCGGGACTGTATAAGATTAATCTTCCGGTCAGCGGAAAAGTCGGCGGAGTGATAAATATTGCCGAAGTCATAAAAAACAAAGCGGATATTATAAAAAGTCTGGATACCGCGGTTGAAAAACTTAATTTCCAGATTGAGGGCGGCAACGGAAGCATCCTTTTTGAAGACAGTGAAGATTCCGCTTACAAAATTTCTTCATTTTTACTGGAAGGTACGATTGAAGGCGGGTTAAACCAACTGAATATTAAAGATGCGGATTTTGATTTGGACGGTCAGAAAATCAAGTTAAGTTTTTCTGCGGAAGGAATGAAAAAGCTTTTGTTGGAAAGCTCCCTGAAAGATTTGAAATTAAGACTTCAAGCCAAAGTGGACAATATGAAGTTTGACGACTTGTCTAAGTACTGGCCTAAATACATTGCAACCCCGGCGTGGGAGTGGTGTAAGGACAGTATCTATGGCGGGGAGATTAAAAACGCCGATTTCAGTTTTGATTTTGCGTATGATAAAGAAAAACAGGCTTTTGCTTTTGACAAGCTTTCGGGAAGTGGTGATATTGAAGATTCAAACCTGAATTATTTGAAAGGAATGCCGGATTTAAAAAATCTGTACGGAAGTGCGGAGTTTTCCAACGACACCATAAAGATTAACGTTGATAAGGGTGTATCGGAAGATGTCTTCCTGACCGGAGGTTTTGTCAGATTGTATGACCTGAATAAATATGATAATTTTGCCGAGATAGATTTGATAATAAGTTCCTCCGTTACGGATGCATTGAAGATGATAGACCATCCGCCACTTGGTTATACCAGCGATTTAGGGTTGGATCCTAATGCCATAAAAGGGGAAACCGAAACCGAGCTAAAATTGAATTTTGAGCTGAAAAATGACTTAACGCCGGAAGAAGTTAAAGTTGAGGTAAAATCAAATTTACTCAATGTCGAAATACCGAATGTCGTCAAAGGAAAAACATTGAATGCCGAGGAGCTGAAACTTCTGGTTACCAATGAAGGAATGTCCGTCATCGGCGAGGCCAATCTTGAAGATATTCCGATTGCTTTGGTTTGGGATGAAAACTTTAATAACAAGGACTACAAAAGCAAATATAAAATCTCGTTTAAGTTAAATGAAGAAATCAAGAAAAAACTGGGAATTAATTTTTCTATTCTGAATCCGCCGTATATTTCCGGCTATGCCAATGTCGACGCAGAGATTATCGCTTATAATGACGATAAAACGATCATCAATCTCAAAGCGAATTTGAATAATGCGGATATTGACTATTCGTTCTTAGGCTTTAAGAAAGATGTTAACCAACCGGCGGTAATCACGGCAAAACTGGATATAAGGAAAGACAAACTAACCGGAATTCCGTCGTTCAGCCTGTCCAAATCAGATTTCACCCTGAAGGGAAAAATTGATTTGGATAAAAACGGCGATGTTAAAATTGTAGATATTTACGACATCAAAGGACCAAAAACCTCTGCCAAAGCCAAAATAGAATTTGCCAATACAAAAAAGCAAAAAGTTAAATTGAATGTTTCCGGAAACAGCTACGATTTAACAGAGTTTTTTGATAAGAAAGAAAACAGTTCCAAAACGAAAAAAACGTCTTCCTCTCAAGAAGATGACGATGATGATTTGGAAAATGTAACGGATGCCGACATTTTTATTGCGGTTAATAAATTATGGACCAATCCGAATGTGCCAATAACCAATTTTGCCGGAACCGCAAAACTTGTCAATGGTGTCGGTGTACAGGAGATGCATATGGTCGGAAACTATGGCAACAAAAAAGATATTACGCTGAAGTTTGATTACGTTCCGCGGCCAAACGGAGAGTTCTTGCTCGCCATTGACAGTAACAATG
Source organism: Alphaproteobacteria bacterium (assembly GCA_048463395.1). Classification (GTDB taxonomy): domain Bacteria; phylum Pseudomonadota; class Alphaproteobacteria; order RF32; family CAG-239; genus JAGAJR01. The sequence goes on along the minus strand of DBFWPL010000021.1, from coordinate 214,989 downwards.
CCGGAGCCACCTTAAAAGTGCTGCGTATTTATGATAACATGAGCGGCGGTAATCTGCGGATTGAGGCTAAAAGGAATAAGGATAAAGAATTTATCGGTCATGCTAAGATGAGAGATTTCAGCATTCACAATACGCCGGTTGTTGCCAAACTTTTGACCGTAGCGTCATTTACGGGCATACTAAACCTTTTGACCGGAGAAGGCTTGGCCTTTTCCCATGCGGATGCTCCGTTTGAATATAAGAATAAGGTCTTGAGCCTCAAAGAAGCCAAAGCCTTTGGTAATGTGATGGGAATAACCGCTAACGGTTCTTATGACCGGAGACAAGAAGAGTTTGACATTAAAGGTGTGATTGCTCCAGCTTACAGCATTAATACTTTTATCGGAAAAATTCCTTTCGTGGGAAACCTGCTTTCCGGAAAGGACGGAACAGTATTTGCCGCCAATTATTCCATTACCGGAGATTTGTCCGATCCTCAGGTTAACATAAATCCGTTGTCGGCATTAAGTCCGAGCTCTTTAAAAGATCTGATGAATTCATTGTTTGGAAGCAAAGATGAAAAAAAACAACGCTAGAATAAAAATAGGCTTGGATTTTCACGGTGTAATTACCGATAATCCCGAATATTTTCATCGCTTTACGAAATTGGCCGAACAAAAAGGCTGGGAGATTTATGTCATTACCGGCGGACCGTATGCGGTTATTGTAAAGTTTTTGAAAATATGGGACATAAAGTATCATAAACTTTTTACTATTTTGGATTTCTATGACGCTCAGGGAAAAGTAACCTTTTTTGATAATGGTAATTTCCATATCGACGATGATTTGTGGGATAAAGCCAAAGGTGTGTTTTGTTCGGAGAATAAGATAGATTTCCATATTGATGACAGCCGCATTTACGGAAAGTATTATACCACGCCTTACTGCCTGTATGATAAAGCCAAGGGAACCTGCGAGATAGAAGGGGTAAAGATAGACTTGTTGCATTCGCCGGAAACAGCCTTGGCTCAAATTGAAAATTATATCAATAAAAAAGCTCCTGATTAGGAGCTTTTTTAGTAAGAAGACGTATCGGAATTACAAATCGGAAACAACCGAAATGCTGATAATCTCATCCGGATTGGAAACCATACCGTTGGAACCGGAACCGCGTTTGATTAAGTCCACATATTCCATACCGGAAGTAACTTCTCCCCAGACGGTGTATTGTCCGTTGAGCCAATCGCAATCGGCAAAGCAAATAAAGAACTGACTGTCGGCGGAATCCGGCATCATGGAACGAGCCATGGACACCGTGCCGCGTTTGTGCGGCATTTTGTTAAATTCGGCTTTCAGCTTTTTACCGGAACCGCCGGTACCGTTGCCGTAAGGACAGCCTGTTTGAGCCATAAAACCGTCAATAACGCGATGGAATTTTAATCCGTTGTAAAATTGAGCCCGAACCAGTTCTTTAATTCTTGCAACATGGTTAGGTGCCGCATCCGGAAACATTTCAATAACGACATCCCCGTCTTTTAACTTCAAAACCAACGCATTTTCAGGATCTTTTACTTTGTAGGAATGCTTAATCTTTTTAGCCCGAGAGGCACTGATACCGATTTTTTTTGTTTCTTGACTTTGAATACCCTTTGTTTCGGATTTTTTTAGGGATTTTGTTTCCGTTTTAGCCAGTTTCGGCGTTTTATCCTTAGGTTCGGAAACTGATTTTTTTACTGCTTTCATAACCTTAACCTCATTAGATGTTTGAACTGATGATAATATAGGAATTAGAATTTAAAAATGCACTAAAATGGTGCATTAATTTTAAGATTTTTTGCCAAGAACAAAATCAACACGCTGCTGAGCATTTAATCCGGTAGGGTAAGTATTGTCAATGTTTTTCAAAACACCGGCCAACCCGATTCCGTTGGCAATTTGAATTGCCAACCCCGGACGGGCGTTCAATTCCAACATCATAGGTCCTCTGTCCGCATCCAGAACAATATCAGCTCCCAAATAACCAAGACCAGTCATTTCATAAGCTTTGGCACCGATTTCCAAATGCTCTCTCCAGTTGGGAACCTGAATTTTGCACAATTCGGCCTGTGTGTCCGGGTGAAGGAGAATAGGGACGTTCCTCATGACGGCTTTTAAGGCGGAACCTGTCCGAATATCCAAACCGACGCCGACGGCTCCTTGGTGGAGATTGGCTCGTCCACCGGACATCTTTGTTGCCAGACGCATCATGGCCAGAGCCGGAAAGCCCTTGTAGACGATAACCCGCACGTCCGGAATGCCCTGGAAACTGTAATCTTTGAAAATATTGCTGAAATGAACCAACTCTTCAATAACCGCAACATCATATTTTCCGCCTAAACTGTACAGCCCGCTGAGAATATTGGAAATATGCTGATAAATTTCGTTATAGGAAAGAACTTCTCCCGAGGCTTTGGTAAACGCGTCCGGTGTATAGCTTTTTATAACCAGAACACCTTTTCCGCCGCTGCCGTGAGCCGGCTTTATCACAAATTCTTTATAATCTTTAACGATATTGAGGATATTGTCAACTTGATGTTGAAACTCAATAACACCGATAAGCCCCGGAGTGTTAATCCCGATTTTGTTTGCCAGAATTTTGGTTTGCACTTTATCATCCACCAGCGGATACAAATCACGCCGATTATATTTGGAAATGAAATTATAATTTCGGCTGTTCATGCCGAGCACACCGGCTTTTTTCAATTGGGACGGGGAGGCGTATGCCGAGAAGAGAGTTCCAAACATCAAGCTAGTCCTTTGCTAAAGGTTTGAAGCGTTTCAATTCCGTCAGACGGTATCCGGTATAAGTTCCCAGCAGCATAACGATAAACAAAATAACCAGATTAAGTTCATTAAATGCAAACATAATATGGCGGATGTATTCATTGCTGATGATGAAATATGTGATGATTGCAACAACCGTGCTGTTAAACACTTCCTTTCCGGCGTTAAGCGGTCCGTCTTCTTCCCAGGTAATAGAGGCTCTTTCGATAATCCAAGCCATAATGATAATTGGGAAAAATACGGCGGAAGAAGCGATTTCCAAACTGAAACGGTATCCGCAGATAGTCATGACCTGCATAATCAAAATAACAAAAATAACCACGGCGGAAATTCTCGGAACCAGAAGTAAATTTAATTTTGAAAGCATGGCCCTGATAACAAGGCCGATGCCGATAATGACCGTAAAACAGATTAATCCCGGCCAAAATCCGGTTTTGACCAAAGCCATGGACAACAACATAGGCGTAAATGTTCCCATGGTTTGAATACCGATAACGTTACGCATTAAAACGATAACCAAAATAGCCAGAGGGAAAATCATCAGCCATTTCAAAGTATTTTGTTCCACAAGCGGCAGGTTGAAAATTGAAAACTCAAAAGATGCTTTTTGGTCTGCAAGTTTTGCCCGTTTTTCTGCCAGATTAAAAGAGGAACTGATTGATTTTAATACGGAGAATTTAACGGAAGAATTTTCTCCGCCTTCAACTTCCAATAAAGCGGCATTTCCTCTTTGAAGAATGATAAAGTCTTCCGGCATGCCGACTTGGGCTGTTTTAATGTTGTAAAGTTTCCAGCGGCTTCCCGTATAAGCTTCCAACATAAAATCCGGGTTAAATGATTTTTTGTCTTCTTCCAGTTTAATCCCTTTAACAATTCTGTTCGGAACTCCTTTGATGGATAAGAGGGCGGACAAAGCCTCTGCGATATCCTGCTGAGTTTTTCGTGCCGGAAAAAATGACTGCACGGTAGAGTTAGGAGGAGTCTGATTTAAAAGACGGATAAATTTTTGCGGTACATCACCCTGCAGTTTTTCCGCTTGGGTAATCAACTCTTGGGCAATGGCTGTTCGTTGTTCGTCCAAAATAGGCTTTTTAGGGGCGGGAGGTACCGGAGCCGTAATTTTTCCTTTACCGTCTTCATTGTCAAATAACAAGACGCGGTAATAAATATCCTGCGGTTCGCTTTGGGCGGATGCTGTCAAAACCAGACGATTGCTTCCGTCTTTTTTTTGTTTTTTTGTTTTGTAACCAGGTGCGATAATATTTTCATCCAAAATTTTAAATTCTTTGCTGGAGGAAATGGAGGCAATTGAAACTTTAATCGGTTCTCCGGTTGGTTCAAATGAAATATGGGTCTCAATAGTCCAAACATCGGTCATTTTTTTGGGAGTAATATTAAAACCCCAATATTTTATTTTGTAATATGCATTATAAGCCGCAAAGATAATGGAGAATATCAGGCCGAGAGAAAGAATAAACCGAACCGAAGCGAATTTTTTTAACATGCTTAATATGCCTTTTGCAATTAATTGAGGGTATTGGACAAAGAAGTGTCCACCAAAGCTCTTCCGGTCAAAATATTTCTGCCGATAAGGACTTGATATTCAAACTTGTCGCGATGAGCAAGGGAGAAGTTTTCGGTAATAATTTTATTGCCGATTTTCAAATCCATGGAGACGACGGTTCTTTTTTCATCTTTGTTAACACGCTTAATGGTTGCCTGTCGGATAACAGGTTTTTCAAAATGATGTTTTTCGCCGGTTTCTCTGTTTATGACATCAAAAGATACCCATTTTTCACCGTCTCTTTCAAAAGTTTTCTTATTGTCCGCGTCAATGGACGAGTTTTCGGCTCCGGTATCGATACGGGAAAGGAATTGGGACTTCATTGGCAGAATATAGATCGGTTCGACGGCTCCGATAATCCCTAAGGAATATCCTGTCGGTTTCTTTACCTCAACAGCGGGAACAATTGCCGGAGTAACCTGAGTTTTACAAGATGCGAGAAGAATGACCGCCATATACGTTAAAAAGAATTTAGATATAAATTTCATAACCCTGCCATAATTTCTTTATGTTGAAAATTACATCTATTTATGCTCAAAAAGCCATAAAAGTAAAGTTAATTTTAGCAGGGTATTAATAAAATTTTTGGTGGATATTTTGTATGGGTGTGATAATATAAAACAAACGGAATAAATGAAATAAAGTATAGGGAGAATCTATGCAAAATGACAGAAAGAAATAGTAATAAAATATCCAAAAAATCAAATTTGGAAAGAATTGCTGCGATTAAGTACAAAAAAGCCAAAGAGACGTTGGAGCGTAAAACTAAGGCTATTCTTAAGCGAAGATCTCTTTTGTTTAACAAAATCATTGAAATTTCTGCCATAGCAGCTTTGCCTTTGCCGTTAAATGCTTCCGACAATATTAACCAGGAAGGCGATGCCGCTTTTTTCAATCAAGAAAATAAAATCGAAAATACGCAGGGAGTAAAAAACAGCGGCGGAACTGAGGTTTATAACAGTGTTGAAGAGTTTTATGCTGCGGAAGCTGATAAACAGGCTCAAATGCAAGAACAGATAGATTCTGCTTTTGAGGCTTATGTTCAGGAACGCCAGCAGACGTTTTATGAAGGCGTGTATGACCGCCTGACCGATAATATAACGGCGATAAAAAAGGCTCCGAAAGGAAAAGCGGCCGTTTTAAGAAAATTATACGGGAAGGGGATTAATGTCAAGTTTTATTGTGCTTATGCCAGCATTTCGGCAATGAACCAGACGGCACAGGAAACCGGATGTACGGAATTTGCCTATCTGAACAAATGCATTGATAACATAAGTTATTGTCCGAGTGTTGTTTCCGGTCTGAAAGGAAATGTTGATTTGAAAGATTTTGATCAGAAAATCAACAGCTATCTTAACGCTCTTCCGGCTTCTGCCGAAAACAAAAATTTGACGGCTTTTCTGAATGCGGTAAAAAAACATGCCCATAAGAGTCCGACGACACAGTCCTGTCGGGAGATTGCCGCATATCTGGAAAGTTTTGGCAGCAATACCCTTTCAGATGAAGAACGTCAAAAGCTTTTTGCCGGAGCAAAAAAAGTGTTAGGCATACAGGTACTTAAGGCTTTGGATAAAGAAAAAATTGATGATGAAGGCATGGTTTTGCTGCAGAGTTGTGCGGATAATCTGAATAAACCGCGTCAGGTTGTTGAAACGTCTAACCTTCTGGATGAAATTAAAGATCAACTGCAAAGCAATCCCAATTCTGTTTTTCTGGTAGTTCATAGATCCCAAGGCAATCATACCGGAAGCGGGCTTCATGCCGTAGTGGCTATGCGGGATAAGGAAAACCCTGAAAAGATAAAGGTTTTCTCACAAAACGGAGAGCATATTAACGATGCGGAAGACTATTTTGTCGGTATGAAAAACAGAGGAACTTTAGCCAATGTCAGCGAATGCGGCAGCCGGGAATTTCGGGCTAATGAGTATTCAAATTTTGCTCAAAATTACCAAAACAATGTCGGCAATAAAAATTTGTTGGCAACGACAGGATGGCGGCCTGTTAATAAGATGTCTGTTGATGCCTCTGCGATAGCTCAAACAGACAGAACTAAAATCAAGATAAGTGATTGGGTTTCTGCCAAGAGATCAAGAGAAGGCTGAAACTAAATAAAAAACTCCCGTTGGGGAGTTTTTTATTTAGAAGAAGAATGTGCCCCTGAGTGAAAATACCGTGTCAAAATCAGATTTCGGATTTTGAGCCGGATCAATAATGAACTGAATGTCCGGAGTAAGGGTCATCCATTTTGAAATTCCCCAGGCCCAGTAGGTTTCAATAACTTTTTCTGCAGAACTGTTCAATGGTTCTCCCACGGCTTTTTCATTAATTTTGTTATAAGCAAAGGCTAACCCGATTTGATCCAGCGGGTTGCGGTCAAGCGGGTCGTTATATACACCGCCCAAAACCCAGGATTGGTCGATTTCCGCCACATTTCCGGAAACCCCGTTTATTCTGGCAAAAACGTTGAGCTTTTCGCCAATATTTTGACTGATGTTGATTGACCATCCGTTGGTTGTTTGCGGCTGGGACTTAACCCCCGGCTGATTATACAATAAAACGGAATATTGTGCTTGTCCGAGGCCTTTAATTGTCGGAGTATAAGCGGCATAGCCGAAAGTAGTGAAATGTTTCTGATCAAGGTCGTTTACCCTGAAGCTTTGTCCGTCGATATCGGTGGCGTCCTGAGCACCAAACGCAAAACTCCAGTCTTCATTGGGATCTATCTGGACATAAGTACCAACTCCGGCGGTGGAGTAAGTTGAACTTGCATTTTGTGATAAAGCTTCATTAATAAAGTTTACCTGTTGGTTGGAGTTATAGGACGAACCGTCAAAATTATACAAAGGAAATTGACCAAGAGCCAATGTCAGCCAATTCCAGCTTCCGCCAAGCTGATAAGAGTAATATAATTCATCCATGGAAGTTGCTTTTGACGTATAGTCGTTAATTCCCGTAACGGCTCCGATATTAGAATTAAGCTTGCTGCCCTGAATTCCGCCGTAACGAACGATGTTATAAGCAAAATTCAAAGTTCCCGTACCATATTCGTTTTGAAAGGTTGTCCAGGTAAAAGACGGATAAATAATCGTTTGATAAGAAGATTTTTTTCCGCTTGGTGCAGCACGTTGCCCCATGTAGGAAACATCGACCGAATAATCAAAACCATATTTTTTATTCAGCATGTTTTTGAAGTCTGTATACGCCTGTCCGAAATTTGTAAAATCATAGTTGCGTCGGATTTTTCCGGCTTCGGAACGCTGTTGTGAACTTTTGGGAAGCAAAGCATTTCCTGTTTCGGTAGCTTGAACGGGTGCAGCTTCTGCGGATAATAATCCGCATAATAAAACAGAAGAAAAAATAAGAGAGTTACGGGCCTTCATGATACAAATCCCTTTTTGCTGGTTAAAATACCGAGAATATTTATATGCAAATTTTAAAATATGAAGAGAGAAGAGAATTTTTTTATTTAATATTGACTTTTGTCTAATTTTGTATTAATACTCAAAGAACTTTTACTAAGGATTATTTTTACGATTATGTTAAACTTCTAAAAATAAAAAACAAAATGAGTGTGAATAATTATTTTTCAGAAACAGTGAAGGGAATATTGCAGGATATTTTCCCTGACACGGAACAACTGTTCGACCGAGAACTCAAGGGAACTCTGGTAAACTTCTGTCCTCCTTGCGGAAAAATAATCTGTCTGGTCTGGGCATTCCCTGTCAAAGACGGAAAAAACCTTGATCATGTTCTCTATGAGCAGATTTCCGGCCGGGCTTATACCTATTACGGCGAAATTCAAGCCCAAAAATGCAACGTCGGAGAAGAGTATGAGGATGCCAACAAAATTATCCGCGTTCTTGAAAAGAACGGAGAGATTTACACGGAAGTTTTCCTGAAAAATTACAAATTCCGGGAAGAAGATGTTACGGAACTCTGGAACGAATATAAAATGGAGTATATGCGAAAGTATAGTCCTGCCAGCTTCTACCGCCGTCCGATAGCTTGCGTTTACAACAATCGGAACATCTGGCTCTTGGGAGTACGCAACTCCGTCAATGACAAAGAGAATGTCGACATCATCTTCATGGAAGGCGGAACCGTAAAGGTTGATCGCAGTATCAAATTCAGCAGCGTAAATCTGGCCTTGCCGGACAATTCCGAGTTCTTCTGATGCTTTTTCCTTTTTAGGACGTTTCAAAGAAAAGAGGTTGCCTTGTTAAGGCACCCTCTTTTTTTTTAACTTCTGTAAGTTTGAACGCTTTCGTCTTTGTTGAACAGATAAAGCAAGATTCTTAAAGCTTGTCCTCTCGGGGTTTCCAGGTTGGGATCATTGGCCAGAATCATCTGGGCGTCGCGATTTGCCGTCAGTAAAAGATTCTTATGAATAGACATATCCGCAAAACGAAATTCACAGAAACCGGATTGTTTTGTTCCGAGAATTTCCCCCCCGCCGCGAAGTTCAAGGTCTTTTTCTGCAATTTCGAAACCGTCTTCCGTTTCTTTCATGGTATTCAGGCGGGAACGGGAAGTTTCACTGAGAGGATAGGCATAAAGCAGCATACAGTTGGATGCTTGAAAACCGCGTTTGATTCGACCTCTGAGTTGGTGCAATTGAGCCAGTCCGAAACGTTCGGCGTGTTCAATAACCATAACAGTGGCTTCGGGAACATTAACACCGACCTCAATAACCGTTGTTGCTACCAAAATTTTTATTTCGCCTTTTTTGAACTTTTCCATGACGGCGTCTTTGTCTTTTTCTTTCATTTTGCCGTGAACCAAACCAACATCTTTGCCGAAGATTTTTTGCAGAGTTTCAAAGCGTTCTTCTGCGGCGGCCAAATCTATTTTTTCGGATTCTTCAACCAGTGGGCAAACCCAGTAGGCTTGAGCCCCTTCAGAAAGTTTTCTTTGCAAACCGCTGATGACATCATTCATTTTGGTGATTGGCATAACTCGGGTGTCAACAGGTTTTCTGCCTTCCGGAACTTGGTCTATCTTGGAATATTCCATGTCTCCGTAGGCCGTTAGAACCAGTGTTCTCGGGATAGGCGTGGCGGTCATGATAAGCACGTCGGCCTTATTGCCTTTGGCGGAAAGACTTAATCTCTGATGAACGCCGAAACGGTGCTGTTCATCAATAACCACACATCCCAAATCTTTAAAGGCAACGTCATCTACAAATAAGGCGTGGGTGCCGATAAGAATGTTAATCTCTCCGTCAGCCAAGTCTTCCAGAATTTTTTGACGGGCTTTACCTTTAACTCTTCCTGTCAACAGTTCGGCACGAATACCTATTTCCTCACACAAAGGCTGAATGGTTTCCAAATGCTGCTTGGCCAAAATTTCCGTCGGAGCCATAATGGCGGTTTGTGCCCCGCATTCAACGGCATTCAACATTGTCATTAACGCGACGATGGTTTTGCCGCTGCCGACGTCTCCCTGTAATAATCGGAGCATGCGGAAAGGCTGAGCCTGATCGGTATAAATTTCCCCAAGAACTTTTTCTTGAGCTGCGGTTAGTTTAAAAGGTAAAGCATCCAAAATTTTTTTGCGAAGTACACCATTGCCTTCAAATTTCCGTCCGGATTGTTTTTTTACTCTTCCGCGAACAATGGCTAAGGCAAGCTGGTTGGCAAGGAGTTCATCGTAAGCCAATCTTGCCCTGGCTTTGGAATTAGGTTCCAAATCGGCAGAATCTTGCGGATGATGAGCCTGAATAATGGCTTGGTTAAAAGTTTCCCATTGTCGTTGCCGTACAAACTCACTGTCTTGCCACTCCGGCAATTTAGGCAGACGGATTAAAGCCTGAGAAACAATCTTGTTGAGCATTTTATTGGTAATGCCGGCGGTAAGAGGATACACCGCTTCTTTGTTTGGAATTTTATTTACGTCTTCGGGGCGGACAATATAATCGGGGTGGGAAATTTGTAAAGTTCCGTTAAAACTCTCCAGTTTCCCGCTGATAATTCTTTCTGCTCCGATAGGAAGATTTTTGGCAATAGAGTCTGCATATACTTTGAAAAAACTGATTGTAACCTGATCGGTTCCGTCCGTGCAGACAACTCGGTAAGGTTGTTTTTTTGTCTGCGGGGGAATATGTTCCAAAACCTTGACTCTGATGGTGCAGATACTTCCCGTTCTGGCAGAAATGAGAGGGGGAGAGTAGGAGCGGTCGACCAATCCTGACGGAAGATGCCAGATAAGGTCAATGATTTTGTCCCCGCACAAGTTGCTTAAAAGCTTTTCGCTTTTGGCTCCGACGCCGGTCAGGGTGTTGATATTTGCAAATAAGGGAAATAAAAGCTGCGGCCGCATTCTGACTCTCTGAAATTTTCTTACCAAACAAGGTTACTATAAACCATGATTTTGCAAAACAAAAGAAGTTTTTGGTATTTACAATAAGGATGATATTGGCTATAAACAAACGGGAAAAATAATGTTGGATGATATTGAAAAACTAAAAAATTATACGGTTTCTTCGGTGGTAGATGGGTATGACGCTTTTCTGCTTCGTTCCCTTATTGCCGCATCTAAAAGGGATATCTTATATATTGTCAGCGACGGGATGGCTCTGGAACAGACCGCCAACATTTTGGGAACGATTGCCTCTGATGTAAAAATTCTGAAATTTCCGGCTTGGGATACCGTTCCTTATGATCGAGTTTCCCCAAACGCCAATATCGTGGCGGAGAGAGTAAATACATTGGCAGAACTGGCAGCTAATCCCCGGGAGAAACACCCGAGAATAATCATTGCCAGTATCGGAGCCGCTATTCAAAAACTTCCTCCCAAAAAGATATTTCTCAATTCCATGCGGGAAATCAAAGTCGGCGGCAAACTGAATTTTAATGAGTTTATACACTATGCTTCCGTAAATGGCTATAACCGTGTGGAACAGGTTATGGAACCGGGAGAATACGCCGTCCGCGGAGATATTCTGGATATTTTTCCGGTAGGAACGCCGGAACCGCTGCGGATAGATTTGTTTGATGATGAGGTGGAAAAAATCCGTACCTTTGATGCCTTGTCGCAAAGAACAACCGGTAATTTGGAAAAATACACCTTTCAGGTAATGGGCGAAGTCTCCTTAGATAATAATACCGTCAAAAACTTCCGCACGGCATATCGGGAAACCTTCGGAGCCGTCAGCCAAGGAGATGAAATTTACGAAGCGGTATCGGCGGGACACAAATATATGGGAATGGAAAACTGGCTTCCGTTCTTTTATGAAGAGCCTTTGCTTTCGATTTTTGACTATCTTCCCATGGCTGAGGTTGTTATCGGGAAAAACGTTTCTGAAGCTTTAAAAGCAAAAGAAGACAGCATTGCCGATTATTATCGAGCTCGTTTGGAAGCTTTGAATATAAAATCCGCCAATGAAGTGGATACTTACCGACCTGTCAAACCGGAACTGATGTTTTTTAATGAAGCCGGATTTAACAAAATCATACGGGAAAAATCTCCGGTTTGCTTTACGTCAATGAGTACGCCGGATGCCGAGAATGTCATTAATGCCGGCGTTATTCCCGGTCGTGATTTTTCCAATGCCAAGAATGTGGGAGCGTCTCAGGTTTATTCGGAACTGAAAAATTATCTGAACGAAAATAAAAAACTGAAAAGAATGATCTGCTGCTATACCGAAGGGTCAAGAGAACGTCTGTTTTCCCTAATGGCAGAACATGGCATTGACGAGGTAACTTTTGCCGAAAATTGGGACGAGGCTGAAAAAAAGGCGGCTCACAAAAAAATCGTCATGATTATTCTAAATATTTCCCGAGGGTTTCGCAGTAAAGAATATTGCCTGATATCCGAGCAAGATGTTTTGGGAGAAAGACAACACCGTAAAACGACAAAAAAAGCAAGCTCCAAGGATTTTATCGCCGATGTTTCCTCTTTAAGCGTCGGAGAATTGGTTGTCCATATTGAACACGGTATCGGAAAATTTTTGGGGTTGGAAAATATTACCGCCGGCGGAGCCCCGCATGATTGCCTGAAGATATTATATGCCAATGATGCCAAATTATTTGTTCCGGTCGAAAATATTGATGTGATTTCCCGTTATGGTATTGAAGATGACAATATCCAGTTAGATACCTTAGGCGGAGCGGCATGGCAGGCTAAAAAAGCTCGGGTAAAGGAACGGATTAAAGATATTGCCGAAAAGTTGATTAAAATTGCGGCAGAACGTCATCTTAAAAAGTCTGATAACTTTATTCCGCCCGCCGGAAGTTATGACGAGTTTTGTGCCGGTTTCCCCTATAATGAAACCGATGATCAACTAAATGCGATAACCGATGTTTTGGCTGACTTAAACGCCGGAATACCTATGGACAGACTTATTTGCGGCGATGTCGGCTTTGGTAAAACGGAAGTAGCCTTGAGGGCAGCGTTTGCGGTAGCGATGTCAGGAGCTCAAGTTGCGTTGATTGTGCCGACAACGCTGTTGGCTCGTCAGCATTATTATAACTTCAAAAAAAGAATGGAAGGTTTCCCGATACGGGTTAAGATGCTTTCCAGATTGGTTACACCGAAAGAGGCTGCTTTAACCAAGCAGGGAATTGCCGACGGTTCGGTGGAAATAGTTATCGGCACGCACGCTCTGCTTTCCAAAGATTTAAAGTTTTGCAATCTCGGACTTTTGATTATTGATGAGGAACAGCATTTTGGTGTTGCCCATAAGGAAAAATTAAAATCTCTGAAATCCGATGTTCACGTTTTGACTTTAACGGCAACGCCGATTCCGAGAACTTTACAACTTTCTCTGACCGGCGTAAAACAGCTGAGTATTATCGCCACGCCTCCGGTGGACAGACTGGCGGCCAGAACCTTTGTCATGCCTTTTGACAAGGTTATGATAAAAGAGGCGATTTATCGTGAGAAATTCCGTAACGGACAAGTGTTTTTTGTTTGCCCTCGAGTGTCGGATATTTTCGGCGTAGAAAAAGAGCTGCGGGAATTGGTGCCTGATATTAAAATCCTTGTTGCTCACGGACAAATGCCGGTATCAAGACTGGAAGAGGTCATGAATGACTTTGCCGACGGCAAAGCGGATATGCTCTTGTCAACAACGATTATTGAATCCGGAATTGATATGCCAAGCGTCAACACAATGATTGTTTATCGCTCCGATATGTTCGGTCTGGCTCAGTTATATCAGTTGAAAGGACGAGTCGGAAGAGGAAAGGTAAGAGGTTATTGCTATTTTACCGTGCCGAAACAGAAGAATCTGAAACCGATTGCCGAACGCCGTTTAAATATTCTTCAGGCTCTGGATACTTTGGGAGCGGGCTTTTCTCTCGCCAGTCATGATATGGACATCCGCGGTTCCGGAAATATTCTCGGAGAAGAGCAGTCCGGACATATTAAGGAAGTCGGTATTGCATTGTACCAACATATGTTGGAAGAAGAAATTATGCGGATGAAAGCCGGCGGAGAGACCGAAAAAGAAAATAAAGTTGAAGATTGGACTCCTCAAATTACCACCGGTATTCCGATTATGATACCGGAAAGCTATGTTCGTGATTTAGGGGTTCGTTTGGGGTTGTATAAACGCATTGGCGAGATTCAAGACATCAACGGCCTTCTTGACATTAAAGAAGAATTGATTGACCGTTTCGGAGCTCTTCCTGAAGAAGTGGACAATCTTTTGAAGACGGTTGAAATTAAGCAGCTCTGTCGCAAAGCAAATGTTGAGAAAGTTGACGCCGGCAGCAAGGGAATTCTGATTGCTTTCCGCAACAATACGTTTGCTGCACCGGACAAACTGATAGACTTTATTGCCCGGCAGTTTGGCACTGTTAAAATTCGCCCGGATCAGAAGCTGTTTATCGAGAAAAACCTCGAAAGCTATAAGGTGAGGGTAGAAACAATCAAAAATTATGTTTCTAAATTGGTAGGAATGCTTCCTGAATAGTAACCGAAAATTAAAAACTTTTCGGCATAATCAACTTCAAATTTAAATAAAGGAATACAATGTCAGAAACTGTGCCGAACACGTCTTTTTATAATATGCTGGCCCATATCATCCACCAAAACAAATTGTTGGAAGAGAATGTGGCAATCAAAAATGTTTGGAAGAAAAATGATATTGTTTTCTTTGATCTCTATTTTTATCGTAAGAAAAAATCTCAAGTGATTGATTCCGTATATATCCACGATTTGATGGATTTAACCACAGAAAAATATTATCGAGATGCTAAAGATTTTCTGGAAGATTATATTTCATTAAAAGATAAAAACAACAATCAGATACCAGAAGAAAATAATGTTGATTTCCGCCATTTGGAAGAAATAAGAGACGATTTGATTATTCTGACCTTTATGGCAAAATGCAACCTGAATTTTACCAATGTCAAAACCCGTGCCATTCATGATTTTATCAATGCCCACAAACCGGCAGCCTGTGTTTTGAGCGAGCAGTATATAACCTCTTATTTGAAGTCGTTAAAGCCCAATGAGGACGATTTTTATAAAGCTCTGGACAACCTGAAGTCCAAAACGCCGGAAGAAGCTGAGGATATTATGCGGGAAGCCGTGAAAATAAGCATTTCGGACGGAGCAATCCATTATCAGGAACGCTTATACTTGGCGGAAATTCTACAAACATTAAGAGAACACGGATTGGAACCGGATGTTGAATTTTAAAACTGTTTTTTACACTATTCCGATTTTGTGTTTATCGACAACGGCAATAGCATCGGAAGATGTCGGTTATTATGCTTTTGCCAAATATAGATATTTTGGTCCGGCTTTAGCAACGGACAATTATGCTCATGCCTTAGATGCGGATGATGATTCGGCTTTTCGTTTTTATCCGAATATTTCCAAGCTTCAGTATAATCAGTTTAAAAATGTTGCCCGAACCGTAAAAACCGCAATCGGGTATGGAGATTGGAATAAAGAATATCGGGTTATGAATGGTTTTGAATATGACGGAAAACGAACGAAAAGCTCTAAAGGAAACTATGGATATACACAAGAATCCGGAAGTTTCTATTTTCTCTCGGATAAAGTTGTAAACAACAATGGTTTTCGTCTTGGCGGAGGCGGCATCTTTTCCAAATACGACGGTGATTTTGCCAACGGATTACAACAAAAGGAAGACAATGTTCAAGTCGTGGTTTATGCCGTTTATAATAACACGGAAGAACAAGTTCGTTTCAGCAGCCGGGCATATTGGGGATATGGAAAAAACGATATGACCCGTCGTTCTCAAACCGGAGTTTATAAAGATGATTTTAACAGCTTTTACTATGGTTGGGAAAATTCCATCAGTAAGATTTTTCAAAAGGGAAGATTCTATGTTCAGCCGCAAATTGACATAAACGGGCTGGGCGTGAGAAGAGATTCTTTTGATGACGGAATGTATTCCCTGAATTCTTCCGATAGTTTTTTGTGGTACGGCTTTTTTGACTTGTATTTCGGAATTAAGGGAAAAGATATTTTTGAAAACAGTTATAATCTTAAAATCGGGCCGGAATTTACAAGAGTGTTTAGCGATCCATACGATAGTTTTTATGCGATGAAAGAAAATGAGGTTTTATATTTCAAAAACCGCAAAAATAAAAGAGATTATGTAACTTGGAAAGCTTATCTTAACTATGGCTTTTCAAACGGATTGGGGCTGTATGGTGATTTTCGGTATTATATAAAAAATCCGGACAGTTGGGCTTATTCCGTTGGTGTTAATTATCGTTTTTAAAAAGGAAAACCCCACAAGTCGTGTGGGGTATCTTTTTGAGCTCATCAGAGTTACTCATGAAAAGTGATGTCTAAAATGGTGTTTCCGCAATAGGTGATCGTATCTCCTTTTTCAGCAAACAGACAGAGAGATCTGCTATGCCCTGAAAGATAGAAAACTTTGCTATCCTCCAAATAGATATACACCTCACTTTCAGTCTTAGTATTATTTATAAAGGTACGGAAGACTGCACTTGATTTCTTGGGTAGCTCTGTTTGAGACTGTGTTTGCGTTGTGTCTTGCTCACAGGTCTCAGATGAGGAGCATGAGCAGGAATTTGACGAAAAACTCTGACGCCTGCCTAAAACTATTTCCTCAACGGTCCCTGAGAATGAGGGTGAGTTTGAGCAGGAAGTTAACATAGCAGTGATAACACATGCAAGAGTAATTACTTTTTTCATAATTGTAAGTTAGTTTGGTTACACAATAGATATTTGTTCATATTCAAAATATACCATATTTTTTAAACCAAGCAAGAGATTTTTGTCTATTTTTATAAAATCAAAATTGAATTGATTGATTCATTCGTTTTATAAGGAAAAAGCCCCTTTCTCAGGAGCTTTTTTACTTAGCACTCCCTCTCAATTGAGAAGGATTTTTATTGCTTGAATTAAAGACTAGTTAGCCGGAGTCTCTGTTGCTTCCGGTGCTGGTTCTGCCGGAGTTTCAACAGCAGGTTCCTGAACAGGAGCTTCTTCAACACTTTCTGGAGCAACGGTTTCTTCCGCAACAGGAGCTGCGGCTTCTGAAACTTGTTCAGCAGAATTATTCAAAAACTTATGTTTAACGACATCGCCGATTTTGATACCGTGTTTTTGAACATCGCCGCCGTTAACTTCAATAACGGCAGCCGGAACAACCGGAGGAATGATATAGTCTTCGGACATTGGAGCGGCATTCTCAAAAATCCAGTTGATAGTTCCGTCAGCATCCAAAAAAATCATATCCAAAGGAACTTTGGTGTTTTTCATCCACATGGCAACATTTTGAACGTTGGTCAAATCAAAAATCATACCGCCGTTTTCAGGAACACTGTCACGGAACATAAGGCCTTTTTGCAGTTCGTCAGGGGTTTGAGCCTCTTCAACCACATATTTGACATCGCCGTTGGCGGTTGTGATAATCATATTGGCTTCCTGAGCGGTTTCATCTTGTTTAGAGCAGCCTGCAATCAGCAAAATTGCCAAAAATACTTTTACGAACTTAAACATTTTTTTCTCCTTTAGAGGTGTTTTCGGCAACTTTTCGCGGCTGCCATTTTGAAACGACAACCGGACCGTTTTGAGAAAGCAGAACTTTCTTGCGGTTGTCCGAGTAAGCATTATTATTTTTTTCTATATTACTATGAGTTATAAATTTTTCAATAAGAGAATTAAACTGTACAATGTTTTTTGCTCCCGCCGTGTATGTCTGCTTATAGGCGTGGGTTTCTTTAATCATGCGGGTTAAATCCCGCAGCGGGAGTTTGCCGTATTTTTTCCAAATTTCTTTAAGAAAAGCAACAACTTTGGCAGAAAGTTTGGCCTGAGGCATAAAAGGACGCCCCTGTGCAAAAATAAGTTTAAGGGTTGGTTCTGCAAAACCGGAGCTTTCACAAACGAACAAGCTCGGCATCAGCATTTCCATATTATAAGAGACGGCATAATGAACTTGCGACAAAACAAGCAAATGCTGCAATCTCTCATCTTCAATATATATTCCTTCGTCTTCGGCCTGTCCCAAAAACCAATAAGCGACTTCGACGGCGGACTGTGTTGCGGACGTAACCATGGCTATCCCCTGAAAACGTTGTACTTGCCAAGTATAAAACATAAAAAGAAGAAAGCAAATATTTTTTGTTCTTATCTGTCTTTTATCCCTTGTGTTATCTTGTTTAATATTATATCAATATAAAAGTTATGAAATACGCGTAATTATCATTTTAAGGGCCTGATAAATGTTTTTGTTCAGAAATAATAAAATTGTATATAATGTTTTGGGTGTTTTATTCCTGCTCGGCGGTTGTGCCAATGCTCCGTTTCCGGAGCTCGTTGATGGTGATGAAAGTGTTGCTGAAGGCGAAAAAACAGTTTTGAAAGAAAGCAAATCCCTTGCTTCCGATCAAAAAAACGCCGCTTATGAAGGCGATGAAATTCCTGCGGAAGATAAAGCCGAAGCAGCAAAAACCAAACCGGTAAAGAAAGTTGAAGCGTCTTTTGACGATGATGAAAAGGTTTTGGAACAGACGCAAAAAGATTTTCCGGAACTTTTCGGCGATAAGGATTCTGAAAAAAGATATTCCGCCTCTGATGAGGAAGAAACCGTACCGAGCGTCAGCTATCGTATGGATACGTTTTATTTTGACAACGGCAGTGCCGTGTTGAGCGGAAAATATAATGCTCAAATTCGTAATATTGCCAAGCTGGCCAAGCAGAAAAAAGCCGTAATTAATATTTATGGTTATGCGTCCAGCCGCACCCGCAATACGGATGCCGTCAGCCACAAACTGGCCAACTTCAATATTTCTCTGAAAAGAGCCGAAAGTGTTGCTCAGGCCTTAAGACGGGCAGGTGTTCCTGCTAAGCGGATTCAAGTGGAAGCTTTGTCTGATACGGCTCCCGCTTATCAGGAGGTTATGCCTGAAGGCGAGAGATTAAACCGCAGGGCTGAAGTTTATATTAGTTACTAGTTTTCGGTAAGGATTCCTTAAATTGGCATTTGATTTTGAAAATAAGAAATCTTTAAACGGAAATATCTGGAAGTTGTCTTCCGGAGATGAAAGGAAAGCAGAGCTCATAGCACAACGCTATGCTCTGCCTTTGATTATCTCCAGAATACTTTCCGCCAGAGGGATTGATGTTGATGATGTTCCGAATTTTATTGAACCGAAACTCCAGAACCTGATGCCGGATCCTTCTTGCCTGAAGGATGTTGACAAAGCCAGCAAAAAAATTGCCGAAGCGATTATGTCCGGAAAAAAAATGGCAATTATCGGCGACTATGATGTTGACGGAGCCACATCATCTTCCGTCCTCCGTCTGTTTTTGGAGAGTGTCGGTGTCGAACCTTTGGTGCATATTCCCGAGCGGGATGAGGGCTACGGTCCGAGCCGTCAAGCATTTGATGAATTTTCGGCACAAGGCGTTGAATTGGTTATCACGGTGGATTGCGGTACGACGGCTTTTGATGTTTTTGAGTATGCCAAGACCAAACAGATTGAAGTTATTGTTTTAGACCACCATGAGGCGGAAGTCCGCCTGCCGGATGTCTATGCTGTTGTTAATCCCAAACGTCTGGATGAAGAAAACGCTTATCCTTACTTGAAATACATGGCGGCAGTAGGTGTGGTGTTTTGTACTATCGTCGCCATTAATCGGGAATTGCGGAAACAAGGATTCTTTAATGTCAGAAAAGAACCTAATTTAATGCAGTGGCTTGATTTGGTGGCATTGGGAACGGTGTGCGATGTTGTTCCGCTTTTGGGGTTAAACAGGGCGTTTGTCAGACAAGGCCTCAAAATCATGTCTTTGCGAAACAATCCGGGCTTAAAAGCCTTGATTGACAAATCAGGTATTTCGGAAGCTCCGAACGCTTTTCATCTGGGGTATGTTCTCGGTCCGCGGATTAATGCCTGCGGACGTGTCGGAGAGTCTTCTCTGGGTAATAAGCTTTTGTGTATTAAAGATGAGTTTAACGCTTCTCAGCTGGCTGATAAACTAAACCAGTTTAATGACCAGAGAAAAGAAATTGAAGGATATGTCTTCCTGAATGCAATTGAAATGCTGGAAGGAGCCCCGCAGGAGTATCCGATAGCTTTTGTGGCGGGAAAGGACTGGCATCAGGGTGTTGTCGGCATTGTAGCCGGAAAACTCAAAGAACGATATAATGTGCCGTCTTTTGTTATGTCTATAGAAAATGACGAGGTTAAAGGCTCAGCTCGTTCCGTTCCCGGAATTGATTTGGGAAGTTTGATTATTTCGGCTAAGGAGCAGGGGATTATCACTAAAGGAGGCGGACATACAATGGCCGCGGGATTTTCTCTGACCGAAGACAAGATTCCTGAGTTTAGGAAATTTGTGGGAGAATATGTTCTCTCTAAAGTCGGAAATGAGGAAATCTCTCCGATTATTGAAGTGGACGGAAGTCTGGATTTGGCCGGTGCGACAACCGAATTGGCGGATAAGTTTGAGCTGCTTGAGCCTTTTGGTTCCGGTAACAGTGAACCAAAACTTGTTCTCCGCCATGTAAGGATTAATAAGCCGAGTATTGTCGGCAGCGGTCATGTCAGATGTTTCTTAAGCTCGGGAAATGGCGGTAATTTAAAAGCCATGGCCTTCCGTATCGCCGATACGGAGTTGGGAAAAGCCATGCTGAACAGCAAAGGCGACAGTTTTGATGTCGTCGGCGTGTTGCGAAAAGATAATTGGCAAGGGAGAAA
This sequence comes from Alphaproteobacteria bacterium, assembly GCA_048463395.1. Taxonomy (GTDB): domain Bacteria; phylum Pseudomonadota; class Alphaproteobacteria; order RF32; family CAG-239; genus JAGAJR01. The sequence goes on along the minus strand of DBFWPL010000021.1, from coordinate 194,463 downwards.
TTCCGTGCAGTTTATAATAGATGATGCGATGAGGGCTGGTAATGATTAAAAAAAATGTCAAACGTCGGGCTAAAAATATCAAAAAAATCCGTTTAGAACGGGAAAAAGCCGTTTTTATGAGGTTAGGTTCAAAAATCAGAGCCTACTTCTTTACGGGTATTTTAGTAACGGCACCGGTCGCTATAACGTTTTATATCGCTTATAAGCTGATTTTCTTTATTGATCGCAGCGTTAACAAAATGATTCCGCCGCAGCTCAGAGAGCGGATAGATGAACAGCTTCCGTTCAGTATTCCGGGGTTAGGCGTAATTCTTCTTGTTTTGTTGTTGATTCTGATAGGAATGTTTGCCGCCGGATTCTTAGGAAAGTTTTTCTTAAAACTTGGAGAATGGATTGTTTATAAAATGCCGTTTATCTCCAGCGTCTATTCATTGCTGAAACAAGTGTTTGAAACCTTTCTTTCCAACAAAAGCCAGGCTTTTTCAAAAGTCGTTATGCTGGAATATCCGAGAAAAGGGATTTGGATTTTAGGTTTTGTCAGTACTGAAACAACAGGGAAAATTGCCGGAAAAGTTGATGAGCAAATGTTGAATGTCTTTATTCCGACCACCCCGAACCCAACGTCAGGTTTTTTAATTTTCGTACCGAAAAAAGACACCATAGAGTTGAATATGAGTGTGGAAGAAGGAATTAAATTCGTCATCTCCGGCGGCCTGGTCGACCCGGAATCTATGCCGAAAAAGAAAAAACATAAATAGACTTAGATACAAAAATATTGTACAATTTCATAGGAGGCTTCTATGGAAAAAGATAAGTTTGTTTCAGATAATTTAGATTTGATATATAAAAAAATAGACCATCTTCGGGCTGATGATTATCAGAATGTAACAGAAGCTGATCGTCAGGCTTTTAAAGAGATTGTATCCGCTTTAGATGTCTCAAAGCGAAATGAGTTGTTTGAACGAGCTATGACGCCGCCGGAAGAGCGAATGGCCTTGAATAAAAGCATAGAGCAAAGTTTTTCCTTGTCTGAACATTTGATGTGCAAATCTGAAGAACTGTTTGGAAAAAACAAGGATTTGGCGGAAAAGTTGGATGATCAAAACATTTATTACAGTGCCAATATTTCTAATTTATATCTCTCGTATGACTTTTTAGACAAGAAACAAAGTGAGCCTTATGTCAATCAGGCCAAAGAAACCTTGCAAAAATTGGTTTCTGCTAAAGGAAAAGCAAACAAACATTTAGCGGATGCACTGGAAAACAGCACTGTTGAATTTAGAATTTTCGATAGTGAAGGAATTGACGGAAAATATGTTCAGGGAAATCAAGACGAAGTAACTGTACATTTAAGCAAGGGATGTTTTAGTGAGGAAAATGCTTCTGCTTTGGCTATGGTTATAAGTCATGAACTCGGACATTATGTAGACAGCCGCGGGCGGCCGAAAAATTATCAAGGACACGCTCCCCGTGGAGAGGAGTTTTTTGCTGATGCTTTTGCTTTGGAAGTTTGTTCAAAAGCCGGATATAGTTCTCAACGCTATATCGACAATATGAATGCTTTTGGGGATAAAATATCCCAAAAAAATAACGGAAAAAGCAATATTTTCCAAGAAAGAGGAAACTTCCTGCAACAAGAACAATGTAAGCAGGCCGTATTAAGTCATGCACAAAATAACAGCCTAAGCAAATAATGCTAAAGAGCTTTCGGATCGCCGCCGCCTAAAGGCAGAAACTGGGTAACTCCGCCGAAGAATTTTTCAAAAAATCCCGGTTGATGTCCGGCGGTTACGGTTTTGTCATCGCTGACAGAGATTTCTTTGCCGTTTACTTTGGTCATTCTTTGAATTTCTTGTACTTCATCTTTATTGTCGAATTTAATGGTCAGAACATCGCGGTTAATTTCTTCCGGTTTGAAGAAAGCAACCCTTTTAATGTCGCAGGACATATAAATCCATGTGTTCTCATCCAAAGAGACAACGGAAGACGGTGTGCCGAGGATATTTTGAACTTGGGCTTTGGATTGTCCTTCCCGAACTTGAGAGATTCTTTCATTAATCGGCATATTCCCGTTATGAGTAATGAATAAGTCTTGAGAACATGAGGCTGTAAACATAACAAACAGGCTTAAAAAAATACTTTTGTTTATTGACATATCTTTATCCTTAACATTATATCATTACTATCGTTAAAATATATAACATAGGGAATTTATTAATGCAAAATCTTTTTTCTTATCCGGTAACCATAGATGACTTGTCCGCCAATGAAAAAAAATACCATCTTAAAGCGGAAGGTAAGGATTTGGAATATTTAAGGGAGGTTCTGCAGGTTCCTGATGTTAAGTCTTTTGCTGCGGATATCCGTTTGAAATTAAATAAAAAAGAACATCGGCTTGATGTCGGAGGAAAAGTTTCTGCGGAATTAGAGTTGCAGAGTGTTATCAGCCTTGAATATTTTACCAAAAAATATGAAACGGAATTTTCTTCTGTTTACGATACGAAGGCAACTTATAAGGAAATCAAAGAGATGGAGCTGGATTTTAATGATGACGCTCCGGAGATTATCTTAAACGGAAAACTGGATTTGGCTGACGTGGCAATTGAACAACTGGCTTTGGTTATGGAGGATAATCCCAGACAGGAGGGTGAAGTTTTCAGCTATAAATCCGAGTTTGACGAGGCTGATACTCAGGCTTTGAACCCGTTCAGTGTCTTGGCAAAGCTTAAAAAATAAAAATTATACTTGCAAAATAATAAAATTTTATATAAAAGGTCTCTAAAAGCTTTCCCTATGCCATTTATTAGTTGATTTTAAAAACTAAATAGGCTATTAATGGCGTTTGGAAATTGGTTAATAATAAACAATAGAGTATAAGAAAATGGCTACACCAAAACATAAAACATCTCAATCCCGCCGTAATATGCGTCGCTCTCATGATGCATTGAAGAGCAATTCTTATATGGAATGCCCAAACTGCGGTGAGTTGAAAAGACCTCATAATGTTTGCCCTAAATGCGGACAGTATGATAAAAGAGAAGTTGTTGCTCAAAACACAACTCAAGAATAATTCTTAACTACAGGCCTTTATCCTGAAGGTCTGGCAATATATGGAGCAGGTTTTTGTCTGATAATCTGGTCATATCCATTGACGCTATGGGGGGAGATAATTCCCCTCGAGTTGTCATAGAAGGGCTGGCTGTTGCCGCTAAAAAAAATCCCGATGTTCGTTTCCTTTTATTCGGAGATGAGGCAAAAGTCCTTCCAATCTTAAACGCTTATCCTTCATTGAAAAAAGTTTGTGAGATTCGTCACTGTAACGAAGTTGTTCGTAATGACGATAAACCGTCTCAGGTTATCCGCAACCGCAATACCAGTATGTATATGGCGATTGACGCTGTTCGGAAAGGGGAGGCAAAAGCTATCGTTTCTGCCGGAAATACCGGGGCTTTGATGGCTATTTCCAAACTTACGTTGAAGACAATTCAGAAAATCCACCGTCCGGCTATTGTCAGCATTATGCCTCACCAAAACGGTAAATATGTAATGCTTGATCTTGGTGCCAACACGGAGTGCGATGCCTTGAATTTGGCTGAATTTGCCCTGATGGGGAATATCTTGGCTAAACATGCTCTCGGTTTGGAACATCCCCGTGTCGCATTGTTGAATATCGGAGCCGAGGAAATGAAGGGTAAAGAAGAAATTCGTCATGCCGCCCAGATTATTAAAAATTCTCATATGGATATTGATTTTATCGGTTATGTCGAACCGCACGATATTCCAAACGGCGTTGCCGATGTGATTGTTGCTGACGGCTTTACCGGAAATATTGCCCTTAAGTCTATTGAGGGAACGGCTCGCTTAATATTAAAACTGATTAAAAATTCCGTAAAAAAGTCATTCTTGGCAAAAATAGGATTGCCTTTTATGCTTGGCGTCGGTTTTAGCTTAAAAAAAACAATGGATCCGAGACTTTATAACGGAGCGATGTTTGTCGGGCTTAACGGTTTGTCCGTCAAAAGCCATGGCGGAACAGACGCTCTCGGGTACTCTGTTGCTGTAGACAATGCCTTGAAGTTAGTGCGTCAAGACTTTGTTTCTACAATTAAAAATGAATTGGAAAATGTAGATTTAGACTTATTATCTCAGGAAATTATATATGACTCTTATTAGATCTGAAATTATTGGCTTTGGACATTATCTTCCAAGTAAAGTTTTAACAAACGATGATTTGTCTCAAATGGTTGAGACAAGCGATGAGTGGATCAGTACCCGTACCGGAATCAAATCCAGACATATCGCTGACGGAGAATTAACTTCAGATATGGCTTTAAAAGCGGCGTCTAATGCATTGAAAATTGCCGGAATATCCGGAGAGGATGTCGAGCTCGTCGTTGCCGCAACAGTAACCCCTGATAACACGACGCCGGCCATGTCCAGTAAAATTTCTGCAGCTTTGGGAACCAAACCGGGAACTCCGGCATTTGATATGTCTGCCGCTTGTTCGGGTTTTGTATATGCTTTGACAATGGCTGATAACATGATTCGTTTGGGGCAGGTTAAAACAGCGGTTGTTATTGGAGCTGAAAGCCTTTCCAAAATTACGGATTGGACGGATCGCAATACTTGCGTCTTGTTTGGAGACGGAGCCGGAGCCGTTGTCTTAAGAGCCAAAGAGGGTAAAGGAACTTCGGCTGACACCGGAATTTTGGCAACCAAGATTTTTGCAGACGGTTCGCATTATGACAGTTTGAAGACAACAGGCGGCGTTGCCAGCACACAGACTTCCGGTTTTATTTACATGGACGGTAAAGAAGTCTTTAAGTATGCAATTAACTCTTTGACGCAAGCCGCTGAAGAAACGATGAAAATGGCTGGAGTTAGTCCTTCTGAAATTGACTGGCTGATTCCTCATCAGGCTAATATCCGTATTATTGACGGTGTCGGTAAAAAGTTAGAGCTTCCTGAAGAAAAAGTGATTGTAACCGTTGACCACCATGGCAATACTTCTGCTGCGTCCATTCCTTTGGCGTTGTCTGAAAGCTATGCCGCCGGAAAATTAAAGAAAGGCGATTTGGTCTCTTTGACCGCTATGGGTGCCGGTTTCACTTGGGGCGGAGTTCTCGTCAGAATTTAAGGAAAATATCTGTTTAATAAGTATACATGGCTCTTGTCATTATATTGATTATGATATAATCCTGTTCATGAAAAATAACATGATAATTTAAGTATAATTAAGGAAAGTGGATATGAAAACAATTACTCGTGCAGATGTTGCTGAGACAATTTATGAAGAAGTCGGTTTATCTCGTAAAGATTCCAACGATATTTTGGATATGATTTTGGATGAAATGGTTCAGGAATTGTCAAAGGGCAATGACGTTAAATTGTCCTCTTTCGGCACTTTTTCTCTGAGAGACAAAAAAGCTCGTGCCGGACGTAATCCGAAAACCGGTGTTGATGCCGTTATTTCCCCGAGAAGAGTTATCTCCTTCAAACCTTCTCAGGCTATGAGAAAAACAATCAACGCTTAATTATATCAAGAGATTTTAAGGACATGGTTGTAAACAAATCCAAAGCAGCGTTCAGAACAATCGCCGAAGTTGCCGAAGAACTGGGCGTTGCTACACATGTCCTGCGTTTTTGGGAAACTAAGTTTTCTCAGATTAAACCGATGAAACGCAGCGGCGGACGCAGATATTATCGCCCTGATGACGTGGAATTGGTTCGTAAAATTAAAGAATATCTCTATGAACGGCGTTATACGATTGAAGGCGTTCAAAAACTTTTCAAAGAAAAGGGAGTAAAGGCGATTCTCGGTGAAGAGATTCAAAAAGATTTCTTTGAAGAAGCTGTAGCGGATATGGAGTTAACTCCTCAAACCAGAAAATTGATAACTTCTCTAATCGGGGATTTGAAGGCTATGAAAGAGGAATTATCGGTTTCTCTGACAAAAGTTTCTAAATAAAAATTCCCAATTAACCCAATAAAGGATAAAAGATGTTGCATCCATGGCATGGTGTCGGGGCGGGAGAAAACGCTCCGGAAGTTGTAACCGCGATTATTGAAGTACCACGCGGTTCAAGCGTAAAATATGAATTGGATAAAGCCAGCGGTTTGTTGAAAGTAGACAGGATTCTTTACAGTGCAGTGCATTATCCTGCTAATTACGGTTTTATTCCGCAAAGTTATTGCGAAGATAATGACCCTTTGGATATTTTGGTTCTCGGACAAGAGGCTGTTTTGCCGTTGTCTATTTTAAGAGCCAAGCCTATCGGGGTTATGAAAATGATTGATCAGGGTGAAATGGACGACAAAATTGTTGCCGTACACTTGGATGATCCGGAATATTGTCATTATAATTCAATTGACGAACTGCCTCCTCATGTCTTGAAAATGCTCCGTCGTTTTTTTGAAGACTATAAAATTTTGGAAAACAAACAGGTAATTATTGAAACTTTTCTCGGACCTGATGAAGCCAGAAAGACTATTCAGGACGCTTTTGAGCTTTATCAGCAAAATAAAACGCATCTGACCGGATATGAAGAATAATTTAAGCCCCTCGTTTGAGGGGCTTTATTTTATTCCGGTTTGATAAAGAAACCGGCGTAGACATGAAGTCCGTAATAATCCGCCAGTTTTTGAATGAGCGGCCAGTTGACGGCCTCCCGACCGATTTCCACATTGTCCAAATCCCGTTGCTTGATATGCAAGTCCATACAGATAACAGAGGAATTTAGTTTCCGTTTCTGTCGGATATGAAACAAATGCATCCCTAAAGACCGTTGCACGGCTTTGGCAACAGACTTGTTGTCGGATTGGTAGAAAAAGTTATTTTTTATTTTATGTTCAGTCATCATTTTTCAAACTCCTTAATTTTGTTTTAGTTAAACAAAACCGCCCTAGGAAATCTAAGGCGGGGAGTTAGCAACTGTTCCAGAACAGTCTGAGTTATTCGTTGTATAAATACACTTATATCCCCAGCTCCCCGTGAAGGAGTTGTTCTTTTTCTGGATGGAGCTGCTACACTCCGCAGTTTACCTCTAAACTGCAAGAAGGATGATAAAGCATAAAGATTAATTTGCAATTAAAATTCTATGGTACTAACTCGCTATCGGCAGGGAGAAGCCAACGAGCGTTTCAAGCCCCTTACTCTCCACAACTAACTGACGCCCGTACCCGCTGGGTACCTAGTTGAAGAATGTGCTTGCTGAGTATAAAACCATACTGGCGAGGATTCCTGCAAAAACGTCATCAAGCATAACGCCCCAAGCATTTTTTAGTTTTGTGTCTGCCCATTTGACCGGACCGAGCTTTACGATGTCAAAAAAGCGGAACAAAGCAAAACCGATAAGATAAAGATACCATTTGTCAAAATTATGAACCATAGAAGGAGCTACAAAAGTAAAAGTCAGCAACTGTCCGACAACTTCATCTATAACAACGATGGAAGGATCTTTGTTTTCCTGATTTTTGATAATTTCGTTTGTTGCCCATACTCCGATGAAAAACACAACAACGGCAGCTGCCAAAATTCCTTCGGCTCCCCAAAAATAAGCCAATGCGGCAGCAAGAGGAATTGTTCCCAAAGACCCAGCCGTTCCGGGAGCCTTGGGAGAATATCCCAGTCCCAAATAGGTGGCTAAGAGATAAGCTGTTTTATTTTTCATTATCCAATCCTTTTGTTGTTTTTTTAGAATCTAGACTCAAAAAAAACTCTCTGCAACTTAAAAATTACAGAGAGTTTTTACTTGTGTATTACCTTTGATTAAATATCAAACTTTGTTGTGCCTTTATAAGCATAACGATACAATTGTTTGATTTCGTCAATCAGTGGATAACGAGGGTTGGCAGAAGTACACTGATCGTCAAATGCCAACTCGGAAAGTTCGTCCAGTCCGGCTTCAAAGGTTTTCTCGTCAATCCCGTAATCCTTAATGGAGGCCGGAATATTAAGAGTTTTCTTGAGCTCTTCAATCTTGTCGATTAAGCGGTCCAGCTTTTCTTCTTTGGTCTTTCCGCCCAGATTTAAATATTCGGCAACACGGGCATAGCGTGATTTTGCACTCGGATATTTATATTGAGAGAACGCAGCCTGCTTGAACGGATGGTCAGAGGCATTAAATCTCATAACCTGTGTCAAAAGCAAAGCGTTAGCGATACCGTGCGGAATATGATACATTGCTCCGAGCTTGTGAGCCATGGAGTGGCAAACGCCGAGGAATGCGTTGGCAAACGCCATACCGGCCATGGTTGCGGCATGATGGATTTTTTCACGGGCAACGGCGTTCTGAGAACCTTCGTTGTAAGATGCCGGCAGATATTTGAAAATCAGGCGGATAGCTTCAAATGCCAAACCATTGGTATATTCCGTGGCCATTGTGGATCCAATAGCTTCCAAAGAGTGAACCAGAGCGTCAATACCACCGGCGGCACACAAACCTTTAGGCATGGAGAGAACCAGATTGGCGTCAACAATAGCCATATTAGGCGTTAAGGCATAATCGGCAATCGGATATTTAATACCGGTTGCGTCATCGGTAATAACGGCAAAAGGCGTAACTTCCGAACCGGTACCTGATGTTGTCGGAATAGCCACCATATAAGCTTTGCTGCCCATTTCCGGAAATTCGAAAATACGTTTGCGAATATCCATAAAACGCATAGCCAAATCATCAAATTGCAGTTCCGGATGTTCATACATCAACCAGACGATTTTGGCTGCGTCAATAGGGGAACCGCCGCCCAAAGCAATAACGATGTCCGGTTGGAAGCCTTTTACCAAATCCAAAGCCATGTTAATTGTCGACAAATCCGGATCCGGATGAACATCGGAAAAGATTTGGAAACTGATTCCGACTTCTTCCAAAACATCGGTAATCGGACGAGTATAACCAAGGTCAAACAATGGTTTATCGGTAATGATAAAGGCTTTTTTGCGTCCTTTAAGTTCGCGTAATGCGTGCGGCAGACATCCGGCTTTAAAGTAAACTTTAGGAGGAACTTTGAACCACAGCATATTTTCTTGTCTCATTGCAATAGTTTTAATATTCATCAGATGTTTTACTCCCAAGTTTCCGCTGACAGAGTTTCCGCCCCATGAGCCGCAGCCCAAAGTCAAAGACGGTTCCAAAATAAAGTTGTACAAATCACCCAAAGCACCTTGAGAAGACGGGCTGTTGATGATAATGCGGGCTGTAGGAATAAGTTCTCCGTAATGCGTAATCCGGTCTTTGTTGTTCGGATTGGTGTATAAAACCGCCGTGTGTCCGGCACCGCCGAACAAAACGAGAGAATGAGCCTTGGCTGCGGCATCTTCAAAGTCATTGGCTTTGTACATCGCCAAAACCGGAGAAAGCTTTTCGGCGGAGAAAGGTTCTTTTGTGCCGATTTCGGAAACTTCGGCAATCAGAACTTTCGTGTATTCCGGAACTTTAATACCGGCCATTTCGGCAATGGTTGTTGCTCTTTGACCGACAATTGCCGGGTTAACGTGTCCGTCTTCCATTAACAGAATTTTGCTCAAGGCTTTCTTTTCTTTATCTGTCAGGAAATAAGCCCCGCGGGTAATAAATTCATTCTTGACGTCTTCATACACACTTTTAACGACAACGATAGATTGTTCGGAAGCACAAATCATGCCGTTGTCGAATGTCTTACTGATAAGAACGGAAGAAACAGCCGGCTTGATTTCAGCGGTTTCGTCAATAACGGCGGGAACGTTTCCCGGACCAACGCCGAGAGCCGGTTTGCCGGAAGTATAAGCGGCTTTAACCATGCCCGGACCGCCGGTTGCCAGAATAGTGTCAACTTTCGGATGTTTCATCAGATATTGAGACAATGTGATTGTCGGGTGCTCAATCCAACCGATAATATCTTTCGGAGCACCGGCCTTGACGGCTTCTTCAAGCATCAGTCTGGCTGTCTCAACCGTACATTTTTTTGCTCTCGGGTGAGGAGAGAAGATAATGCCGTTTCTGGTTTTTAATGCCAGCAAAGCTTTAAAAATAGTGGTTGATGTAGGGTTAGTGGTTGGGATAATACCGGCCACAACACCGATAGGATCGCCCACCGTCATAATTCCGTTAAGCGGATCTTCTTCCAAAACGCCGCAGGTTTTTGTTTTCTTATATTTGTTATAAATATATTCGGCGGCAAAATGGTTTTTGATAACCTTGTCTTCCATAATGCCCATGCCGGTTTCTTCCGCAGCCATTTTTGCCAGAGGAATACGCAGAGAGCTTAATTTCAACGCAACGCGTTTGAAAATCTCGTCAACTTTTTCCTGAGGAAAGGCTGCATATTCTTTTTGAGCCTTGCTTACTTTATTAACCAAATCGTCAATAAATTTTTCTTCTTGCTCTAAAGTGTCAATTTCTTTTGATTTTCCAACCATTTACAATTTTCTCCTTAAGCAGTTTTTTCAAATTCGCAACATTTATATTATACATTGATTAATTATTAGTTTCTAAATAGGAAATAGGTTATAAAACATACGGTTTTATACATCAAAAAATGTTACAAAAATGTATGACTGATAGGCGGGGTTGACTGTCAAAGACAAAAATGTTATATTTAGATTATATTCGATGGTGAATAAAATGACAGAAAACAATTTTGCATATTTTTTGAAATTATCCAGGGCGGTGTTTCGCGATAGTGTTGAAAGCCCATCTTTAGCTTAAAGGTGGGACGAAATAATTTATAAAACAACATTATTAATCAACACTTCAGGTGGATCATGCAAAATGGAAAATTTGATATCGTCAACGGCAAAACCAAACCCTTGTTTTTAAGATACTGTATCCCGAATATTCTGGGAATATTGGCTTTGTCTTCAGCACAGCTTATTGATGCGTTTTTTATCGGCAACTATGCCGGAGGTGCCGCTTTGGCCTCCATTAACCTTGTTTTGCCGTTTTTTTCATTGATTATGGGCTTGGGAATAATGCTCTGCACGGGCGGAAGCGTTATCTGTGCCACTTTTATCGGAGAAAAAGACTATCCTAATGCTTCTAAAATTTTTAGTAAGGTAATTATCTGCAACATAACATTTTGTTTGATAATTACAAGCTTGGGTGTTTTATTTCCGGAGCAGATTGTCAAAATACTGGGAGCCAATGGAGAACTACTTTCCGATTCTACAAATTACCTGTTTTATATCTCAATTTTCATTACATTCTTTTTAGGGTCTTATTGCTTGTCGGTGTTTGCACGGGTTGAACAGCGTCCTGTTTTGGCGTTCAGTGCAATTTTAATCGGAACCAGTGTTAATATTCTTTTAGACTGGATATTGATATTCAAACTTCATCTCGGCGTGAAAGGTGCCGCCATAGCAACCGGAATGTCTCAGGCGGTAACGTTCTTTATCATCTTCTCGCATTTTTGCTCAAAACGAAGCGGTTTGAGATTTATTACGAAAGGTTTGGGAAACTGGAAAGACATCGCCTCGGCTTGCTACAACGGAATATCAGAACTGGTGGATGAACTTTCAATCGGTATAACGACATTTATTTTTAACTGGATAATGATTACCAATTTGGGAACGATAGGTGTTGCGGCTTATACAGTGATAAACTATTCCATCTTTTTCGGAACAATGGTTGCTTACGGTATCGGCGATTCAATTGTTCCGTTGATAAGCACCAATTTGGGAGCCGGAAAATTAAATCGGGTTTCAGGTTTTCTGAAAATTTCGCTCTTCAGCGGCATCGGACTGGGTGTTTCGATTTTCATGGCATTGATTATTATGCCGGAAACTTTTGTAAACTTCTTTTTAGGCAATGACGCGTTGGAAACAAAACTTTTGGCTCTTGAGTTTATAGACTTGTTAAAATGGGCTTTCCTGTTTAGTTCGGTCAGTATTATCCTGTCGGCTTATTTTACGGCCATTCAGCGTCCGCTGGAATCTGCTGTTGTTGCTTTATCCCGAAGCCTGATTTTTCCGATTGTCTTTTTAAGTCTTATGCCGAAAGTTTTTAATACGGACGGAATTTTTATGAGTATTCCGATGGCTGAATTGGTAACCATTATAATTTCTTTAACTTTATTAAGTAAAAATAAGCCTCAAAAATTAATGGGATTTGATGAGGATAAAAATGAAATTATACATCTTCAGACACGGTCAGACCGAGGCCAATGTTCAGGGAATTTGTCAGGGATTGAGCGGGAATTTGCCGCTGAATGATGCCGGAATACAACAAGCGGAAAAACTGGGAAAAGAACTGGCAATGCTGAAACTGCCGATAATTTATGCCAGTCCGCAGCAAAGAGCCCAAATGACGGCTCAGGCGGTAGCAAAGCATAATAATACCCCGATAGAAATAATTGATGATTTGCATGAAACGATGTTTGGCAAAGGGGAAGGTATGTATGAAGCGGATATGTTTAAAGAATACGCCCCGGTGTTTAAATCTCAATTGAATCCGGATGCTCCCGATTTTTTAACCGCTAAAATCCCCGGCGGAGAAAGCATTCAGGATAATTACGACCGTTTTGACCGTGTTGTGGATTACATAAGAAAAAATTGCCCTTATGACAAAGCGGGTGTTGCAACGCACGGAACATTTATGGCAACGATATTTTTTCGGCTGTATGGCGTTTTTCATGAGTTTACAAACTGTGAGTATTTTATCATAGAAATATAACACATAAGGCTCCCCGGGAAAGGGAGCCTTATAAGCCGGAAGTGTTTTTGCGTCGGGATCCGGCTATTCTCTTCTGGAATTGTTTAGAAACGGTATCCTACACCGGCATTAACCGAATATCCGGCGTCTTCTTCAAGATACTTGTTGATTTCGGCATAGAAGTTGAAATCATTGTGTTTATAATCTGCACGAGCCGATAAGACGCCGCGGTCTCTTTGTGCATCATAACTCTCCATATGATAGCTTCCGTTCAAGCCGTCAATACGGGCTTTGGCTGCCTGATAAGGATTGTTAAACTCATGATAATAGGTCCCGCCGAGGCGAAGTTTAAGAACATCATCATCAGAAAGTTCAAATTCTTTCTTGGCGTATAATCCGATACCGCCTTCAACGGAAAGGTTATTGGCACTGTTAACTTCCAGATGACCTTTTTCTTTCATGTTGTCTTGATACAGTCCGAGAACGTTAAATTCGGCAACCGGTTGCAAAGTAAAGCTTCCCATGTCAATATCTTTACGGGCTTCATTGGCAACACCATAGTAGTAGTTGCGGGTATCAGCTTTATAGGTGCCGTCAGATGTTTTGCGTTCATAGTCCCCGAAACCGATACCAAGGCGAGGAGCGGTAACAAAGCTGTAGTCTCCGTTGTCATAAGATAAAAGAGCCATTGCCTGAGCAATAAATTCATCACGCTCGGAACCATTGTCATAATCACTGTCAAACTGAGTGAAGGAGAGGGCAAATCCGTAACGCAGATTATTATTGTATGCTTTGTCAAAAATACCGTATGCGGAATTTGCATAATCCTTATAACCGGAAAGAATACCTGTCCCGTCCTGTTTCCTTCTGAAAAAGTCGTATCCGACCATCGCCCGCATCGGCTTTTTGTCATCATTGCTGAAGACGGCATTGTTAATCTGGCGGTCTAAACTCTTGATAACATCTAAGTTTTGTTTAGCAAAGTTAGGAACGAGGTTAAGTCCCAGACTCTCAGCTGTGGCGGCGGCAAAAGTATCGGCAGAGGAGGCCGTCATCATGGAGTTATAAATGCTGTGATTCAAACCGTAATTGTTTTCCAGATAAGAAGCAATTTCCTGATTATCAACGATAGAGGCAAAGGCCTTTCTGTTCATAACCACATCAAGATTGCCTTTCTCATTGGTTTGAGTTGAAGCGTCAAACATATAAGAACCGGAAGAAACGTTGATACCTGTATCTTCACCGATAAAGGAGTTTTCATTGATATATTCATCCTGTTGGTTGCCTGCTGTAACAATATCTGCTGCAGCAACCACATCGCCGGAAATTTTAGGAGCGGCAAAGCTTCCGCCTCGTCCGAGTACAGCCAGAGAGGAACCGTCGGCACTGAATGAATTAAGATTAAGAGCCGCAGCCGATGTAACAGCGGCATTGTTGACAAATGTTGCTCCGTTTTCAACAACAATGAAGTTTCCGCATCCGGATGTATCATCAGGGGTGCAAGTACCATCACTGAGGGCGGAAGTGTTAATTTTAATTTCGCCGGCATTGACAATGGAAGATCCGGCACCGCTGGCGTACATTCCGATTAGGTTAGCGGTGTTACCCGTCATGGTAATTGAACCGTTATTGGTAATCGTACCTCCGTTGAGGGCATGCATGCCATAGCTTGTGGAACCGGAAGAAGTTGTATTGTTTACGGTAATGGTACCGTTGTTTACTGCCGAACCGCCGGAAACAGACATGCCATAGCGACCTCCGCCGGAAACGTTAATCGTACCGTTATTGGTAATTGTTCCTGAGCCGCTAACATACATGGCTCTGCCATTAGTAATGCTGATAGTCTTACCGGAAGCATTTTCGGCACTGCCGTTTCCGCTAACATAGACTGCATAATCTCCAGAGGAGACGATATTACCTTTGTTGACAGCGGAGGCCCCGCTACCGGCAGACATACCCGTACCGCTTCCGTCAATAGTAATCGTTCCGATATTTGTAATGGTGGAATTACTTCCTGAGGCAGCCATCGCCGTACTTTCGCTTTGGGTTAAAAGGTTAATAACACCATTGTTTATACCTTGAGCACCATTGGTAATATTAATGCCTAAACCTCTGGATGATAATTCAATCGTACCGCCGGCTGCATTTTCTGCCACGGAAGCGGCTCCGGTGGCTGTCAGGGCAGATACATTTGCATTGATGTTTATCTTACCGGCATTGCTTACTTTTGCTCCGTTTGCCGCACTCATTGCAACAATGGAACCTCTGTCAATAGTGATTTGGCCTGTTGAAGTATTGGTGGCAACGGCATTTGTACCGGAAGCTGTCATGGCTGTTCCGGTTGCTGAACCGGAGAAGGTAATGGTTCCTGCATTGGCAGCTGTTCCGCCCAGAACTTTTATGCCGACCTGACCGGTGCCGCTGCTGATATTGATGTTTCCTCCGTTGGCGTTGGTAGCATTGCCGCCGTCAACAAGTATGCCCGATTGATTGGAAGCACCGGATAAGTTGATTCCTCCGGTATTTTCTATGTTACCGTTGCCGGAACTTGACATACCGGAAGCGTTTGCACCCGTAACGGTAATAACAGCCGTATTAGAAGCTTTGCCGCTGCTGGATGCCATGCCGGAAGAACCGGCTCCTTGAACACGGATGGTCGAGTTGTTTATAGCCGTTCCGGAACCTGCCGCCAACATACCGGTCGAATTATTTCCGATAACATCTAAAGTAGCCTCTGTTTCGTTAGTCGCAGTGCCGGAACCCGTAACTTTCATCCCGATACCGTTGTTGACATCAATAATGGCTTTGTTAACGGCAGAACCGTTTCCGGCAGTTAGGCCGACGGCGTTATTTCCGTTTACATTAATATAGGCAGTGTAAGATGTCGTATCTATCTGATTACCCTTGTCATCATAAACAGGGACTTCATTAACATCATTTGTAACCGTTCCGAATGATGCCGTCATACCGCTGGCAGCGTCTCCTGTAACTTCAATATTACCGAAGTTTGTCCCTTTTGCGGAAGCAGAGTTTGTATTAATACCGGAAGAAGAATTTCCTGAAACGATGATTTTGGCAGAACTGTCTTTGCCGTTTTTACCTTCGTCGGCATTATTTGTAACCGAAGCGGAACCTGATGCCTGTATACCTTTCGCCGAGGTGCCTGAAACGGTAATCGTATCATTATTGGCAACAGAACCGGATCCCTGAGCGTCTATACCTGTTGCATTTGAACCGTTAACACTGATTTGGCTGTTGTTTGAAGCAGTAGCGGAACTTAAGGTAACAATACCTTTGCCGTTTTGAGCATCAATAGTGATATTTCCGTTGTTAGTAACGCTTCCGCCTCCGGCAATAATACCCGAAGCATTGATTCCGGATACGGTAATCGTTCCGGATTTGCTGTTGGTTACGGCATATCCGCTGGAATCAGTCTGAATACCGACAGCAGCAGCACCGGCCGTGCCGGTAATTGTAATAAGGCCGTCATTGGTAACAGTGTTAGAACCCGTACTGTCTGTAGCATTAATGGCAATACCGCCCTTGGTAAGAGAAATGTTACCGCCGGCCGTATTGGTAATGTCGGCCCGTTGAGCGTTAATGCCGTTGCCGCCGTTTGTGGAAGAGACGGATCCGCTGTTCGTTATTGTATTAATGATGGAAGTATCGGCAATGCCGGAATTGGTCAAAGCTTTTATGCCGTCTCCGGAACCGGAAACAACAATAGAACCTTTGTTATTCAAGGTGGATCCAAATTCTGTAGTGGCAACGCCTTTCATACCGTCACCTGTGCCGGATACATTGATCTTGCCGTTAGTGTCATTGACAAGAGTTCCGTTAACGGCAGCCATGGCAGCACCGTTTATGGAGGCTGTGTTTGAAGCGGAAAGGTTGATTGTTCCGCTGTTGGTTGCCGTAGTCGAACCACCGCCGTTGACAATGTTCATACCGTTTGATTGCAAACCTTTGACATTGATTGTTCCGGTGTTGTTCAATGAAGCATCGGCTGTAGCTGCCGTCATGGCGGAAGAGGCGGCACCGACAACGTCAATGATTCCGTTTGGTGCGGAATTGGTCAATGAACCGTTGTCTTTGGCATACATACCATGAGAGCTGTTGCTGTTGACAACGATGTGTCCGGTATTTTCGGCCGTACCGCTGCCATTGGTATACATAGCATAAGAATTGTCACCGTCAATTTGAAGTGTTCCTCCCGTATTGATAATGTTGGCACCGTCTTCGGCTTCCATCAGTTTATTACCGCTGCCGGCGATGATGACTGTTCCGTAATTCTCGGAAGTTCCGCCTTCAGTCGTGTCAAATAAGGTATAATCATTGCCGGTATGCTGGATTGTTCCGCGGTTAATGGCTTTACCGTCGCCTTTGGTCTTAAAGGCAGTTCCGTTAGACCCGTTAATAATGATTTTTCCGACCAGTTCATTGACAACGGTTCCTCCGTCGGCAAACATCCCGATAGAGTTATCGCCGTTAATGTTGATTGTGCCTGAATTGGTCGCAATACCACTGCCGTTTGTCGTCATCCCGATGGAGTTGTTGCCTCCGGTAACCGTGTCGGTTTCAGAGTCTTTTGTACCGACGTTGATAACACCGTTATTTTCAGAGGTTCCGCCGGTGGTGGTCATGCCGTATGAACTGTCTCCCGAAAAATTGATAACAGCTCCCGATTGGTTGCGGATTTCTCCGGCAGAAGCATCATAAATACCGTAAGAATTGTTTGAAAACATGTTAATAACAGAGTTATTGACTCCAGCACCGCCGTTAACATAAATGCCGTAAGAACTGTTATTGGTATCCGTATCGGCATTTTCCTGTCCGTTACCGGTTACATTGATAATTCCGTCATTCCAAGCCGTACCGTCTTCAACCTGCATACCGTAAGAGTTCTGCCCGGTAGGGGTACCCTTAACCGTAATTATTCCGGTCGATTCATTAAATAATTTTCCGGAGGTTCCCTTAATGCCGGCACCGCCGAGATTAAGATCTATGGTAGCATAATTTCTGAGCAAACCCTCGGTCGTGTTCATACCGAAACCATACATATCGTCAAAAGTGATACTGCCGCGGTTATAAGCTTCACCTTCGGTAATGGAAATACCGTATCCCTGTTCAACGGAAGAAGGATAGCCTCGTCCGGTCAGAGAAATCTCTCCCAGATTGTTTACTCTGGTGTTAATGCCGGAGGTTCCTTTAATGCCGTAATTTTCAAGGCTGTTGCTGGTAGCGGTTAAAGTGATTGTTCCGTTGGTGTTGTTGGTAACGCTGCCGCTGTCGCCGATTTCAATTCCGACAATACCGCCGCCGGACATGATGATTGCACCGCTGTTGGCAACACTTCTGCCCGCATTGATACCGGTTGAGTTTTCTCCGGTAACGGTAACTGTTCCGAGATTATTTACCTGTCCGGAAACGGAAGAAATACCTGTTCCGGAATCTTTCAACTCAATTGAAGCATTAAGATTGTTATAAATAGTACCGCTTTCAGATGACATGCCTTTGCCGCCGTCATTCATGACGATTTTTCCGTTATTGGTGTTGCTGCCGCTTCCGGTGTGCATTCCGACGCCTCTCATTTCAAAAGTGATGGTGCCGTTTGTCTCGTTGGTTGCTTTGGCGTTTGTCGTATGAATGCCATAGGAATCAACATCATTCGGCGTTTTAACGTCCATGTTGATGCTGCCGGTGTTGATAACAGTACCGTCCAAAGCCTGAATGCCGTAAGAAGGATCAGTAGGCGTGTTTTGATCGTTGTTGATATTAATTGTTCCGTCGTTTTGAGCCGTACCGTCTTCAATATACATACCTTTGGCATCGGCTGCTTTGTCGATAGTAATTGTGCCGTCGACGGTGTTTGTTATTTTGGCGGTACTGGCATTATACGTAGCTCCGTCTGTGCTGCCGTCATTTCTTTTGATAACCATGCCTTCGCCGCTGTTGTCCAATTGGATATTCCCTGAGTTTGTAGCTGTTCCGGCGTTAATGTGCATACCTGTACCGACAGACTTCAAATGAATGTCTCCGGCATTGGACATTGTTCCGCCATGGTATGTCGCCATACCGAAACCATTAAGACTGTCAACGGTAACAGAAGCATCGGCACTGTTGGTAAGAGTAGGTTTTCTGGCATCGATTTCCGGATTTTTTCCTTCGCCGCGGATAGCCAGCATTCCGTATCCGCCTGTTCCTCCGGTTACTTCAATAGTACTGTTTTGAGTATTTTGAATTGAACCTCCGTGAACGGAAACCATACCCGCATGAGCATTGGTAACACTGCCGGCATTAACGGAATTAACGGCAACGCTGATATTTCCTGAATTTTTGGCGGTGGCGTTGGCATCTGCTCTCATACCGATAAAACCTCCGGTTCCGTCCATAAGAGTACCGCTGTCCGTTCCGTAAGCCCCGGTTCCGTTAATGTTAAACGATATGTCAATCTTGCCCTGATTGTTTATGTCTACATATCCGGCTCGGCGGATAAGTTTTTCTCCGTCAAGAAAGTCTTGTTCCAGATATGATCCCATGCCGACCAGGGATTTGGATACGGTTGTTCCGTTATTGGCGGTGGCTTTGAGAATAATGTCTCCCGAAGCGGCATTTACCAAAGTTGTCGGTTCAACCGGATTCGGAGCCGCTTCTTGATTGACGATTTGGGTCTGCATCCCAACCATCGTGCCACCGTTTTCGGCGACGGAGTCTCCGTCAATTTTGCCGTTGTTTATGGCAATGGCAGAACTGTCGGCATACATTCCCATAATCTGGCTGGTATTTGTATCACCCGTAAAAGTCATGTTAATATTGCCGTTATTTTGGGAAACGCTTTTGTCGCTTGAAATCATGCCGACGGTTCCGTTTTGGGCGTTAATACGGAGTGTACCGTTATTTAAAGCTTGCCCGTTATGCAGGGTAACCATTCCGGCAGTTGCATCGCCGAGAGTGATTTCCGTGCTGCTGCCCGCGGTTTCTCCGTTCTGAACAAAACCGCCGTTGGAAGCCTTCATCCCGACCTGCATGTATTTGGTATTATCCAAGACGGAGTCGGAGAAGTTGATAACATCAACCAACTGCTTGTTTTCAACGATTCCCGTCTCAGGATTTTCTATTGAAACCGAAACGTTGTTGGAAAGGGCGAAATTCTCTTTATTGATAATTGTCTCATCAGCCTGTGCATCGTATTTTATAGGAATATAGCCGACAACATTAGGGGAGGCCGTGCCTACAAAACCGCCGAGACTGTCATCGGTAGGCGTAAAGACATCGCGGTAATAATAATTATTGCCGCCACCGCCGCCGCTGAAGGCCAAAGCCGCAGCACCGCCTAAAAGCAGAAGCCCGCCTAACCACAAAGTCCTGTCAGAAAAGATAAATTCGCCTTCATTGAAATAATTGTAAGCTTCGCGGGAGGTGGCTTTAACATCGGATACTCTCCAGGAAGACATGAAAGAGTCATACCTGTCGGTAGGAATTTTCTGAATACACGGATGCCGCGGATTAGCACCGGAAGCCTGAAAAGCATTGTATGCCGTATAATTTCTTTTCCAAATGGAGTGGCACAGACCGGTGTTTCCGTTTCTGTCCGTAACGTCAATATTAAGTCCTCGCTGAACGGCACCACGCAAAGCCCGAACGTTTCCTTGCGATGCCAAAGAATACATCTGTCCTAAGCTTAACGGCATAAGAGGAGGAACCGCATAAACGGCGTTTGACGTAAACAAAAATACTGCCGTTGTTATAATGGTAACCGCATTTTTAAAAAAACGTATGTTTAACTTTATATTCTTCAATATATTAACACACTAAAAAAATTTCCCCGACACAAACAGTTTTATCCGAGCAGGATTTTATCGTCAATAATCCTTGCCGGGTTATGTACAGATTTTTAACTATTTTTTAACAATTATAAAAATATGTCTGAAAACAATTGTTTAAGAATTTTATTTGAGATATGTTTTTAAGGTAATTTTTAATCGGAAGGTAAAAAACAATGGGAATTACCAAAAAACTGAATAACTGGGAAACCGCCGGATTGATTAGCTCTAAACAAAAAGAAGCCGTGTTGGAATATGAAAAACAACATAATCAACCGACATTCTTATATTCAATGCTTTTCCTCGGAATTTTTTGTATAGGTCTCGGCATTATTTCTGTCATTTCCTCAAATTGGGAGGCAATACCCGCCACGGTAAAACTTTTGGCAGATTTTGTTTTGTTGGTACTGTCGGCATGGGGAATATATCTCTCATATAAAGCAGAAAAATCTTTATGGACAGAGGTGCTGCTCTTTTTCTATGCCTTGCTGATACTGGGCAGTATCGGGTTGACAGGTCAGATTTTTAACCTGCCTTCGGCTTTATATAAAGCTTTGCTGTTTTGGTCGGTACTGGTGTTTCCGTTGTTGCTTGTCAGTAGAAGGATTCTGCTTCCGGTAATCTGGATACCGGTATTTTTTACGGCGTTTTTCCTGTTTTGTTGGGAAATACCTCAAATAAGATATTATGCCGACTATCTGACAAACGCTTTTCCGGCTTTGTTGGAAATAATCATCATGTTTGCCCTAATTTTGATTTATTCTTTAATGAAGTATTTTGTTCCGAAACATTTTGAAAATATTATTCGGGCTATGGGTGTCTGGGTTGGTATAATCCTTGCCGGAGAAGTCATTTTGTTGGATATCGCATCCTTCGGAATATTCCATTCCAAGATTTTTATATCCTCGTCCTTTTTTGCGTCAATTTCGTTAAAGCTAATGGTTTGGGGCGGAATTTCTTTAGCCGTGGCCGCCCTGTATGTCGTTTCTTCTTATTATAAAGTCTGCGGGCTTTCGGTAAGAGCTTTGGCAATCATCTTCTTATACACGTTAATCGCCCAACTTCTTCCAGAAAGCGAAACGGCTTTTGAAATCTGGGGAGCTTTGCTGTCATTGACTATTTTGTCTTTGTTGGGAAGATATGCCTGTAAAATAAACAGCGGCAGAATGTTTAATCTGGTAACGGCTTTAATCGCTTTCCGCATTTTTATTATTTACCTTCAGGTATTCGGGTCTTTGCTGACGACCGGAGTCGGGTTAATAATTTCCGGAACGGTTTTGCTGTTGATAATGCTTGGTTGGATAAAATTTCGTTATCGGTTGATGGGAGGGAAAAATGAAAAATAAATATGTATTTATCGGAGCATTGTTATTTCCCGTAATAATTCTGTTGGCTTGGAATGGGTGGTTGGAGAGCAGGGTGTTGTTTTCTCCGGAAATTGCCGTTACTGCTGAAGGTTATGATCCCAGAAGCCTGATATCGGGACATTATCTTCAGCTTCGTCCGGTATGGGAAATGACCGATTGTTCGGAGTTTGCTGAAAGCAAATGTCCGGAGGACGCATTTGAGAGTGTTTACCGTTTTTATTTACCGGAACAAACGGCGGAAAAGTTGGACCGTATAATCAGAACAGAAAATCCGGAATTGAAATTGATTTTCGCCTTTCCTGATAACGCTCGTCCGCTTCTGAAAAATCTGCTGATAGACGGTGTTTCTTGGGAACAATGGTTGGATAAGCAAAAAGAAGACTAATTCATATTGTTTTTTGTCTAAAATCATGGTATACTAAAAGTCTTAAAATTAAGACTTTGTGAACGTATAATTAATTGTCTAACTAAATCATAAAAAAATGACGTACGTATTATTCTCGTTGTTTCTCGCCATTCTGTGCGGAGCAACAGCCTTCAACGGCAAAAACAAGAAAACAACCGCTGTTTCTGCAGCTATCGTTTTCCTCTTCTTCGGGTTCATCAACTACTTTGGTCTCCCTGTCATGCAGTGGTGGGGGTTCCATGGTGTCTGGTTTGAGGCTTTCCTCGCATCTCTTCTCGGCTTCATCCTTTGTCTGTGTGAAAATGACGAATACGGTAATACAGATGCGGTTTGGGAAGAAAAGAGGATGTTGAACGCGATTCCTCTGGCCGTCTGTCTGATAGCTTTCTGCATCATGGCCGCTACCAGCTGGGAGATGTTCAATTCGGATAAATACCACAAACTGCTGAAAGTCGAAATGGTTTCCGACAGCACCTTCAACAGTGAAGTGCATCCGATACCGGTAAGCAAGATGATTTCCGTTGACGGTGAGTTGGCCAAAAAGGTGGCTGAAGACAAATTGGGAGAAGATTTAGGTCTTGGTTCCAAAGCATACATCGGCAACATGACCATCCAGAATATCACCGGAGAGTTTACCATTAACGGTGGTAAAAAGCTGATCTTTAACGATGACTTGATTTGGATAGCTCCGCTGGAACACCGGTCAATCTGGAAGTGGATGAGCAATGACTACACTGACGGATACGTTATTGTTTCGGCAACCGACGCAACCAAGATTTATCTTGTTACCGAGGTAAACGGACAGCCGTTGAAAATGAAGTATATCGAAAGCGGTGTGTTTGGAGATGACATCGAAAGACACATCAAAAACAACGGATATGCTTCTCGCGGCTTAACGGATCACTGCCTGGAAATCGACCCGAACGGAAAACCTTACTGGGTGCTTTGCGTTTATGACCAGGAAATTGGTTTCGGCGGTGAAAATTCTGTCGGTGTGATTACCGTAGACCCGCAAAACGGCGATTTGCAGGAATATGCTGTCAATGAAGTACCTTCTTGGATAGACCGTATTCAACCTCAAGATTTTGTGGAGTACCAAATCCGCTGTTGGGGAGAATATGGAAAAGGTTGGTGGAACAGCTGCTTTGCTCAGGTAGGCGTTCAAGAACCCACGCCGGGAACAACACTCGTCTACTCCAATGGCAGAAGTTACTGGTATACAGGTATTCAGAGTGCCGGTGCGGACAATGCGACCAACGGATTTATGTTGGTAGACACCCGAACCAAAGAGGCCAAATTCTACCGTATCGCCGGTATGAACGAAGCCGAGGCCATGAGAATAGCTCAGGATCAACCTTTTGCAAAAGCCGCCGCTTATACTGCTAATTATCCGGTGTTGTACAATGTAAGAGGAATCCCTACTTACTTTATGACACTTAAAGGCAGCTCCGGCAATGTGGTTGGCTATTGCTTCGTAGCCGTAACCAATCGTCAGGCTGTAGGCAGCGGTTCCAGCAAGCAGGATGCAGAAGCACAATATCTGCGAATGCTGAAAAAGACTGCTCAGGACAAAATCCAAGACGGTCCCGTTACCAAACAAACGAAAGAGTATATTGTGAAGGACATCGTCCTTGAGGGAAACACCTATTACCTTCTTTTTGAAGGAGTGAAAGGAATTGAGTTCACCGGCTCGTCGGAGTTCTACCGTGAACTGAAATGGACCAAGCCCGGACACAAGGTTTCAGTTTCCTTTGGGGAAGGACAAAGCAAAGTAATCCCGTTGGATTATTTTGACAACCTTAACGTAGAAATATAATCTGACGTTTATTCTTTAAAGGAGAGGCTCTGCATTTGATGCGGAGCCTCTCTTCATTTTTATTGTTTTTTACCTTTTTTCACGCTGATTTTTTTCACTTTGGATTTTTCAGTCTGTGTTTTTGGAATAGCAATTTTCAAAATACCGTCATTATAGTCGGCGTCAGCCTTTTGAAAATCCAAATCCCAAGGCAAAGGGACGGTTCTTTTGACGGAGCCGTAATAAATTTCGGAAAAATAGTTGTTTTTTTCATTTTTTTCGATTTCGCTTCTTTTTTCGGCAGAAATTGTTAAATATCCGTCGGAAGAAATCTGAACATCAATATCGCTTTCTTTAACGCCCGGAAGCTCAGCGGAAATGGTAACCGCGTCTTTGTTTTCCGAAACCTCGATTTTAGGTTCTGTTTCTTCTAATTTATGGTGTGGAAAGTCAACCAGATTCCAGAAATTGGCCAGAAAGTTTTTGAACTCGCTGTGAGCCGTTCCGAGAGGAGAAACTTCTCGGGAATTGTTTCCGGAAGTATGAGTGATGGCATTTTTCATAGCATAATCCTTTCTGATGTTTAAGGTTTTGTTTACTAATAAAATGTAATCATAAAAAATATTATTTTAATGCTAACCTTTTTATCAGGGAATGAAACAAATGAAAAAGATTTTACTACTTGCCGTTGTCAGCCTGACGGCCCTTTCGGCCGCTAATGCCGATGCTGTGGAATTGTCGCCTTATGTCGGAGTCAAAGCCGGATTGTCCATGTTGCATAATGAAGCCGGCGGTTACCCTGATCAAGACAGAAATGTCCTCTTTGGCAGTGTTTCTGCCGGAGTTGATTTCCTGACGTATAATCCCGATATGCCATATTCTTTTGAACTGGAATATACTTATCGTCCTGAATTTAAAAAAGCCCATTCAGCCGGAACGGATGTAAAAAGCCAAAATATTTCTTATATGTTGAACGGTTATTATGATTTTGTTCTGCAAAATCCGATAAGACCTTACGTCAGTGCCGGTTTAGGATGGACACGCAACCACCGTCAGGTACGCTATCTTTCCGGTGCTGAAATTGATAAAACGGCATATGATTTGACATGGTCTCTGGGAGCAGGTGTCCGGCTGCCTGATGTCAGCTATAATACAGACGCTGTTTTCGGCTATCGTTATGTGGATTTCGGTACAATGAAAACCGGAACCAATGTCGATATGTATGCTCATGAGCTCTATGCCGGATTGAACTATAAGTTTTGAGAAAAGGTCCCTTAAACTATCCGGAGACGAGATACAAAAAAAGGCTTGGTTGTCCAAGCCTTTCATCGTTCATGCAGATTTATTTTCTCACTCATTTTCTTCTTCCCTGAAGACACAGCAAAACAAAGAACAATCCAACTATTCCTAAAAAAATTAGTCCGAAATAGTAATGAGCAAGATAAAAAATAAACCCGAAAAACAGTAAGACACAACAAATAGCGGCTCCGAGAAGCGTTATGACCAGATTGTGATATTTATTTCTCAACTCAACGGAAATATTTTCAGAGCGAAGTTCCGGATGTTTTTTTTCAAAACGTTTGAGCAGAAAGATAAAAGACAACAAAATCAGAACAGCAATAAGCCCGCCGACAAGAATAATACCTTTGAATTCTTCCATAAAATAATACGATTTAAAATCAGACAATATATAAATTTTGCCTGATAATATAGTATAAAAGAGTAAAAGACAAGGAATTTTAGTCAAACAGTTCTGTCGGATCAATTTTAAATTGCAGCATTTTGGCACTGTCTCTTCCGCCATCACCGCCTTTGCGTTGCATTGTAATTTTTCCAAAATGCAAACTTCCTCTGGGGGTGATAGAAACATCGCCTTGGGCATAATAACGAATAACTTCGTCAATCGGCTTTAATACCCAATCTGAGTTTTTTGTTTTCCGAATAACCAAAACCCAATCTGCAGCGTATTCTCCTCTTCCTTTAAAAATATCTTGAATGATTTGCGGCTTATTATCATTAAAAAATTCGAGAATATCTTTTTGTTCTGTACTCATCAGTTCATTAAGAAACATTCTTCGCGGATCTTTAACCGCAGTCTTATAGGGAGCAAGCTCTCCTGTAAAATATTGCAGGAGTTTTAATATTTTTTCAGGAATATTCCAAAGTTGCCGATAATCTTTCAGCCAACGTTTGTCAATTTGATTAAAGCCGGCTTCGTTGCTGACAAGCTTAACCTGAATGTTTTCGCATTTTGTGTGTTTAGCAGTAGAAACTAATACTTGAATATCAGCCTTGTGGCATCCGGACACCTTCTTTGCACAAACCCTTATGATTTGATGTTGATTATATCCCATAGCAGCAAGCCAAGCTTGTGCGGTTGAAGATGTTTGCCAGTTGTTAAAAGTATCAACGACATTTTGTTCATTTTTGAAACCGTTTTTTGCTGTTAAAGAGCCAAGTTCTTTAGAAAGCATTTTTAATCTCCGTTCAGTTTCATAATCGGCAAAAGTTGTTTGGCAATAGCAGAAATGACATTAACACTCATTGCGTTTCCGGTCTGTGTCAACAAGCGACTGTTAGGATTTTGCAGTGTAATGTGAAAGTGCTTTTTAGAAAAACCTTGCAGTAACAGACTTTCTCCGCCGCTTAAACAGCGAAGTTTCCCGTTTCTGACATATAAGAGACCGCTTCTTCCTGCTCTCAGGGTAGGAATATATCCTCGATACAAGCGTAAATCGGATTGTCTTGTATCAATGATTAAAAAGTCCTCTTTCAATAAATCTTTAAGTTCTGTTTGTCCTTTGTTGTATTTATTATGAAAGTATTTATGAAGAGTGTCATACTTATTGAACAGAAATTCCTCACGTTCATCTATTAAATAATTTTTCAGAGCAGGGAGAGACTGTTCCTTTTCTGGAAAACAATAAGTCTTTTGTTCTAAGTCTTTTCGGATTCCGACAAAATACACCCGTTCTCTGGATTGTGGAAGCCCATAATCGTAGCTGTTAAGCACTTTATAATAAACATTATATCCGCTGTTTTCTAAAAGCTGCAAAATTTCTTTGAATGTTTTTCCCTGATTGTGATTAACCAACCCTTTTACATTTTCTAAAATAAAATATTTTGTTTTTTTATTTTTAAGGATTTCGGAAATATAAAAAATAATTTGCCCCCGTTGATCTTCAAATCCTTTGCGTTTTCCGTTAATGGAAAATGTTTGACAGGGGAAACCGGCGATGATTAAATCTGTATCTGG
Source organism: Alphaproteobacteria bacterium (assembly GCA_048463395.1). GTDB lineage: Bacteria > Pseudomonadota > Alphaproteobacteria > RF32 > CAG-239 > JAGAJR01. The sequence goes on along the minus strand of DBFWPL010000021.1, from coordinate 167,190 downwards.
AATTTGTTGAGGGGAAAGAAGCGTCAAATCCCCTAAGGATTTTTCATCATTCCCGAAAAAACTTTTATAGGTGCTGACAGCTTTGTTGTCTATTTCCGAGAAAGCCAAACATCGTCCGCCACTGAGCTCAAGCCCAAGACGTCCGCCGCCAATTCCGGAACATAAATCTACAAAAGTAAAGGACAATGATTATTCTCCCGCCGTGGCAGAAATGCCTTTCTGCTCTTTTTTCTTTTTCCATTTCAGCTTGGCATACAAACGCATGTCCGCTACCTGGTCGGTTTCATCGACGATTTCCTTGCCGAGAATGGTTTCGATAATATCTTCAAGCGTGATAATACCGACCCAGTTTTCAAAATGGTCGATTACCAAAGCCATATGATTATGATCATCAAGCATGCTGCTTAAGACAATTTCCAAACGGGCATCTGCGGAGAAGCTTCTCATCGGGCGGGCATATTTTTCAACAACATCATTGTCGTCCGCTTTATAAGAGCTGGATTTGTGAATATATCCCAAATAGTTTTGTTCCTGTTCGTCAACAATCGGAAAACGGGAAAAAGGTGAAGAGCAGATGAATTTGTCAAACTCTTTGATTGTCATATGCGGGCGAACGACATGAACTACGGTTCTCGGGGTCATCACGTCTTTTACTTTGACTTCCTGCAGGTTGATAATATTGCGGATAACACGATATTTGTTGTCGTCAATCACATTTTCGTCTCGTCCCATTTTTGCCAGAGCTTTAATTTCGTCTTTAATGCTGGAAGCATCGGACTCATCTCCGAAAATTCCCATAATAAAGTCGGAGATATACAAAAACGGTTTCAGAATGATAACCATGATTCTTAAAGTGATACACATTGCCGGTACAAGTTTTTTCCAATATTTGGCACCGATTGTTTTAGGCAAAATTTCAGATAAAACCAAAATTGCCAAAGTCATCACGCCGGAAGCCAGTCCCAAATAAGCTTGTCCGTACATGGCGGCGACCTGAGCACCGACCCCGGCGGCACCGACCGTGTGGGCGATTGTGTTTAATGTCAAAATGGCGGCCAAAGGTGTGTCGATATTTTGTTTTAAAGCTGAAACTTTTTTGTACCATTTGGGGCTTTTTTCTTCTAATTGGGCGATAAAACTTGGCGTAATGGAAAGAAGAGCCGCTTCCATCACCGAACAGAGAAATGATATCCCGATAGCTAAAGAAGCGAAAAACACTAAAAGAAACATATTATTTTTTTATAAAACCTTATATAGTTAACTTAAACATCCGTATTATAATATAAAAGCTCTTGAAAAGTAAAGGGGCAGGGGATAGAATTTAAGAACTTGTTGAAGAGGGGAAAGTCATGACGCGGAAAATTGCCTTTGTAACAGACTTTGACGGAACAATCAGCGATGATGATTTTTTCACTTATATTGCCGGGCGTTATTTTGATGATAAGGCTTTAACCCCGTGGCGGGAATATCTGGGCGGAATCAAGACTCATTTTGAGGCTTTGCGGGAAATGTTCTCAAAGTTGAGAGTTCCCGAAAATGAACTGAAATCTTTTATTTCGGAAATTTGTCTGGATAAAGAGTTCGCTCATACGGTTGAATTGTGTTTTGATAAAAACATTCCAGTTTTTATCTGCAGTGCCGGCTGTGATTACTATATCAATGTCCTTCTCGGAAAAATCATAAATAAATATGGCATAACCCTGATAACCAATACCGGAAAATATGATGAGAAACAAGGTCTCCTAATGAGCAAACCGGAAAAATCTTCTCCGTATTATGACGAAGCCGTAGGAATTTCCAAAGCCGCGATTGTCCGCAGACTGCAAGCCGAAGGGTTTAAGGTTATTTATGCTGGAGACGGACCGCCGGATATTGAAGCCGCTCGGATAGCCGACTATGTTTTTGCCAAAAAAATCCTTTTGAAGAGATGTCGGGAGGAGGGAATTAAAACACGGCCTTTCCGAAGTTTTTCAGATGTTTCAAAGTTTATAAAGGAGGTTTGAATGTTATATGCACCATATCCCAATAAACAAATAAACATTCCGTATTTGCTTAAAATAGGTAACGGAAAAATCCGTAAAATCGGAAAATATCTGGTCGATAAGAACTTCACCAATATCGCTTTGTTTTGGAGCGAAGGCATAGAGCATTTGCTGGGCGAAAAACTTTATGAAGGATTTGAAGAGCAGGGAATTAAAATTGTTCATCGTCAGGACGCTCAGTTTATTAATATTGAAGAAATTACCAAAGTGGCTTTTAATCTGCCAAAAAATGTTGATGCCATTGTCGGTATCGGCGGCGGAAAAGCCTTGGATTTTTCCAAATTCTGTGCTCATTTGTTAAAAATTCCGTTTATTTCGGTTCCGACCTCCACTTCCAACGACGGTTTTTGCAGCCCGTCCTCATCCTTGATTGTTGACGGAAAACGAAAAACCGTAAAATCTAGTATTCCGTTTGGGGTGGTGGTCGATTTGGATGTTATCCGTTCATCTCCTCAAATATGCTTATATTCCGGAATAGGGGACATGGTCTCTAAAATTACGGCTCTTCATGACTGGAAACAAGCAGCGGAAAAAGGGTTGGATCGCTATAACGATTTTGCCTCCATGTTGGCTTATAATTCTTTGGATTTATTGTTTTTGAAACATTCAACAGATATTAAAAGTCCGGAGTTTCAACGCAGTCTGGTTACGTCTCTGCTGATGAGCGGTATTGCTATGGAAGTGGCAGGAACATCGCGTCCGGCCAGCGGTTCGGAACATCTTATCTCCCATGCCCTTGACAGTGTGTCCAAACGCCCGAGAATGCACGGGCTTCAGGTCGGGGTTGCAACTTATCTCTGTGCTCTGCTGCAAAACAATCCGAGTACGGACGGTGTGCGGGATACTTTGATGACAACGGGATTTTTTGAATATGTCATGCAAGACCCTTTGTCAAAGAATGAGTTTATTGAAGCCCTGCAATTATCCCCAAGCATAAAATGCAATTACTATACAATTTTGTCAGAATCTGATAGCTTTGCAAGAGCATTGCAGTTTATTGACAAAGATCCGATACTCAATAAACTGATTACATATTAAAAAGGAAAACACCATGAAAACATATTATATCGTCAGCGGCGGTTTTGACCCGATACACGAAGGGCATATTGAAATGATAAAAGCCAGTGCGGCGGCTTCTGACGGCGTTATTTTGCTGCTTAATTCCGATGAGTGGCTGATTCGTAAAAAAGGCACGAACTTTATGAACTTCAAAACCCGCAAAATCATTTGTGAAAATCTAAAAGGCATAATTGATGTTATTGCTTTTGATGATACGGACAACTCGGCCTCAGACGGTATTTTGCAAGCCAGAAACAAATATCCTGATGCCAAGTTGGTGTTTGCCAACGGCGGCGATCGTACTCGTGAAAACATTCCTGAAGAACCGATGTGCGTCAAATGCAATGTTGAATTAAAGTTTGGGGTAGGCGGCGAGAACAAAGCCAATGCTTCTTCAAAGATATTAAAAGAATATGTTGAAAAAGTCGGAGCATAACATGAATGGGACTTGTGCTTTAATCCTTTCTAAAATTCTGCCGGTTAAATCCTGGCGTAAAAAATTTCGCAAACAGATTTTGAATAAAAACGCTTCCAAATTGAAATTTTTGGGAACAGGGTGCGATATCCGTCGTTCTGCCAAACTAGAAAATCCGAGAAACATCTCAATCGGAAACAACACCTATATCGGCAGTGACAACCGTTTGTATGCCATGGGCGAAATCAAAATCGGCAATAACTGTGCTTTGGGTGAGGGAATTATCATCTATACCTCAAATCATGATTATAAAGATTTGAATACGTTTCCGTTTAATCCGGATGCTTTGATTCAAAATGTTGAAATTGAGGATGATTGCTGGGTTGGTGCCCGAGCAATCATTCTGCCCGGATGCAAAATCGGAGCCGGTTCGGTTATCGGTGCCGGAGCTGTGGTAACCAAGAGTGTTCCTCGTTGTTCGATTGTTGGCGGCAATCCGGCCAAAATCATTGGCCGTCGGGATGAGGAAAATTATAACAAAAGAGCCAAGGATAATGATTTTGATTTGTCAAGAAACAAGGGCAAGCTCATTTATCTGGACGGTTACAAACCGGAAATGAAATAATGCCGATTGACTGTTAAATGCAGATATGTTAGAAAGCTCCGTAATCAAAAATCGGAGCTTTTCTTATGTCTGTCTTTTCTTGCGGAATAGATTTCGGCACCTCAAATTCTGCAATTGCCGTTTCTGGTTTTAACCTTCAGCCTGAATTAGTAAAACTAAAGAATAATAAATTTACTGAACCAAGCACAGTTTTTTATCGTGAAGGAATTTCAAAACCGCTCTTTGGAGAAGAAGCCGAACAATCTTATATGAATGGTGAGACGGGCCGTTTTATGCGGAGCTTAAAGCGTGTTCTCGGAAGCGATTTGATGTCTTCCGGAACATTGATAAACGGAAATCTCTATCAGTTTTCCGATATTCTTTCCCTGTTTGTCAAAAGTTTGAAGGAGCAGGGAGAAAAACAATGCGGACAAACTTTGGAATATGTGGTTATGGGACGTCCGGTTCACTTTCGTGACAATGACAATAAAGGCGATAAAAGAGCTGAAGATGAATTGGGGATGATCGCTCGGAAAACCGGTTTCAAATATGTGAGCTTTCAGTATGAGCCTATTGCCGCCGCCTTTGCCCATGAAGGTAAATTAAAAAAAGAAACTTTAGCTTGTGTTGTAGACATTGGAGGCGGAACATCAGACTTTTCGGTTATCCGTTTGGGAAACAAACTGCAATCAAAAACCGACAGAAAAGATGATATTCTGGCCAATTCAGGTGTCAGAATAGGCGGAAACGATTTTGATAAGGATTTGAATATAGAATGTTTTATGCCGGAATTAGGATATAAAACGACATTCGGTCCGCAGAAACTTCCCGTACCGTCTTCCCAATATTTTGATCTGGCGGAATGGAGCAAGGTCAATTCAGTATATTCTTATAAAAACCAAAAAATTGTCAATGAAGTTCTAAGCAACGCCCATCAACCGGAATTATATGTCAGATTGCTGGATTTAATTCAGAAAGAGAACGGGCACCGCTTGTTGCACGATGTCGAACAAACCAAGATTAATTTGACCGAACATGAAAGCGTGTGCCGAAAGCTTTCGTATATTTCCGGTAATCCGACCATTACGGTTGAAAAAGAAATTTTTGAAAAAAGCATAAAAAAAGATGTTGATAAAATATCTCAGGCAATGACTGAATGTTTGAATTCTGCCGGAGTAAAGAATGAAGAAATAGAATTGGTTATTCTGACCGGAGGTTCAACGGAAATTCCGTTTGTACAAAAAACAATGTGTTGTTATTTTCCGGAAGCTGTGTTTTCAATGGAAAACAAATTATCCAGCGTCGGACTGGGATTGGCTTTTGACAGCAGAAGAAAGTTTGGGTGATTATTTAACTTTTTTGAGCAACCCTTTGTATTCGCTTATCATTTTTGGAAAATTAGAAAGGCGTTCTGCGAGGATGCTGCACAAAGATTCATAGTACCAAAGTTGTTGCTCTTTAGGACTGTTAAAACATTTCCAAGTATCTTCTCCGGAAACTTCCAGTGCTTTGTTTAAAGAACCGAGGTTGGCGATTTTATCGGCACAAATTAAAAGCAGTCCTTCTATGTGATCTGTTTGGGCGGCAAAATCAATAGTGGCTTGCTTTCTGACTTTCCATGGAGCGTCTTTTTCCGTTTCCGTATCGGCAAGAATGATTTTTAATATGTCTTTACCTTGCTGAGGGGAGAATAAAGCCAAAATATCTATATCTGTTTTGTCGGTGTCTTCCATAACGTCATGAAGCAGTCCCGCAATAATCAGATTTTCAGATTGTCCGTTATCAATCAAAATTCCGGCAACATCAAATAAATGCTTAACATAAGGGATATCTTCATTCTTACGAATTTGTCCGCGATGAGCTTCAATGGCAAATTCGCCGGATTTAATAATATCAGGAGTCATTTGTTCGGAATATTTTTGACGAAACTCTTCCCATAGTTGAAGAGCTCTTAGATGATTATATGCCATTTTTTCTTCTCTTTAATCGGATTGCCAAATAACAAATCCGCCATATATTGGGTTACGTTGGTTGCTTCAAATTCCAAATGGATTTTATCATAACCTTTTTGGGCAACATCCATGCGGGCTTCCGGATGAGTATGATAAAACTTCAACTTGTCATAAAACTCATCAGGTGTCTGGTAAAAAGCGGCTTCATCTTCGGCAAACAGATCATTAAAACCGCTTCTCCGGTCAATGAAAGCGAGTTGTCCGTTAGCCATAATGTGTACCAAACGGTCAGAACTGTAAAGATAAACGTCATTAAGCCGGCTGAGACTAAACCCCATGGCGGCTTTGGCAAAAGCATCCAGATAATCGCAACCGTTTAAGGGTTTGGTTCCTTTTAATCCGGCCAAAAGCCACTTGAAATCAGGTATCTGACGACAAGCCTCATCTACAATCTCTTCAACAGGCGTGTCTATTCCGCAAAATTGCCGCTGTCCGGTATTGGCACAAAACATCATGTCAAAGGCCGTTTCTTTTTGCAGGAAAGTCTGAGCGGTTTCAATGGATTTATCCACCATATTGGGCAGGTAGGCCACCTGATTGTGCGAACGCTTGAATTGTTTGAGCTGTTCGCTGTTTCCGGTGGAAATCATAATTACGTCGGCAGCTTGGCTTTTGGATAAAATTTCTTTAATGTTCCTTTCCGCAAAACCCGGAACAATCCAGTCGCAACTCCATAACAGAATTTTCAGTCCCGGAATAAGTTTTTTTATTTCCAGAAGCGTTTCTTCGGTAATGTTATCGGCATGTCCGACAAACAGGGCATCTGGTCTGGTAACTTTGCAAAACTCGATAAGATGTTTGTTAAGCCTTTTTTTTCCGAGAAAATTCATGTGTCCGAACCCAAACATCCGGCACAAATCCCGATCCGGATAATTCAGAACATAATAACCGTTGCGGGTTAATCCGTTGGAGATTTTTATCGGGAAACCGTTTTGAAAACATCCTTTGAGGCGTAAGAGGTTGAAATTGGAAACATGGACGATTTTTTTCATGATTAAACTCATTTTTTGATGACTAAATTTAAACGGGCTAAAATTCGAAACAGCGGGTGTAAAAATTTTGGAGCCTGTCCGGCGGCACAGAAGCGTACCGAAATTTTATCCAGCCCGCATTCCAAAGCGGCGGCCATACGATGATGTCCTTGGTTTAACGTGTCTTGAACGCCGAAATTCCGCCGAAGCATGATGTCAATAGGGTAGCGTTCGTCAAAACCGTTTTTCTTCATGCTTTCAACCAAAGTATCAAAGGTGTTGTTTCTGGTCTCATCCTTCATTTTGTATCTTGGATTGGAAAATTTATAAGCGTTTTCTCTGGTGCGGATATTTCTTTCAATATTCATTTTTCTGATTTCCAGAGGATCCATGTGATAATAATTTGAGGAATATCCTTTGTATTTATATCTTAAGACGCGGATAATCGGCGAAATAAAGTCATATTTTTTTATTCGGGAGATAAAAGCTATTCTGACGGGAATAAAACTTTTATTGTCGGCAATGGCTCTTTCCAAAGCTTCTCTTCCCTTCAGCAGAGTATCGGGAGTTCCTTTGGTTCTGTCCCACAAATCGGTATTGCCGATTAAAATAACAATTTCATCTTTTGTATCGTAGGGAATTTCTTGCGAAGTGTCTCTCAAAACAATGGCATCTCTGGGATCCAAATTATAAATTTCTGACGAATAGCAAATATTACACATAAAATTCTCCTCCTTTTTTAGATACAATAAAAAGACGAAAGAAGCAAATAAAATCACAGAGGACTTTAATAATTGGATAAGAAGATTATATAAAGCGGCAATTGGACAAAGAAAGCGTGTTAGGAGGAAAAGGTGAATATCGGCAGTTCTCAAGTTGTTCATCGTCTGGATAAAGGGTATAAAATAACCAAAATCAGCGGCAGCGACTGCAAAATGATGCTGAGGGACAAATATTCCACTCCGCTGGCGGTTATTGAGCTTTGCGGCGATAAAGTGTCCAATGTACGAGGATATAAGAGCGTTACTTATGATAACAAGTATCGAAAAATTCTGGTCGATTATGTGCGTGATTTCCATTATCGTTTAACCGAAGATGCGGCTGTGGATTTAGGCTTGTCTGTTGTAAAAACAGACGGCGAGGAAGATGTTTATCTGACCGGAGCAGAATTCAGCACATCAAAATTGGAGGAATATATGCGGCGTCCGGAATATGTAAGCATAACCTTCAATGATTACGAGAAAAATGTTTTAACGGTTCCGAGCGGGACAAAAAACTGCTCCCTGAATTTAACTCATGCTTCCGTCAAAAAACTGATAGTTGAAAAGAAAGCCAACGTTTCAATTGATTTGAGAGACAACCAATATACGGAGACGCTTTATATTAAGGATAATTTTAAGGGCAGGTTGAATTTATCAAGATGTAATCTGGAAGAGATACAAATTGCCGATAATTGTCGCTGCGACATTTTGTTCAATTACAGCGGAAAATGTTTTGATATGATTGTCGGTGATGTGTTCAGCGGCGTGTTGGATATCAGAAACTCCTGTTTTCATAACTTGGAAATAGGCTATTACTGTTATGCGGATATAAAGTTGTCTGAAAACTGGGGCGGAAAAAGCATTTTTGTCGGAGATTCTTTCCGGGGAACACTAAATGCAGATTCCGTTGTCGCCAAGAGTGTTCATATCGGGAATGACTGCCGAGGGAAAATCAATATCAGCAGCAAAGACAACCGTTGCGGATTAAAAAGTCTGGAAGTGGACGACGATTTTAACGGAGAATTAAATCTGCGGCATCTGCAAACCATAGAGACGGTAAGTATCGGAGCCCATGCTGCCGGACGAGTAGATCTGGTTGCTTGTCCGTCGGTAAGAGCTGTGCGGATAGAAGAGGGATTTAACGGCATAGCTGATTTCTCGTCTTCGGGATTGATGTATCTGCAAGCTCAAAAAAAGTGTCGGGGAAGATTTGTTTTGATGCATTGTGATAATCTGTCCTTACTGAAGCTTCCGAGAAGCAATGTTTCCGAGATGAAGATGAACACCTCTCCGCTGGAAATTTCCAAAGATAAAGAATATGTTTATTATAAGTTTGACGAAAGAGAAATACCGGGGGAATATCAGGAAGGGTGGCTGGCATCATCATACAGAAAAATAAAGAAAGTCATGAAAAGAAATTTGCCTGCTTAAGATAAATTGTTACAGTTTTGTGACAATTATTTGTTGAGAAGAGGCTATTTTTGTGATATAATCAGTTTATAATATAATTATGAAGTGAAGGAGTTTTTGATATGCTGGCTCTACAAAAAGAAACTGTTGGTGAAATTTTTCTCCGTGAACTGAAAAACACCAGAAAAAGCAAAGGAAGTCTGTTTTCCCTGCTTCATGAAACAATTCAGAAAGAACATCCTTCAGAAGAAGAAATTTTAAATACATTGAATAAAGTCAAAGACGTGAACGAGGCGGTTATTTATGACGCCAGTCTGGCCCGTTTCCAAATAGAACGGAACGGCCGCAGCATTCGCAAAACTATGGACGAAATCCGCGGTATGAAAGTTATCGGGCAGGATAACTTCAAATATAAAATGCTGATGATACGAAAATTAAATGTTCTGGCCTCTATGACCCCTGAAATTCTGACGTATATTGTTCTTGCCGCTGAAACTTTTATTCGCAGCGGTTACGGAAATGCCAAAAAATTCAAAAAAGATTTTGGGGACTATATCAAAAATCTGCATCAGGTTACTCCGGATAATATTTATGCTGAAACGATAATCACTGTTTCAGCATATTAACCTAATCTTAATTATATTTTGTTTTAATAAACCTCATATTTAACATGAGGTTTATTTATATGACGCAAATAAAAACAATTGGTGTAATGACCGGAAATTCGCTTGATGCCGTTGATGTTGTGCTGACGGAGTTTAATGGAAAAAACATACGGGATATTGCCTTTTCTACATTAAATTATCCGGAGAAAATGACCAAAGACTTGTTGAACCTCCGAAAACTGATAAAAGAACATCATGCCGAGATGGATGAACTCGGAGCCAATTCGTTTTTTGTAGAAACCGTAAATGCTTACAGTCGGTTGGTCGCTCAAGCCGTTAATCAACTTTTGGAAAAAAATGACATTAAAAAGGAAGAAATCTCCGCAATAGGTTTTCATGGGCAGACTTGCGACCATTTTCCGCCATCCATTGCCGGCAACAAAGAACCTTACACCGTTCAGGTCGGTAATGCCGGACTTCTGGCTGATTTGACCGGAATTCCGGTTATCTGGGATTTTCGGTCGGATGATATCATGAACGGCGGGGAAGGGGCTCCTCTGGCTCCGGTACATAATCTCCATATCGCGGGAGATATGAAAAATAAAGGTGTTTTCCCGGTTGCTTTTTGTAATGCTGGCAACACCGGAAACATAGCGGTTATTTCAGAAGATAAAAACGGAAAAAATATTGTTTTGGGATGGGATATCGGGCCGTTTAATCATTTTGCGGATTACCTTACCCGTACCCATAAAGGACAAGCTTGTGATTTGAATGCTCAATGGGGAAAACAGGGCAAGATTGTTCCTGAACTCTTAGATAAGCTTTTTCATACTGTGGCAGTTAATGACAAGGGAGAAAATTTCTACCGCCAAACACCGCCAAAATCATCTGATCCGAGTTGGTATAGGGTTATTGATGAACTTGATAACTTAAAATATCCGTTTGAAGACACGCTCAGAACCGTGGAATATTTAAGCACTTACGCTTATATGCACTCTTTGTCATTTATTCCGGACAATATAAAAATGCCGGAAAATTTTCTTGTTTTTGGCGGCGGGTGGAAAAACCCGTTGTGTATTCCTGACTTTAAAAATTTACTTTCGGGGCAGGGAGTTGTCTTGGATGAACATAAAGAACTTTTTGAAAAAATTCGTAGCAGATTTACCAAAGAATGCCAAATTGAGTGGTCTGATAAACATGGTTACAGCGGAAAATATATGGAAGCCCGTATTTTTGCTGATTTGGCATATTGTAAAATCATTGGCGAACCTTTTACTTATCCTGAAACAACAGGATGTCGCAAGCCTGTTATCGCCGGTATATGGCGTTATCCTGAAGAAAAGACAGAGGCTCCTCTGTGGAATAGGGCGGTAAAAGGATGGAAAAAAGTTGACAGTTTTGAGAAATTAAGATATTTTAGACAAAATTTTAAGTCTATGTAAACAGTATTTTTATATTATAACAAATAAAATATTTATGGAAGAAGAAAAAGATTTTGTTCGGGAATATCAAAATGGTGTTTCCCAAAGATTAGGCGTTGTCGCAATTGTTGCCTTCATTGTCGGAGCTTGCCTTATTGGTATGGTTCAGTGCAAAGAGAATGCCGAAAAAGAGTTTAATGAACGTCCTGTCTATGAAATCAGCAACGTTATGGAAATAACCGGAAAGAATGTGGTTGTTATCACATTTACGAACGGCGACAGTTACGAAGCTGAAAAATATATAATGGACTATGGTCTGAAACCGGGGCTGAAAATCCGTTTTAAGGATCATGCCGGTCTCATTACCAAAGTTAAAGTTATCGAGTGATTTTTTTTTCGAACTCTCCAAAACGTCGATAAACTATTTATCGGCGTTTTTTTGTCTTTTTAATAAAGTAACCATTGCAATTCCTATAATTACTAAAAAACCGCCGATGAACTGGGAGGTATAGAATTTTTCTCCTAAGATAAAATAAGCTTCGATTCCGCTGAAGAGCGGGAGAAGATAATAAATAATACTGGTCTTGATATTTCCGATTTTTGATAATGCCGTGTTCCAACATAAATAAGACAAAACGGAATTAAAAATTCCCAGATAAACAACGGTGCCTAAATCCAAAACATTAAATTCGAGCAGCTGTTGTTGCGGAACAACCAACAGCATAATAGGCAGTATTATGATTAATCCGGCGATAACGGATGCAGCTAACATCGCTTGTTGAGAAACTTGTTTTGGGCGTTTGTATTGGAGCAGGGAATAGACGGCAAAAGCAAATGTGTTTATCAACATCAGGAAGTCTCCGCTCACAAATTTAAAATCGGATAAGTGTTTAAAATCGCCCTGAAGAATGATGATAACGACGCCAAAAACGGCAACAATCAATCCCAGAATCTGTTGCGGAGTGATTATTGTTTTTAAAAAGACTTTGGATAATAAAACTAGAAAAATAGGTCCGGTAACATCCAAAAGCCCCATGTCAATTGCCGACGTCGTCCTTCCGGCATAATAGATAAGTGTATTGTCGATGACAATACCGCTTAACCCTAGAGCAAAAATCACTCTGAGGTTGTCTTTGAGAATTGTATAATTGTGTTTTAAACTTTTCCATGTCAGCGGGACCAGAATCAAAGCGGCAACGAACCATCTTCCGAAAGCGATCTCCCACGGATTTAGCGATGTCGCAAAATAACTTGCGATAATAAGATTAAAACTCCAGAAAAAAACTGCTGCAAAAGCACAAACATATCCCATATTCTTACCTCCGGTTAATCCAACAGTAAAAATATAGATTTTCCAAGCGAATAAACAATATCGACTATTGTTGATGTTGTTTCAGCAGATTAAAAAAATTGTTCATTTTCCCGGTCGCAAAATTCATGAAAACCATATATTCCTCATGCGAAACATAACCATCACCGTTTTGGTCGATTTGCTTAAACGCGGCTTCGCTTTTTTTGCGGGTTTCTTCCCAAATATAATCCAGATATTCTTCTTTTGAAACATTCCCGTCGCCGTTTGCATCCATGGCATTAAATTCATTATCACTGACAGAAGCCAATTTTTCTTGCAGGGCGGAAATATCAATATTTTGAGAAAAGGCCGGAAAAGAAATCAGAATAAAACAAATTATAAGATATTTTTTCATAATAGGTTTCCTAAAAAAAGAACTCCCTCACAAGGAGAGGGAGTTCAATTAACGGATTCTAGTAAGAACGTGCGTAAATCACGTCCATCGTTGCCGGTTTCCCGGTCAGCAGACATTTTCCTTCTGTATTACTCTGGTCAAACGGAATACAGCGAATAGTAATTTTCATTTCTTTCAAAATGCTTTCCGATTCTGGATCTCCGCACCATTTACCGCGAACGAAAGCGACTTTTCCTTGTTTGCCGTCTTCAATCCACTGGTTGGAATTTTCAAAATATTTTCTGAAATCTTCCGGAGAAGTAATATCTGTGCGAATATTGTGCATCAAACGTTCCTGAGCTTTGTCAAACATGGCTTTTTGAATGTTTTCCACTCTTTCGGAAACGGTTGCGACAAAATCATCAAAGGAAACAATCTGTTTGCCTTCCGGAGTACCCAGTTTGAGGCGTTCCTTAACCATAACTTTGTTGCCTTCAACGTCTCGCATGCCGATTTCACAGATAACGGGAGCTCCTTTGCGGGTCCATTCCCAAAACTTGTCAACGGAAACCTTGTCTCGTTTATCAATTTTAATACGAATTTTTTCTCCGAACGGGAGTTGGCTTTCCAATTCATTTTGCAAACGGGTGATATAAGCCATAACTTGCTCGGCATCTTCCGGCTTTTTAATAACCGGAACCAAAACAACCTGATACGGAGCAATACGAGGCGGAACAACCATGCCTTCGTCATCGGCATGTGTCATGATAACACCGCCGATAAGACGGGTAGAAACACCCCAAGAAGTCGTATAAGCAAATTCCTGTTGTCCTTTATTGTTGATAAAGGAGATATTGGCAGACTTGGCAAAGTTCTGACCGAGAAAGTGAGATGTACCGGCTTGCAGGGCTTTACCGTCTTGCATCATGGCTTCAATACAATAAGTGTCAATTGCTCCCGGAAACTTCTCATGTTCCGGCTTACATCCGACCAGAACAGGAGTGGCAAGAGCCTCTTCACAAAGCTGTTTATAAACTTCCAGCATTTTAATCGTTTCTTGCTCGGCATCATCATGGGTGGCATGAGCGGTGTGGCCTTCCTGCCATAAAAATTCACGGGTACGCAAAAACAGACGAGGACGCATTTCCCAACGCACGATATTTGCCCATTGGTTGATGAGAACCGGCAAATCGCGATAAGACTTAACCCATTTTGAGAAAGAGTCGGCGATGATTGCCTCAGATGTCGGGCGAACGATTAAAGGTTCGTCAAGTTCGGAGTCCGGAGTAAGTTTTCCGTCTTTCATAGAAAGGCGGGAGTGAGTAACCACGGCCATTTCTTTTGCAAAACCATCAACATGTTCAGCTTCTTTTTGGAAAAAGGATAAAGGGATGAACATCGGAAAATAGCAGTTTTCATGGTCTGTCTCTTTAATCTTTGCATCCAAAACATTTTGAATACGTTCCCAGATTCCGTATCCCCAGGGTTTGATAACCATACAGCCCGGGCTGGAGGAGTTCTCGGCCATATCGGCTTCGGAGACAACGTTTTGGTACCATTCAGGATAATTTCCTGCTCTTGTATTTTTTAATGTCATTTGTTCATTCCTTTATAAATTTTTTAATATCGCAATTAAAAGCCCGCAACCCCGATGTTGCAGGCTGAAAAGCAATTTAACAAAAATATTTTATTTTGTAAACAAACAAAAAGCGGCGTTTCTTCACGCCGCTCATAAATTTTAAGGATATATTATAAAATATTTCTGACCGCTTTCAGAGCTTTCTTATTGGCTTTATCTTGACGTGCGGTTTCAGGGATATCCAATTTCTGACGGTTTTCTACTTGCTTTGTCAGGAGGTTGCTTCTGGCCTTTGCTGCTTGCAAAGCATAATTTTTGTTTTCTTCGGCTTGTTGCTTAAGTAAGTTTTTTTGCTCCTCATTGAAAGAGGATTTGCTTATTTTTTTAATGGCTTTGGTATACTCTTCGTTCACTTCTTGAACGTCTTCATTATATTTTTCTTCAATAGTTTTTTTATTTTTCATTTTCCTGTCTTTTGAGCAGTTGCAGTCGGCAGATTTTTTCTTGCATTTGCAATCGCCTTTTTCTTCCGCCTTTTTTAATTCTTTATGAGATTTGTGCTTGGAAACATCGGTATTTGTTATTTCGGCCGCTGTCTTAACGTCCTTTTCTGTCGTGTTTTTTCTCTGGGCTTCGGCTGCGGAAATATTAAATATCAGTACC
The DNA here is from genome assembly GCA_048463395.1 of Alphaproteobacteria bacterium. GTDB lineage: Bacteria > Pseudomonadota > Alphaproteobacteria > RF32 > CAG-239 > JAGAJR01. Next base: position 151,963 of record DBFWPL010000021.1, on the reverse strand, counting down.
GCCGGCAGAACAACAGAGAAGAAATAAAGCATTCTTTTCATAATTTTATCCTTTCTGAAAATTTTCCCTCTTAGAGTTAATCATTATTGTTGCTTTTACAAGAGAAGGGGTGAGAAAAGAAATTTAAATAAATCTCTTGCCAACAAGCTTAGGGTATATTACACATATAAATGTAACCGCATTTAATGGGGTTATGGTAAAATGTATTAACCTGTTTGTGAAAAGGATTAAGATTATGGCAACAGGAACAGTTAAATGGTTTAACAATAAAAAAGGTTATGGTTTCATTACTCCTGACGAAGGTAGTTCGGATATTTTTGTACACATTTCAGCTGTACAACAGGCCGGTATGAGAACTCTCAATGAAGGGGCCAAAATCAGTTATGAACTTATGAGCGAAAGAGGTAAAACCGTCGCAGGTAATTTGAAACTGGTTTAGGTTAATCTTTTTACCATCAAAAAAAACTCCTCTGAACAGAGGAGTTTTTTTTCTAAAAAGAAGAATATTAAAATTCTTCCTGAAGCTCAAAGAAATAAGCTTTCGGATGATCGCAAACAGGGCATTTTTCAGGAGCTTTCGGAGATTCAACTCTGTGTCCGCAGTTAGCACATTCCCAAATAACTTTTGTCGGGCGTTCAAAAATTTTGCCCTCGCACAAAGAGTCCAACAATGCCTGATATCTTTCTTCGTGACCTTTTTCAATTTTAGCTACGGCATCAAACAAATAAGCGATTTTTGTAAAGCCTTCTTCTTTGGCTTCCTGAGCCATGCGGGCATACATTTCGGTCCACTCGTAATTCTCACCGGAAGCAGCATCTTTGAGGTTATCCATTGTGCCGGGAACTTCATTGTTGTGCAGAAGTTTGAACCACAGTTTTGCGTGTTCTTTTTCGTTATTGGCCGTCTGTTCAAATTTATCGGCAATAATGTTATAACCTTCTTTTTTGGCTTTGGAGGCATAATAAGTATATTTGTTGCGAGCCATAGATTCGCCTGCAAATGCGTCTTTTAAGTTTTGTTCTGTTTTAGAGCCTTTAAGTTCCATAATATAGATCTCCTAATTAGTTTGTTTTTTCTTTTGGCACTGATGACAAATCCCTTTGAAAGTTATGTCACAAGTCTCAGCGTTCAATCCGGTTTTTTCAGATAATTTATCGGAAAGTTCCGGAGCGATGTCATACGGGACATCATAAACTTTATTACATTTTGTGCAAATAAAATGATAATGATTACACATATTATGATCAAACCGCACGGCATTGTCCAATCCGTGAATACGTCGGATAATACCGCTCTCGGCAAGAGAATTGAGATTTCTGTACACGGTTGCCAAGCTGATGTTGGGCAGTTCTTTCTTTACAAGTTCATAAACATAGTCCGCCGATGGATGAACCATGTTTTCTTGTAACACTTTCAGAATTAACTCTCTTTGTTTTGAATATTTCATATGCTTCTCATAAATGATAATAATTATCGTTATTGTTTATAATTAAATTTAAGAGATTGTCAATGAAGATTTTAAGTATTATGTATAAGGACATTCTGATAAAACTGAAATATGGAGAAAGTAATGAATGCAGTTGAAGTAAAAAAAGGTGTGTACTGGGTAGGTGTTAAAGACTGGAACCTTGTTGAGTTTCATGGTTACAGCACTCCGCACGGCTCAACTTATAACTCTTATGTGCTTATGGATGAAAAAATCACGTTGGTTGATGGTGTCAAACATTATATGTCTGATGAAATGATTGCCAGAGTAAAAAGCGTTACCGATTTTTCAAAAATTTCTTATCTCGTGGTCAACCATGTGGAAATGGACCATTCCGGTAATATTCCGGTTATTATGAAACTGGCACCTCAGGCCAAAATCATTACCAACGCTGCCGGTAAAAAAGCACTGGAAGATCATTTTGATACGACCGGTTGGGAATATGAACTGGTAAAAACCGGAGACAGCATTTCAATCGGCAAAAGAACGTTGGAATTTGTAACGACACCGATGCTGCACTGGCCGGATTCGATGATGACTTATGTTAAAGAAGACAAACTTTTGCTGTCAAACGACGGTTTCGGACAACACTTTGCAACCGATACGATTTTTGTAAAAGATGCTCCTTTTGATGTTGTCATGCGTGAGGCCAAAAGCTATTACGCCAATATTTTGTTTCCTTACGGAGCACAGGCTGAAAAAGCTCTGAACACAGCCGGAGATTTGGGCTTGGAGATTGAAATGATTGCTCCGTCTCACGGGTGTATCTGGCAGGGAGCAGATGAAGTCAACGCAATTCTCGGGGCTTATGCTAAATGGGCCAGCGGTAAAAACGAAGGTAAAGCCGTTGTTGTTTACGATACAATGTGGGGAGCCACGGCAACTTTGGCGGAAGCTGTCATGTCCGTCTTTCAGGATGCCGGTATTCCCGTTGTCAAACACTGCCTGAGTGTAAAGAACGTTTCTGAAGTTATGGTAGACTTTTTGGATGCAAAATATATTTGTATCGGCAGCCCGACTTTGAATAATGAGTTATTCCCTCGTGTTGCCGGCTTTGTAACTTATATGAAGGGCTTGGCTCCCAAAAACAAAAAAGGTTTTGCCTTCGGCTCTTACGGTTGGAAACAGGGGGTAACAAAAAACATCCAATCCGTATTTGAATCATTGGGTTGGGAAACCGTTGAACCGTTTGAGGAGAAATATACTCCGAAATCAGATGCGGTTGATAAAATCAAGGAACGCGTCAAAGCAATGATCGCCTAAAGTTTAAGAGCCTGTTCTTAAAGACAGGCTCTTTTTTTATCTCTTTGAATGATATAAATAAAACGAGAGGCGTTGAGAATAAGCGAGGATATTCCGCCGCAGGCCAAACCTAAAATCAAGCCTTTCAATCCCAAGTTAAAATGGAATGCCAACAAATAGCAGGCGGTAACCCTGACCACCAGATAAGAAATAACTTGGTTGATGGTCGGAATTTTCACGTCGCTTCTGCCGTTGAGGGCAAAGTTAATATTCAAAGGCAGGGTATCAATAAAAAGATCAAACATAAAATAAAAGATTAAAGCATGAATGTAAGCCATAACCGTTGCATCGTTTGTAAATATCCCAAAAATCTGATTCGGAAAGAAATAAATGACAGATTGCATTACCGCCATGACTGACAACGAAATAATGTATCCGGATTTAACCGTTGCGATAATACCGGTCATATCTCTTTTACCGTAAGCATTAGCGGTAACAATGGATGTGGCCTGAGCTATAGCAAAACAAATCATAAACAGAAAGGTATTTACGTTTATAAGAATAATGAACGTCGCCATAATATGTTGTCCCATCCAGCCGGCAAAAGTGCTTACCAGAGAAAAAGAACCGTTGGTGGCAACTACCACAATCGCTACGCCATAACCTATTTTTCGGGTGTTTTTGCTGTCGTTCCACCAGGTTTCATAGCTTCTGTCCAAACCAAAACGTTTGTTTAACTTAGGATTTCTTCTCATCCGGTAAATATAATAAATCATATAAAAAGCGAGAAAGATTCGGACGATTAAGGTCGATGTAGCCGAACCGACGGCACCTAATTCCGGAAAACCGAATTTCCCGTAAACCAATATGGGATTAATTGCCAGATTGATAAAATTGGCAACCAAAATTCCATACATGGCGACATACGGTCGCTTAATTGATTGTAAAAAGAAGTTGATATTGGCGTAAATCAAAATGAAAGGGATGGACACCACAAAAACGTTAAGCACTTTTACGGAATGCTCAATCATTTCCTTGTCTTGTCCCAAAAACATCAAGATGGCTTTTCCGTTAAGTCCGATAGCCGTAAAAATAACCGAAAGCCAAACGGAATATTTTCTTCCTTCATGATAAATTTTGCCGCAAGAGGCAAATTTTCTGGCTCCGAATTTTTGAGATGATTTAATCATAACCCCTTGCAGGAGTCCCATCGGAATAGTAAACAAAACCACAAAAACGGAATTGGCTAACCCGATGTAAGCCAATTGTCCGGTTTGATAGTTACCGACAATCATTGTGTCAACGATATTCATCAAGCCGACAGCAATAAAAGACACCGTAATCGGCAAAGATAACTTGGCGATTTGTTTAAGATATGACGTGATGCTTTCCATGTTTTTCTCCGCGGGCAAGATAACAAAAAAAATTGTGTATTTCAATACAAAAAATACCCCCGGGACTTGACACAAAATCTGAAAGTTGTATTTCTTAACGCCGAATTTAATGAAGTGAAAATATGAATAAACGGAAAGAATAAAATGTTGGAATATGTAAAGAAAATTACAGAATCATATGGGAGAAATTTTTCTCCGAAATTATTTGAAATTTTGCTGAAGAAAAAATATACCGCAGAAAAGTTTAAGAGAGACTGCATTGCCGGAATGACGGTAGCTGTCATTTCCATCCCTCTGGCCATGGCTTTGGCAATTGCTTCGGGCGTAACGCCGGCACAAGGATTATACACGGCGATTGTTGCCGGATTTTTTATCGCCTTTTTAGGCGGAAGCCGTTATCAAATCGGCGGACCGACCGGAGCGTTTGTCGTTGTTATTTTCAGTATCATGCAAAAATACGGCTATGACGGTTTGGCAATGTCAATGATTATTGCCGGAGTGGTTTTACTGCTTGCCGGTTTTATGAAATTGGGAACTTACATTAAGTATATTCCGTATCCGGTAGTTATCGGTTTTACGGCCGGTATCGGTATTTTACTGATTTCAACTCAGATTAAAGATTTGCTGGGACTGCAGATTGAATCCGTTCCTGCTGAGTTTTTGCCAAAATGGAAAACATACTTGGCTAATATGGATAAATTAAGCATTTTTTCTGTTTTGATTACGATTTTTTCCTTTGGAGCAATCTTTTATGTACAGATAAAAAAGCCAAAACTTCCGGCATATTTGGTCAGTGTGGTTGGAGCCACATTGATTGTCGTTGTCTTTGGCTGGTTTGGACTTCAAATTGACACAATCGGCAATAAGTTTGGCGGTATTCCGCATTTTCTGCCAATGCCGACAATGCCTCATTTTGATTTGGATTTAGCTTTGAAAGTTATGCCGAGCGGATTAACCATTGCTTTTTTAGCCGGAGTTGAATCTTTACTGAGTGCAACGGTTGTAGACGGTATGAGTGGTGATAACCATAATTCCAACTCCGAATTAATAGGGGAAGGTATTGCCAACTTGATGTGCGTTTTCTTTACCGGTGTTCCGGCCACGGGAGCCATTGCCCGTACGGCAACCAACTTCAAAGCCAATGCTTATTCTCCGATGGCGGGTGTAATGCAGTCGGTATTCCTTTTAGTATTTATGTTGGTTTTGTCTCCGGCGGCAAAATATATTCCGTTGGCCTGCCTGTCTGCCGTATTGGTTTTAATCGGCTGGAACATGCTTAACTTGGATAAAATTATAAAACTTGTCAAAGGACCGAAAGGAGACAGATATACGCTTTTGGTAACCTTGCTTTTAACGGTTCTGGTCGATTTGAACACGGCTATTTCCGTAGGCTTTATTATGGCCAGCATCATATTTATGCACCGGATGAGCCGCGAGATTGAAATTGAAACCGATGAAACCGTACTTGAAAATATCGGCGGCGGTCGGGATTTGACAGAGATTTTGCACGAAAACGGTGTTATGTCTCTGCGTTTTTCCGGTCCGCTATTCTTCGGCGGAGCTTCTCAGGTGTCCAATTTTTTCAAAAAAATAAACGATGTTCCCAAAGTCTTGATTTTGCGTATGGGATATGTTCCTGTTGTTGATGCAACCGGAGCCAACATTATTGTTGAGTTTGTAAAAAAACTGAGCAAATACGATACCAAGATTATCTTCTCTAATGTGAAAAAGCAGCCCAGACGTGTGTTACACGATGCTTTTGCCAAAGAGGGAATTGATTATCATACGATTTCCACGGCGTCGACTTTCGAAAACGCTCTGAAAATGACCCGAAGATATTTGAAAGGTCTGGAACAGGAAAAAGTGGAAAAATAAGTTGATTTTTAGTGCTGTTAGGTAATAATAGCACTAAATTTTTAACAGAAAGGATTTTAAAATGACCCTGTTTTTAGTTATAGGTTTGTTGTTGTCTGCTGCTCCGGCTTTGGCCAATCCGGCGTGTGCCGTTTGTACCATTGCCGTCGGAGCATCTTTAGAAATTGCCAGAAATCTGGGCGTGGATGACAGCGTCGTCGGTGTTTGGGCCGGAGCTTTTCTGATCCTAATCGGCTTTTGGACAATCAAATGGTTTGATAAAAAAGGTTGGAACTTCAAAGGCCGCAATTTCTGGATTTTGTTTTTCAGTGTGGCAATGATTGGGTTTATGTATATTTCTCATCTGCAATATAATCCGAATGTTATTTTGATTTTCTATATTGATCCGTTCCTCTTCAGTACGATTGTCGGAGCATTGGTGATGGTTTATTCTTCTGATTTTTACCAATGGATGAAAGCCAGAAACGGAGGACATGCTCATTTTCCTTTTGAAAAAGTTGCGGTTCCTGTTGTTGCTTTGGCCTTGGTCAGTACTTATTTCTATTACTATCCGCTTTGCCGACAGGCAAACGACTTGTATAATTTCTAAGGGAGATGAAAATGGCTAAAGCTAAGAGCGTCAAAGAGTTTGTCGAAAGAATAGACAGTTCCAAAAAAGTTAATCCCAAAGACTTGTCTTCCGATCAGGATTTAACCATTGCGATCATGAATTTAATCTCTATTGAAGAGCATTTGGTCTTTTCCGGAGCCAAAACCGGTAAAAATGCTTTTTATGACTTGATTGAAGAAGTCCGTGAAAAACGCAAAAATCTGATGCAAAAAATTATTCCGGCTTACGAAGGGGAAGTCTGGTGCATATCCAAACACCTGTTGGCGGCTTCCATGAGATTGATGGAAGTCGGAACAAAACAACAGAGCTTGGGTAATAAAGAGACGGCTTATGATTTGTTTAATCAGGCTTATGAACTGTATTGTCTGTTTTGGGGCTTAAATATGAATATGCTGAACATTGCCGATGCCAAATGGATTGAAGACAACGTGGAGGATGTTAAGAAAATAGCCGCTAAAGTTCAATCCTCTGTTGTCCCTGTCGAAGAGGCAAAAAAAGAAGAAGCTCCTCAAACCGCTTTGGCAAAAATGAAGGCCTTTGTTCGTAAAGCGGTTGACTGCTGCATTGAGTAAGCAATAAGAAACAAAAAAAAGAGCCTTGTAAAGATACAGGGCTCTTTTTTGCAGAAAGTCGTTTTATTTCCTAAATTCTCTCTGCCAGATTTCGGTATTAACACTGTCAATGGCTTGTTTCCAAAACTCTTGCTGTTTTTTCTGATAGCCCAGAAGTTCTTGAAAGTCATCATCACTTTCATCGGGGAGTTTGCGAATTTCTTCACTCCAATAATCAATCCAGAACTCACAACACGTTTTTAAGGAGGGAAGGAGTTTTGAGGGATACTCCCGGGGGGACTCTTGAAAAAACCTGATTTCCCGCTCATAATGCTCTTCTTGTTTATCAATGGAAGACAAGGCTAAGCGGATAGCAGTGAAAATACCAAAAAACCAACAAAATACTCTGATGAGCAACGGGATTGCAATTATTATAATTGCAATTCCCAAAATGATTTTCCAAAACATAATATATAAAGATTAAAAATTAACAATTTAATGGGTAATTAAATAAAATTTACTCTGATAAAATATTTCTGTCAACTTTTTTGTCTCAAAACAAAGAGCCCCGTTTTTGAACGGGGCTCTGGGATGTAAAGAAGATTTGTCAGTCTTCTAGACCGAGAAGGCGGTATTTAACCCGAACATCATAGTCAGAACCGTAATCATCAACCAAAGTTTTGGCCATATCCTGAGATAAATCAAGCCTGGTTGAACGTTTAACGGCATTAATGTCATTGTCGCTGATGTTGTTGTCCGGAATAATCTGGGTGTTGACGGCAATAATTTGGACACCTTTATTGTCAATCAATTTTGCAGAATCTTTAGGCTCCTGAAACAGTTCATACATATATTGAGGAGCCAGCCCTTCAAATTTCTCGTTTCTGGTTAACGGTTTCGTTGTGTCATGTGCCAACTGAAATCTGATAGCAACATCTTCCAAACGATCCCCGTTTTCCAAGTCATGCATTACATCATTGACAATCTCCTGAGAAATAGCGGTCTTTTCGTTTGCTTCCCAAAGCTTTTCAATTTCCCCGCGGACTTCTTCAATATCTTTAGGGTGGGCATCGACAACTTTGGCAACTCTCATAACCATGAAACCGTCATCAGTCTCGACAACCTGACTGAGTTCGCCGCTGTTGTAAGAAAATGCCGTATCGACAAAATCTGTTGTTGAAACAATGTTTGCATATTTTTGCGGAGGAACTCTGACTTTTCCGTCTTCGGTAAGTCCTTTAACAGAGTAAATTCTTACGTTCATCCCTTTGGCGATTTCTTCCAAAGATTGTCCGGCACCGATTTGGTCTTCAATGTTGCTGGAAATATTATAAGCTTCATCATAAGATTTTTCTTTTTTCAAATCTTCGACAATTTGTTTTCTGGCTTGAGCCAAAGAGGTTTTGGAACCGGATTTGATATTGATGACTTTCATAATATGCCAGCCCATTTCGGATTTAACCGGTCCGGCATATTCGCCTTTATTTAAACCAAATACGGCATCGGCCATATCGGCAATCAACATATCTTTTGACGCGTAACCAAGTTGCGTGTCTTCTTTTGACTGTCCGGCAACATCTTTGGCTACGGCATAAAAATCTTTGCCTGATTTCAGTTCCTGAGCGGCTTTTTCCGCTGTTTCCTGATTATCAAAAGACATTTGCAGAATTTCGCGGGTTTCTGGAACTTCAAAACGGGAGAGATTTTCCTGATAGTAAGCTTCAATTTCTTCGTCGGAAAGATGAATATTATTGGCAATATCCGCCGGAGAGAGAAGAATAAAATCAGCATCTCTTTGTTCCGGTTCGATAAATTCAGCGTTAAAGTCCTGATAATATTGCTCAACTTCGTCCTGAGTAATTTTGCGGTCGATTTTTACTTTTTCCGGATCAATTTTAATATATTTGAAAACTTTTTTCTGTTTAGCGGCTTTGGTCAGATTATCGGCCAAAACTTTAGGAACATTTACATTATCAACCGGATTTTGCACTAAAATTTGTTTGATGATGTCCAATTTAATGGTGTCGACATATTTTTGTTCTGTCCAACCGGAAGCGGCAAGAATTCTGTTTAACTTTTCTTTGCTGAAATTTCCGTTGGCATCCATAAAGTCAGCCTGAGAGAAAATAACCTTGCGAACCAAATCGTCTCCGATGCTGACATTTTGATCATCGGCTGTTTTTTTGATAATGGTGTTGAGCAGTTCTTTTTGAACAATTGCCTGCAGCATGGAGTTTCTGATATTGTCGTTAATATCGACATTGTCTCCGAACAGGTTTTTGGCCAATTGAAGTTCCTGATCAAACTGATGAGAGATTTCGCCCTGGGTTACATGATAATCGTCAACTTTGATAACCGGCTGATTTTTTCCGACGCTGCCCACGTATCCGGCAACACCGAAAAGGGAAACAAAGCTTAAGCCCGTCAAAATAAGAATAGATTTAGCAAACCAAGAGTTTTGCATTTTTCTGAAAAATTCCATCATATCAACAAAATCCTAAAAACAAATTTTAATCAAGACGCAAAGAGTATACTGCAATATTAATAATATATGCAATCTTATAAATATTCGTGTTGAAAAGTTTTTTTAGCTGGAAAAAAATATTTTGTTGTGCTAGAAAGTCTACAATGAGAAAAATGTTTAGTAAGGATATGTAACAATGGCAAGAAAAAAACTGATTGCAGGCAACTGGAAAATGAACGGCCTTTTGGCTGACGGAATTGATTTGGCTAAAGGCGTTGCCGCCGAAGTCAAAGCTATGGGTAAAACTGAATGCGAATTTTTGGTATGTCCTCCGTTCACATTGCTGACCTCTGTCAAAAAGGCTTTGCGGGGAGCTAAAGTTGCTCTGGGTGCTCAAGACGCACATTTTGCCGAAAAGGGTGCTCACACGGGAGACGTCAGCCCGGCTATGTTAAAAGAAATCGGCTGCCAATATGTCATTCTCGGCCACTCTGAAAGAAGAGCCGATCATGGTGAAACTGACGAACTGGTTAACAAAAAAGCCGTTGCCGCTCATGAAAACGGCTTGAAAACGATTATTTGTATCGGCGAAACTTTGGAACAGCGTGATGCTGGCAAAACCATTGATATTTGCAGCAAGCAGATTCTCGGTTCTGTTCCGGAGTCTGCAACGGCTGCCGATACGGTTATCGCTTATGAACCTGTTTGGGCTATCGGAACGGGAAAAACCCCGACAGCCGCTGACGTTGAAGATGTTCACGCCGCTGTTCGCAAAGTGTTGGCGAAAAAACTGGGTAAAGGCAATGCCAATAAAATGCGTATTTTGTACGGCGGTTCCGTAAAACCGGGCAATGCCAAGGAATTTTTATCTTTGCCGGATGTTGACGGAGCTTTAATCGGCGGTGCAAGCCTGAAAGTTGCTGACTTTATCGGTATTGCCAAAAACGCCGGATGTTAATTTTAGTAGAAGAAAAAGGAATTTTATAATGGGAACAGTTTTATTGGTCATTCATTTAATGGTGGCAATATTCTTGGTTTGTGTGATTTTAATGCAGCGTTCTTCCGGCGGTGCGTTAGACGGTCTCGGCGGCGGCAGCGGAGCCAGTAGCTTTTTGAATGCCCGCAGTACAGGCAATTTGCTGACCAGAATGACGGCTATTTTAGCCACAATCTTTTTCATAACCAGCATTTCTTTGTCATTATATTACAAAGGAGCCGAGCATAAAAGTAATTCAATTCTGGATGTCCCTGCCGCAGAAGAAACCGTTCCTTCGGTACCGGCAGCTCCGGTGGCAGAAAAATAAATGACTGCTGAAACGAAAATAAAAGGCACCTTTCAAGAGAAGGTGCCTTTATCACTTTAAAAACGGGCATATTGTTAGCAAAAAGGGGATTTAAATGTCTGAAAACAATACGAATATTAACAGTAATAAAGCAAAATTCATCTTCATTACCGGAGGCGTTGTATCCTCTTTGGGAAAAGGGCTGGCTTCGGCATCTTTGGCATCCGTTTTGCAGTCCAGAGGGTTTAAGGTCCGTTTGCGTAAATTGGACCCGTATTTAAACGTCGATCCGGGAACAATGAGCCCGTACCAACACGGTGAAGTTTTTGTTACCGATGACGGAACGGAAGCAGATTTGGATTTAGGGCACTATGAGCGTTTTTCGGGTGTTCCGGCCAAAAAAACAGACAGCATCACGACCGGAAAAATTTATATGCAGGTTATTGAAAAAGAACGCCGCGGGGATTACTTAGGGGCGACAATTCAAGTTATTCCTCATGTTACGAATGAAATTAAAGACTTTATTCTTTCAGATATTACCGATGAAGATTTTGTCCTGTGCGAAATCGGCGGAACGGTAGGAGATATTGAAGGGCAGCCATATCTGGAAGCGATTCGCCAAGTCGCTTACGATTTGGGACGGGAACGCTCCATGTTCATCCACCTGACATTACTGCCATATATTCCGACTGCGGGAGAGTTGAAAACCAAACCGACCCAACACTCGGTTAAAAAGCTTCAAGAGTACGGTATTCAGCCGGATATGCTGGTTTGCCGTTCTCAGATACCTCTGCCGCAAAATGAAAAGAAAAAAATCGCCTTATTCTGTAATATCAGAGAAGAAAACGTTATTGCCGCTCTGGATGTGGATACGATTTATCAGGTTCCCGTAGCGTATTCCCATGAGGGAATTGACCGTCAGGTTTGCAAACATTTCGGTATTCCTTGTCCGCAAGAAGCTGATTTGAGCAAATGGGAAAATATTGTAAAAATTATCCGGGCTCCGGAAGGCGAAGTGAAAATTGCCGTTGTCGGTAAATACACTCAGCTGCTTGAAGCCTACAAGTCTATTAATGAAGCTCTGACACACGGCGGTATTGCCAACAAATACAAAGTCCGCATCAAATGGATTGATTCCGAACTTTTGGAGAAAAATGATCCGGATTTATATTTGTCCGATGTCAGCGGTATTTTGGTTCCGGGAGGTTTCGGACAACGCGGAACAGAAGGAAAAATTGTTGCGATTCAATATGCCCGTGAAAATAAAATACCGTTTTTGGGAATTTGTTACGGTATGCAAATGGCTGTTATTGAGACGATGCGAAATGTTGTCGGTCTCAAAAATGCTTATACGACCGAACTGAGCAGCACCTGTGAGCCTGTTGTCGGTTTGATGACAGAATGGGATAAAGCCGGAGCCAAAGAACACCGTTCAAAAGACGGAGATTTGGGCGGCACCATGAGGTTAGGGGCTTATCCTTCTGTTTTGGATAAAGATTCGCTGGTTTACCGCATTTATGGCAGTGAAAATATTTCCGAACGACACCGCCACCGTTATGAGGTAAATATTAAATATGCCGACCAATTAGAAAAAGCCGGAATGAAAATCGTTGCCAAATCTCCAGACGGAAAACTTCCTGAGATTGTAGAACGTCCTGATCATCCGTGGTTTGTTGGTGTTCAGTTCCATCCGGAATTAAAATCAAAACCGTTTGCCCCGCATCCGTTGTTTGTGTCTTTTGTGCGGGCGGCGATTGATAAAAGTCGGTTGATTTAATATAAAAAAGATTGATTCTTACAAAAAAGCAGTATACACACAATCCGTTATACTGCTTTTTATCAGGAATAATTAATATGCTAAAGAAATTTGTTTGCATCTTTTCTCTTTTATGGACTCTGATTTTCTTCGCAGAAAACGCCGAAGCAAAAATTTGCCGCTATGAATTGGAAAATTTCTGGGACAAAATCGAAAACAATTTAAAACAGACATGGCACGCTGACACATATGACTTATATGTTCCTGTTTGGACTTGGCATAACCGCCTTTTTTATGATAAAGACAAAGTAGAAGAATATAACGAAGAACCGTGGGGCATCGGCTTTGGCGTTTCTCGTTATGATGAAGACGGAGATTGGCATGGGTTATATGCCATGGGATTTAAGGATTCCAATTTTTACTTGGAAACGATTTTCGGTTATGCTTTCCTTAAGAACTGGGAATTGGATGATAACGGAGATTGGAAAGGCGGGGTAGGATTCACCGCCAGTTTGACCCAAAGACACGAATATTCTTATATTCCGGTTCCTCTGCCGTTACCGATTGTCGGACTGAGTTACAAGGGAATGGCGGTGCAGGCAGCCTATGTTCCGGGCGTAAAAAACGACGGAAACGTCCTTTTTACCTGGCTGAGATTTGAATTAAATTAAAATATTTAGACAAAATGTTGAAAATTTTTACAAAGACTTGACAAAGGATACTTTTAGGTATATAGGGGAAAATAGTTTGATTACCAAATAAAGGAGATACTATGGCTGAAATTAAAACTTTTTATCCGCAAAAGAAAATTAAGCTTGCCGGATTTGAAATCGGCAATGAATTGCCGTTGTCTTTGCTTTGCGGTCCTTGCCAGATTGAAAGCCGCCAGCATGCCATAGACATTTGCGGAGCCATGAGGGAAATAACTTCCAAGCTCGGTATGAACTATATTTTTAAGGCCTCATTTGATAAAGCCAACCGTACTTCGATTCATGGAGCCAGAGGTGTCGGTCTGGACGAGGGAATGCGGACCTTTGATGAAATAAAGAAACTTTATAATAATATTCCTATTGTAACCGATGTCCATGAAACCTGGCAGTGTGCTGAAGTGGCCAAACATGTCGATATATTACAGATTCCGGCATTCTTGTGCCGCCAGACCGATTTGGTTGTTGCTGCCGCACAGACCGGAAAAATCGTCAATGTCAAAAAAGGACAATTTCTTGCTCCTTGGGATGTCAATAATATTGTCAAAAAGGTAACTGACAGCGGAAACGAGAACGTTTGTATTACCGAACGAGGCACAAGCTTTGGTTATAATACATTGGTGGTTGATATGCGTGCTTTTCCGCAGATGTCTCAGGATACCGGCTGTCCGGTCATTTTTGATGCAACCCACTCGGTACAACAACCGGGAGGGAAGGGCTCATCAACCGGCGGACAACGTGAGTTTGCTCCGGTTCTGGCTCGTGCGGCTGTTGCCGTCGGTGTTGCCGCCGTTTTTATGGAAACACACGAAAATCCGGATAAAGCTTTGTCTGATGGACCGAATACGATTGCTCTCAGAGATATGCCTGCTGTTCTGGAAGAGCTCAAAGCATATGACGAACTGAATAAACGTTTTCATAAACAGAAAACAAAAGTCGCACAAATTGTCTAAAATATACCGATTGGAAGCAAAAGCCTGAGTTAAACTCAGGCTTTTGCTTTTTTACAAGAATAGCATTGACGACGGGGTTGAAAATCAATACACTTCCGTCAACGGAGGGGTTATGCGGTTTCAAGACGAAGGATATATCATTAATTTAAGAAAACACGGCGAACGTTCGCTCATTCTTACTTTGCTGACAAAAAACAACGGAAAAATAACCGGATACGTCAAAAATTGTCTGAGTAAAAAGAACTTGGGAACATATCAGCTTGGCAATCTGGTAAGCGTAGATGCATATGCCAGAGTTGATGATAATATGTTAAGCTTCAAAGTTGAATTGCTCTCTCCTTGTTCGGTTAATTTTATGGGGGAGGCTTTCAAATTGGAAGTTCTGGCCGCTTTATGCGGATTGTGCAATGCTTGTATGCCTGAACAGGAAAATCTGGAAAATTTTTATCGCCGTGTTGATGATTTTTTTAATTTTATAAATGAAGATAATTGGATAACGCATTATTCTTTCTTTGAATTTTATCTTCTTGATTATTTGGGTGTCGGATTGGATTTAAGTGAATGTTCTGCCACCGGAACCACTGAAAATCTCAAATATGTTTCTCCGAAAACCGGAAAAGCCGTTTGTGAAGAAGCAGGGCTTCCGTATCGGGACAGATTGTTTGCTTTCCCGCAATATATTGTCGATGAAAACTACCGCCCCAATCCCTCTGAAATAGTTGATTTGCTAAGTATGACCGGTTTTTTCCTCAATAAAAACTTTTTTCAAACTCATAACTTGAAATTCCCTGAAAACCGTGCTAATTTGGGCTCGAATTTGAAAGAATATTTCAATAAAAAGAAACAATTGTAAGACGAACAGAGTAAAAAAATGGCCGAAGTAGAAGAAAAAATCAAGGATGTGCATTTAGCCGAGGAATTAAGCAGCCGCTACCTGTCTTATGCAATGTCCACCATTGTTTCCCGTTCCTTGCCGGATGTCCGCGACGGATTGAAACCGGTACACCGCCGTTTGCTTTACGCTATGCGTCAATTACACCTTGATCCGAAATCAGGATTTAAGAAATGTGCCCGTGTGGTTGGTGATGTTATCGGTAAATACCACCCGCACGGAGACAGTGCCGTTTACGGAGCAATGTGCCGTTTGGCTCAGGATTTCTCGGTTCGTTACCCCTTGGTCGACGGACAGGGAAACTTCGGTAATATTGACGGCGACAATCCTGCCGCCATGCGTTATACGGAGGCTCGTCTAACGGAATTTGCCATTGCCCTGATGGAAGGATTAAACGAAAACGCCGTTGATTTCAGAGAGACTTATGACGGGGAGGAAGAAGAACCTGTTGTGATGCCGGGGATGGTGCCGAACTTGTTGTGTAACGGCTCTTCCGGTATTGCTGTCGGTATGGCCACCAATATTCCGCCGCATAACTTAAGCGAAATCTGCGACGCGTTGTTGTATATGATTGAGAAACCTGACTGTGAAATAGAACCACTGGTCAGACGTATCAAGGGGCCGGATTTTCCGACCGGAGGAATCATAATTGACAGCTTTTCCAGTATGTTAGACACCTATACTCAAGGAAAGGGAACTTTCCGTATCCGTGCAAAATGGGAAAAGGAAGACTTAACCCACGGACAATATCAAATCATTATTAAAGAAATTCCGTATCAGGTTGTTAAATCTAAATTAATTGAAAAAATCGCCGGCCTGCTTCAGGATAAAAAATTACCGATGCTGGATGATATCCGAGATGAATCAACTCATGATGTCCGTATTGTTTTAGTGCCTAAAAACCGTACCGTAGACGCTAATCTTCTGATGGAACACCTGTTTAAACAGACCGAATTAGAGTCTCGTTTTAATATGAATATGAATGTTTTGGATTCTGACGGTGTGCCTCGCGTTCTCAGTATTAAGGAAGTGTTGCACGAGTTTTTAAGACACAGAATCAATGTGTTGGAAAGACGAGTTCAATATCGGCTGGATAAAATCAACAACCGTCTGGAGATTCTTTCCGGTTATTTGATTGCGTATCTGAATTTGGATGAAATTATCCGAATTATCCGCGAAGAAGAAAACGCCAAAGCAGTGATGATGCAGGAGTTCAACCTTACCGAAAATCAGACTGAAGCCATTTTAAATATGAAACTCAGGAGTTTGCGTAAACTTGAAGAAGTAGAAATTAAACGCGAACATGACGATTTGTCTGCTGAAAAAGGCGAGTTGGAAGCTCTGTTAAGCGATGAGGGTAAACGTTGGGAAGCGATTGCCGGAGAGATTAAACTCATCCGTGAGAAATTTGGCAAGAAGACAGCCCTTGGCCGCAGACGCACGGATTTTGCGGAAGTAACGGAAGAGGTAGATGTTCCGTTGGAAGTTTTTGTTGAAAAAGAACCCATTACGGTAATTCTTTCACAAAAAGGATGGATACGCTGCATTAAAGGGCATAGCGACTTGAACGAAGAATTCAAATTCAAAGATGACGATGCTTTGCAAATAGCCATCCATGCCCAGACTACGGATAAAATCATCTTGTTTGATACCTCAGGAAAATTCTTCAATATCTCCGCCAACGAGATACCAAGCGGCCGCGGATTTGGACAACCGCTGCGTCTGATGGTGGATTTAAGCAATAATGACAATATTTGCGAGATGTTTGTTTTTGAGCCGAAAACAAATTATCTGATTGCGTCCAATACGGGTAAGGGGTTTTTGGTCGATGAAAATCATCTGATTGCCCAGACCAGAAACGGACGTAAGATTATGAACGTTGCTGACGGGGAACATGCGGTTATGTGCAGAAAAGTTACCGGAGACAGCGTGGCAATTGTCGGAGAAAACAGAAAATTATTAATTTTCAAAGTGGAAGAAATTCCAAGTATGGCTCGCGGTCGAGGTGTTGCTCTGCAAAAATATAAAGACGGCAATATGTCGGATATCCAAATATTTAATGCCGAAGAAGGATTTTCCTATGCCCGCAGCGGCGGTGTCAAAGTGGAAACGGATTTGATGACTTGGTTTGGACACAGAGCCCAAGTCGGCAAACTGGTACCGTTCGGCTTCCCTAAAAATAATAAATTTATGGGAAAATAAATTATTGACAATAAAATGCTGTTTGAATATCATTGCTCCGAATTAAAAATCGGAGCAATTCTTTTTATGAACATGAGTTTGATAAAATACATACGAAAAATGACCGCTAGGGGATAACCCTGGCTGGGATTAAACTCATGTCCTTTCCGCCTGATTTTACGGCAAAATAATTTTAATTTTCAAATATATTTTCAATAAGGATGCGATTATGTCTTCAGAAGCCGTAATTATGAGCGGGAGACTCATGAAAAATAACAAAAAATATGTTATCAGACACATCTCTTCACAAGATGTTGCCGATGTTTACGAACTGCACAAAGTTATTCTTGCCAATCTGAAACCGGGGCAGGAATGCTTTATCCATCATAAAAAAATGAGCGATTTCCAGAGGATGGTGGATAATCCAGACAATTTGTTTATCGGAACTTTTGTGGACGGTAAGTTGGTTGGCTATGCCTCGGCAAATTTTGTGAATAAAAACAATATTGATAATGTTTTACCGGGGTTTGCTTTGGATTATGAACCTGATCGGGTTGCCGTATTGGAACAGGCCTCTGTCAGTCCTGAATACAGAGGAAACAATTTGGCCTCGATTATGAACTCTGTCCGTCAAAAAGTGGCTTATCAGCAGTATCATAAAAAATATGCCGTAACCATGGTCGATATTAAAAATTTTTACAGTTATCGCAACGGGTTTCGCAACGGAATGTGCATCACGCAGGCCGCGATCGACCCCGATGACGGCGGTCATATTATTTATATGGCTAAAGAAATCGGCAAAGAGGTTAATTTTAACGTTGTGCAAATTCCGCAAGAACTCTCTTATGCCGAAATGGATATTGAAAACGTCAGCCGGTTGATTGAACAGGGATATGTTGCCAGAGGATATGACGACAGCCGTCAGAAAGTACTGTTTAATAAAACCCATGACTTCAAATATAAAGACAGAAACCGTCAGTTTGAAAGCAGTTTGGTCTTTGCGGCGGGGCAATATGACCGAAATTTTGTTTGAATTCATTCGCTCGGGCAGCTATATGAAAGTTACTGCTGTCGAGCCGGAAACCCAAATTGAGGCAACTGTTGTTGTCCCGGCATCTTTAACGGAAGAGCAAATGAAATTTCAGGCCTTGAATAAACTGAAATATCTGCTCAAAAAGAAAGAAAACGAATAGTTCAAAAGATGTCATAAAAGCCCTGTGGATAAGTAAAAAGAATAGGGGTTTGCACTTTTTTATTTGAAAAAGTTTGCTATACTCTAGCCAGTTTAAAAACATTATTAGATTTACCCGGGGAAAATAAATCTATGTCAAATCAGAATCAAAATGTTGCCGAAGAGAGAAAGAGCAACCAAAATCTGCCTAATTTTATGTCGGAAAACAGCAAAATCAGCTATACGGAAGAAGAAAACGGCTCATCCTGGCTGACCAATAACCTGCATCGGTTGATGATTTGGGTAAGTATCATCTGGTTTGCCGTGGTTGTTATCTATATTACTCAGTTTTTCGGCTGGTCGAACTTGTTTTTAATGATGCCGGATGAGTTTGGCGGTTTCTTGGCCGGCGTAACATTGCCTTTGGCGATTATCTGGGTTGTCATGGCCTATATTGACCGCGGAACATCTTTCAAAAACGAGGCTCGTTTCCTCAGGGCTTATATGAATCAGCTGGTATATCCGGAAGACGGCGGAGCCAGCACGGCCAAAGCCATGGCGGACGCCATCCGCTCCCAAGTGATTGAATTGCAGGAAGTAACCAAACTGGCGACGGAGCAAACCGCTAAAATTAAAGAAGAATTGGGCGGAAGAGTTGAAGACTTTGCCAAACTGGTTTCCGTATTGGATAATTATTCCGGAAAGACTATGGGCGAAATGACCGAAGGTGTTAAAACCCTGATTAACAGTTTTGATTATGTAAATGCAAAAACAGCCGGTGCCGCTGAAGAGTTTAAAAATAATGCGGCTGATTTTTCAACAACGGCCAACCAGATTCAAAAGAATATGAGCGACTTAACGGAAATTTTGTTGCCGAGGATTCAAGAAATTAAGACATCAGCCTCTTTATTGCAAAACATGATGGAAAGCAACAATGACAAAATGTTGAAATCCAATGAAATGTTATTGGAATTCAGTAACAAATCCAGTAAAAACATGCAGCAGGTTTCTGAAATGCTCTCATCTCAGAGCGAACGACTGGAACAAATTTCCGGCGGAGCGTTAAATAATTGCCGCCGGATGCAACAGGATTTAGACAATAGTATCGGGAAAATCAGCGGTATTATGAAAGAGCAAGGAAAGTTGGTTTTGGATCATATTGACCGCCTCAGTAAGAATGCCGACTATATTACCGGTCAAATTGCCGAACAAGGCGAAAAAGTAGGGATTGAAGTTGACAAAGTTTTGGCTCGTGCAAGCGGTATTGAAGAAAGTATTTCCATGCAGGTCAGAGAGCTGACGGGTGTTTCCGAGGTCATTGCCGACAGAATGAATGCCATTGAAGAAAATATCGGCAACAAAGTCAGTATTTTGTCTTCTGTTTCCGAAAAGGCTGTTTCCGATATTAACGGCGTTATTGATATGTTGGAAGAAAATACGGACAAACTTTCTGAAGCGGCTAAACTCTCTGAAGATAAGACGGGAGACGTTATTACTGATATTTCCGAAAAACGAGATAATATAAATAAATCAGCCGAAGCCATTATCGCAAACTTAAGACTGTTAAGCGAAGAAATCAGTGATAAAGCCCGTAACATCCGTAACGAAACGGAAACATCGCTTAGTAACTTCAAAGAAGTTTCCGACACCATGAAGAAAAACACTGACGGACTGGTTGAAGCTTCTTCCATAGTCGTTGCTCAAAGCAAAATCGGCGAAGCCTCTCTGGCTCAACAACAGCGGCATATTACCGGTTCGGTTACCAAAATTGAAGAAATTAAAGGTGAGTTAAAACGTCAGATTGACGAACTCAGTCGAGCTGCGGCCATCATCAGCGACGAAGCCGATAACGCGGTCAATAATCTTAAAGGACAAATGGAACAAACTCTCAAATATTCGGAAGAGGTTGTCAACAAAACTAAAGCTCTTAATGATAACTTGCATATTCAGGCTTCGGAATTTGACGCCTCTACCAATAAGACCATGACAAAGGCTTTGGAATTTGAAGATATTATGAACGGACAGCACCAAAAACTCGAAACTTTGTCTCAAACAGTTTCTGACCGTGCGGAAAACATTGCCAAAATACTCTCTCAACAATCTCAACTTGTAGAAATGTCAACAGAAAATTCCAATAAAACCTTTAATGATCTGATGACTTCTTTTGAAAATCAGTCGACATTGTTAAATTCTGTTGCGGAAAATACGGTGGGATATGTATCGGATGTTGTTCAGGCCTTGGATGAAAAGGCTGAAACCATTCATCTGTTGTTCAAGCATCAGGAGAATGAGTTCTTTGAAATTTGTGACAAACTCTCTGAAAATACGTCCAATATCGGCGGTTCTCTGAAAAAACAGGTTTCCGTCATTGAACAAAGTGCCGACAGAGTCTTGGCTCGTATGGCTCTGTTGGAAGAAGACGTCAACAAAAGGGCTGAAACCGTTGTTTCAAATTCAATGAAGTCCATTGATCGTCTTTCCGAAATTGATATTTCCATTTCCGAGAAAAAGGAAACACTTGAAAAACTGGTCAGTGAAGCCGGAGAGAAACTCAATATGGTTATTAATACGTTCCGCAATAACTTGTCCGAATTCAGCAGCATTGTTAAAGATGTTCGGGAAGAAGGGGCACAAACAACGGCGGCAATTCTTAATAACTGCACTCAGGTAAATACTGCTTCCGAGACAATGAATGCCGAAGCCAAAAATGTTGCCGTCGCTCTGGACAACCAAATTAAAAACATGGATGTTGCTTTAGTTAAGGTTCGAGCACAAGCGGATATGATTAAAGATACCTTTGAACACCAAAAAGAAAGCCTGACGGATATTGTAAACGTTGTTTCAACCCAAACTCGTTTGGGCGAAGCCTCTTTGGCCCAACAGTATAAATATCTTTCGGATACGGCCAATGAAGTTTCCGCCAAAATGAATGAAATTAACGCTCAGTTTAAGGACAATACGGATAAAGTCTTTGACACCTCAACCAAGATCGCTTATGAGGTTGATGTCTTGGGAGATCGGTTGCTGAAAGTGGGTGAGGATATCGCCAAAGCCTCCAAAATTTCAATCAAGAATGTTGAACAGGTAAATATGGCTCTCAGCCAATCTGCGGAGGATTTGGATTTGGCCGTTGCAACATCCACCAAAAAAGTCGATACGGTCATGAAAGATTATCAACAATACATTGCAAACTTCAATACGGTTACCGCCGAAGCCAGCACAGGTGTTGTCGAAATCAATGATTTGATTACACAACAAAGCGACAAAATGATTAAAATATCCGAAGATACCAAACAATTGGTTGAGTGCTTCAATGTTGTTTTGAACGATACGTCAATCCAATTGTCCAATCGAGCAAACCAAGCCTATGACAAAGTAAAAGGCTTGGGAGAAAACTTGAAAACATTGAGTTTGCAGTTAGAAGACGCAACCAAGATGAGTTCAAAACACTTTGAGACGGCGGGTGATAAACTGCGGGCAACCATTGGCGAAATTGCCACTAATGCAGAACGTATTTCCAATGAAATCCGCACTTCCGGAGAAGTTTTCCTGAAACAATCCGGTGTATTGGTTGCTGCAACAGATGATACCCTGACGAAAGTTAACGATGTTATGAACGCCATTGTTTCCACCACGGAAGAATTCAATAACAAGAGCGGGGAGATTATTGAGAAATCTGTAAGCTTTAACGATATTGTCAGCAAACAGTTAAAAGTCTTGACGGATACGTCTGGAAAAGCCGAAAACAAAATTAAGGCTCTTGTTGCCGGTTATGAAAGTATTCAGGCGGATACTTTTCTTAAAGATGCTTCCTATATTGTTGAAAAATTGGAAACTTTCGCTGTTGATATTAATCGTATTTTCAATCCTGCCGCAGAAGACGAGTTATGGAAGAAATATTACAACGGAGATACAGCCGCTTTTGTCAGATACCTTTCCAAATCCATGAGCCGCAGCCAGATTATTGCCGTTCGGAATGAATTTGAGAAGAATTTGGATTTCCGCAATACGGTCAACAAATATTTGGCAGAGTTTGAGACCCTGATTTCCAAAGCCCAAAGTAATGAACGATCCGGTATTCTTCTTTCGGTTATTTCCGGAGCTGACATCGGCAAGCTTTATTATATCTTAGCAAAAGCTTTGGATAAACTTAATTAAACGGATAAGCCATGGTATCTGCATCTGTAAATAATTTGAATTTTGACTTTATGAAAATAACCTCTGAAATTTCTCAGTCGGTTAACAACATTAAAGCTAAAAATCAAAATTTACACCTGCAAATACCCGCTGACGAAAAAACGCCTTCGACCTCTGCATCCTACGGGTTTACACTCAACAGCTTTGCCGTATCGTATCTGCAACCCGAACTGTCTTATTCCATACATAAGTTTCTGTCCGAAAATCAACCGTCGGAACAACTCAAACAGCAAAATAAAAATGTTTGGCAAGACGAAGATAATAAAAACTCAGCGGAAATAACGGATATTTCAGAAAATGAAAAATCTTCCTTTGCGGAAGTATTGTCAGAAACCGTACCGACACCGGAAAAAGTTGCCAGACTTTACGGTTTGGCAGGAAAGAGCGGAGCGGCATATCCTTTCGGCGGAAATTTCATTTCCGGCTTAAGAGCCTCACAAATAACCGGAATTTATAATTATGTTTTAAACATAAATTCGGAACATAAAGTCGTTTTGGACTTTTTCCATCAATTTAACCGTAATTTTGATTTTAATATTTAAGCATGATAACTGATTTGGGTTTTAAAAGTAATGTTTTTCTGGCTCCGATGGCCGGAATTACCGATCAGCCGATGAGAAGGCTTGTTTCTTCATTGGGTGAGGGAACGATGGTTTCTGAAATGGCGGCGGTGAATGCCATGCAAAGAAAAAATCCCAAAAGTTATCGTATTGCCGATGTCAGGGATGAACCTTATCCGGTTGTTGTCCAGTTGGTTGGCGGAGATCCTGATGTCTTTGCCGATGCTGCCAAATTGACCGAAGAATTGGGAGCTTATTCTATTGATATTAATATGGGATGTCCGGTAAAGAAAATCGTCAACAATAATTCCGGTTCGGCTCTGATGAGGGATACGCTTTTAGCTTCAAAGATTATCGAAAGCGTCAAAAAGAACACCAAACTGATGGTCAGCGTTAAATTTCGTAAGGGTTGGGATCATAACAGCGTTAATGCCGTCGAATTTGCCAAGATGTGTGAAAATTCCGGAGCTTCTTACCTAACGATACACGGCCGTACCCGCAGTGACTTTTATTCCGGCGAGGCTGATTGGGATATTATCGCTGCCGTAAAACAAGCCGTAAATATTCCCGTCATCGGTAACGGAGATGTAACCGGTCCGGAAAAAGCCAAACAAATGCTGGACTATACCAAAGTTGACGGTGTAATGGTCGGAAGGGCGGCTTTGGGCAATCCATGGCTGATTTCGCAAATTCATAATTATCTGGAAAACGGAATACTTCCTGAGAAAATTCCGGTGCCGCAAATAAAAGAAACCTTGTTAACGCATATTAAAGAATTAGTTTCTTATTATGGGGAAAAGATGGCGGTTCAAATTTCCAGAAAATATGTCTGTTGGTACTCAAAAAATTTATATGAGGCCAAGCGTTTTAGGGAGAATTATACCGCAATAAACGATTTTGAAGAGGCTGTGGCAGAAATACACCGCTATTTTGACAGCTGCAGCCAAGTGGGATAACACAATGAAAATCATCGTCGGCGGAGCCGGAAATGTAGGAAGAAGTATTGTCGGATATCTGACACAGGGTAATAATGATATTATCGTTATTGATACAGACGGCAACAAATTAGAAGAATTATCTAAAGAATTTGATTTGCAGACTATTGTCGGTTCGGTTTCAAATCCTGACGTTTTGGAAAAGGCTGAAGCAAAGACGGCGGATATGATTATTGCAGCCACCGATATTGATGAGGTCAACATGATTACCTGTCAAGTGGCTTATTCTTTGTTTAATATAGAAAAAAGAATTGCTCGTATAGATTCTCAGGGTTTTCTGGATCCGGAATATATCACTTTGTATAATGAAAACAATATCCCTGTGGATTTGATTATTTCTCCGGATATCGCAATAGCCAATGCCATTATCGAAATTTTAAAAATTCCGGGCACGTCTCAGGTATTGCCTTTGGCAAACAGAAAATTGTTTTTAATCTCCTTCCGTTGTCCGGAAAAATGCCCGTTGATTAAAACACCTCTGGTTCAATTGGAAAGAATAGCACCCGATTTGGATGTTGCTTTCGTCAGTATTGTCAGAAACGGAAAACATTTTTTGCCAACCGGTGAAGATGAAATTTTACCTGAAGATATGCTGTACTTATTGGTGTCGGAAGATAAAATCGACGGTATGATTCATGATTTCGGAATGGAACACAATGCCAATGAAAAAATAATCATCTTTGGTGATAATGACATAACATATTATATCGCTCAAAGTTTGGAAAATAACGATAACATCTTAAGTTGCAAGGTTATTGACAATGATGCTCATTCAGCACACAAACTGGCCGATAAATTAAACGATACCATTGTTTTGTATGGTGAAATGATGAGCGATACTCTTCTGACGGAAGCAGGTATTGAAAACACTGACGCTACCATAGCCATCACTCAAAAGGATAAAGATAACCTCTTGGCTTCTTTGTTGGCTAAGAAAAACGGGGTTGCTTCAACCATAACACTGGTTAACTCCCGTTCTTACGATAATCTGATTGACAATATCGGCGATAACATCATTATTGACCGTTCAACCGTAACCATATCGTCCATTTTGCAGGAACTCCGCAAAGCCAAAATAAGCAATGCTTATTCGCTTGGCCGCGGTTTTGGCGAAATCTGGGAAATAAAAATTGATGAGGAAAGCCGCAACATCGGAAAAACAGTTGCTGAACTGGACTTGCCGAGCAGCAGTAAAATTTGTGCCATCGTTCGCGAAAATGAAATATTCTATGATTTTGATGAAATGCAATTGGCTGCCGGAGATATTTTGATATTGTTCGTAACTTCAAAATACATCAAAAAAGCCGAAAAATTATTTTCATAATGAGGATGAATGATAAAATATATCGTATTTGACTGGGACGGAACTTTGGTAAACACCGTGCCATTCTTGGAGAAAACATTTAACCATACTTTTGAGACTTTGCAGCTTCCGGCAGTTCCTTACGATAAAATCCGCCGTGCAGCCGCAAATTGCAGCGGGCAAGGGCTGTTTGCCGCAGTTTTTGGCAAAGAACATTGCGAAAAAGCAAAAAAAGTTTTTTATGACTACACTCAAAAACATCATTTGGAATGGCTGGAAGTTTTTCGTCATGCCGAAGAGGTCATCCGCTTTTGTATTCAAAACAATTTGCAATGTTACATTTTGAGCAACAAAAAAAGCGAAGTCTTAAAACAAGAAGTAGAATATCTGGGCTGGAGTAATTACTTTTATAAAATCAGTGGTGCGGGAGAATGTTCTATTGACAAGCCTGCCGCCGAACCTTGTCATGCGTTGTTTGATAATAAAATCCCCCCAAACAGCGAAATTCTGGTGGTTGGAGATTCGCCAACGGATATAAAAATGGCCAAGGTCTGGAACTGTGCCTGCGTCATCATCAAAAGCGGACGGGCATATCGCGGGATAAAAGCCGATTACAAACTTGAATCTTTAGCTGAATTTATCCCCTTAATACAATCTATGCTTTACTAATAAAACAAAATAGGGTTAACTGTAATCATAAAACTAATTAAAAATAAAAGGATATTACCTATGTCGCAAAATGTTCAGGATGATTTTTTAAATGATATTAGAAAGAACAAAGTATCTGTCACTGTTTTCTTGGTAAATGGTGTAAAGCTGCAAGGGCTGATTACTTGGTTCGACAGTTTTTCTTTGCTGTTGAGAAGAGACGGACATACTCAGCTCATTTATAAGCATGCAATATCAACCATTATGCCGAGTACGCCGATAGATATTGCTATTCCTGAAGAATAAGCATTGCCGCATATTGAATTAAATAAACATTCCCGAGATAAAGCCTGTGTCGTTTTTCCCGATATTGTGGATTCCGACATCAGGCTTTCTGCCCAATCTCGGCTTGAAGAAGCCTGTGGTCTGGCTCTGGCAATTAATTTAGATGTTGTCTGTCAGGAGATTGTAAAACTCAGAAATATAAAACCGGCCACTTTTTTTGCTCAAGGTTTTATTGATAAAATCTCAGCCATAATCTCCGAACAAAAAGCAGACTTAGTTATTGTTGATGCCAAGATTACACCTATTCAACAAAGAAATCTGGAAAAGAAACTAGCATGTAAAATAATTGACCGAACCGCTCTGATATTGGAAATTTTTGGCGAAAGAGCGAAGACCAAAGAAGGAAGTCTGCAGGTTGAATTAGCTCATTTAACCTATCAGCGGTCTCGGCTTGTTCGCAGTTGGACGCACCTTGAACGTCAAAGAGGCGGGGCAGGATTCCTTGGCGGTCCTGGCGAAACACAGATAGAACTGGACAGACGTATTATTGACGATAAGATCGTTCGGATAAAAAAAGAATTGCAGAAAGTAAAACAAACCAGAGAATTGCAAAGAAGTGCCCGTAAAAAAGTTCCTTATCCGGTGGTTGCTTTGGTTGGATATACTAATGCCGGCAAATCAACACTGTTTAATTATCTCGCCAAAGCGGATGTTTTTGCTCAAAATCTGCTCTTTGCCACGCTTGATCCAACCATGAGAAGAATAAAACTTCCGTCGGGAAGAGAAGTTATTCTCTCCGACACGGTTGGTTTCATCTCTGATTTGCCGCATGAATTAATTATGTCTTTCCGAGCCACGCTTGAAGAAGTTTTGGAAGCAGATATTGTTGTAAATGTAAGAGATATTGCCAATCCGGATACTTTGGAACAAAAAAAGGATGTGCTTGAAGTTCTGGATAATCTGGGGTTAAAAGAGATTGAGAGCAAAGACAATTACATTGAAGTTCAAAACAAAATCGATTTACTCTCCGACACAAATAAAAAAAGCTTTGCTTGAAACATCTGAGAGAAATTCAAATATTGTCCCGCTTTCGGCTGTCAGCGGAGAAGGGTGCTCTGATTTTCTAAAACTCATAGACGAAAAACTTTCACTCTCCCATAAAGAAATATCAATAAAAATTCCGGCGGCAAACGGAGAACTGCTGTCCTGGATTTACAGGAATGCCGATGTAAAAGAAGAAAATCTTCAAGAAGAACAAATTCTTCTTAATATAAAAATTGATGATACCGCATTGGCAAAATTAAAGAAAAAACTCACCGATATAAAACTATAGTTTAGGTTGTATCATCCTAAAACGAAATTACATATTCTCTAAACTTTCTTTCAACCGAGGATATATAAAATGATACTTTTACTCTGTATAATGTTTCTGAGCAGCTGTGCATCCAATGGAAATTATGATCAATCCATGCAAAAATGGGTTGGTGTCAGTCAGGAGGCTTTATATTACTCTTGGGGCGAACCGGATAATATTTTAACAGTTACTCCGAACGAAACCGTGGTAACTTATATCCAGACCGAAAATCAGGCCATTAACGGAGATGCCGAACCTTATGCCGGCAGCGAAGTATACTATCCCGCAATCGAAACGCCGAACTATGGTGAATCGGACGAAGAACAAAATACTTACTATTGCAAAACATCCTTCACTATTGTTAACAACGTTGTTGTAAACTACGCATTTGATGGTGATGATTGTGCAATAGAAGACTAAAATGCTGAAATTTGCTACAGAAATACAATTTCGAAAAAGCCGATTATGATGGGTTTATTGATTTTATAAAAAATACAATATCTTTATTGATTAAATGTCCATTTTAGGCTATTATGTCTAAAAAAGGATATAAATATGAAAAATAAAGTTGTTATAATTGATGTAGACGGCGTTTTGAATAAATATTCCAACCGCAAGTTTTATGCCGGATTTATCTTACAAGTTGCCAAATCTCTCCGCCGCTTAAGACCCAATCGCTACAATATCCTTAAAAGCATTGTTGATTTTAAAAAATCAGGTTCTCATGGACTGTTTCAATATCTCCGGCACATGAGCCGTAGTGAAAAAGAATTTAATATTATAATCAACAGAATTTCCAACAACCTGAAATATCAGGCTATCCCTCAAGACAAACAACTTTGCGAGATTCTCAGAAAAACGGCCCTAAACAGCCAAGTCATCATTTGGAGCGACGGTTTAAGCTCTGTAGCCAGAAAAGTGTGGAGCAGGGTGGTCGGCGATGAATTTAAAGACAATGTTATTTTTTGCGGCATTGATAATGTCAAGTTTCGTACCAAATGCGATAAAATTGCTTGGCAGGAACTTTGTGAAAAATACAACATTGATGTCTCTCGCTCTTATTTGATAGATGACAGCAAAGACAACTTACGCATGGCACGCAAACACGGCTTCAAAATCAAGCATGTCCAAGGGAAAAGCACATTATCAGCCTGCTTGACTGAAATAAACGACCAAGACGACGGGACAAGCAATAGTGTTTTGATGAGTCAAATAAGATTACGTCGCTTAGCTCTTTCTAATGTTTAATTCTGCGAATGTTCGGCAAAGACAGGAATTCATCTTTCATTTTATTTAAATAAGCAATATTCGGCAGCTGCGGTTTTAGCTTATTTCTCAAATAAACGGCAAAAACCTTCGAAAAATAAGGAAAACGTCTTGTTTTCTTTACATATTTCCAATAAGCAGACACCGCTCTTTTATACATAAGTTTTAAGGCTTTGTCCGGTAAAGACGGATTATCAAGAATAGTGTAACAGTAAGCCATAAAACGATCATTGTCCAATTGGATTTTATTTCCTGAGAAATTACCGATTTCCTTTGGAACCAAAACAACATTCGCTGTCATTTTAATAATTCCGTTGGCATGAATAGCCGCTCGCAGAGGAATTGTCTCATCCTGAATAAAAACTCTTTCATCCGCACCTTTGGCTTTTTTCAAAACATCAGCCTTAATTAACTGCCCCATACGGGTATAACGACCGGTTAAAACTGCAGCTAAAGCATTCGGATGGTATTTATATGTGAAAGGCTCCAAATGTTCAGCTTCTAACTCTTGAGGTTCTTTTCCTGTTTTTGTAAAACAGCCGTAAACCATATCGGCATTATGTTTTTTAGCCAAATCCAACATTTTTTCGGTTGAATCCAATGGGAAAATATCATCGGAGTCCAACATACGGATATATTCTCCTTCAGCGGCTTCAATTCCCTGATTAATACGAACGCTGATTCCCTTATTATCCTTATTGGTAATGATTTTAACATTAGGAATCCCTTTTGTACTTTCGCGAATAATGTCAACAGACTTGTCTTTGGATAAATCATCCACAAAGACAAATTCCGGATTTTTCAAACCGCTTTGATTGAGTAATGCCTTCAAAACCGAAGGAAGATAATATTCTTTGTTGTAAACAGTCATCACAAAGCTGACATCTATCTTTTCACTCACCGGTAAATTCCTCCTAATGACAAAACATATCAGAATAGTATCGCTTGTAACGGATAAAAACAATCAGAAATTATCTGGATTTAACAATATTTCCGGAACCAATCAAACTTTCCAAAAATTTCAAAGCCTGACGATGTTTTTCTTTACCGTGATAACAGGCACAATAATCAACCAATATTCTGGGAACAATCTTTTCGTCAAACAAATCTATGGCCGTTTTTAGAATACAGGCATCCGTGGAAATACCGCAAATGTCTATGGAACTGACATCATCTTTGTTCAAATCGTCTAAAACACAATTCGGAATACCGTACGAATACTTTTGATACACTTTAACATTGGATTTAAGCTGAAAAGCAGCTTTTGTATCTTCGGAATTCAGATTAAAATTATCCCAATGCAGTTGGGAACGAAAAAGTGAATTATTAAGGTTAACGAATTGAATAGCATAAACATTTTCATATTCTTCTTGAAGCTTTTCAATTTTCTTCGGAAGATGTTCCGTATGCTCGTTAATAAAGCCTTTCTGTACATCAATAATTAGTAAACTGTTATTCATTAGTCCTCTCAGTTTTTTTAGTCCGCTTTTATAATTTCACTATTTTCAATGATTCGCAAGTATTTGTTGAGAGTTATCACATAATTACAACCTATTTTTATTTTTCGTAACAAAAAAGCAACACTTTTTAAAGTGTTGCTTTTAATTTTAGTCGAGTCGCTGATCAGTCGGCCGTCAGAGCTTCAACTTTTAATTCATCTGTATCCGGCGTTTCAAAGCTCATGGCTTCCGAACTCAAATCAATAAACTGGTCTTCATCTGAAACCTCGTCTGTTGATTCGGTTGGCAGCAAAGGTTCCACCCTTGTTTCTTCCTCAATTTCGACAATCGGAATGTCCTCAACAGACGTAACATCTTGTTCAACTGCCAATTCAACAGGATTATTTAACTCTTTTTCCGTGTCTTCAAGAACTTCTGCGGATTTTTGTTCACCGGAAGATGTCCCCGGGGCTGAATTTTCAGGAACGCTTTCTCCTTGTCCGGAAACATCCGTCGGTAAATTAATCAATGAAGTAGGGGCTCCTTCTTCAGTAGGCTCTTCAGCAACAGCCTCTGTTATTTCAGGATAGTTCGGCTTTTCATTAATATTTTCAGCTTTTTCAGGTTCAACGATATTTTTTTCAGGAACAACCGTTGTCTCATTCATATTTTCATCGGATACCGGTTCGGAAACTTTCTCGGTAACAAGGTCAGGGATATCAGCCGACGGTTCAGGAACTTTTTTAGGCATTTCATCACGAAGGCTTAACTGCTCGGCAGATAATAAACGACTTTTATCAACATTGGAATTTGTACATTTGAGCAGCCACACATCATAAATAGGATGCTCGACAGCATTTAACGCCGGAGTTGAAGATAACATCCAGCCTTTAAATATGTTAAGTTGTTCTCCGTTCAAAGTTTCATCGGCCACATCCACAAAAGCATAATTTTCGGGAGTCTCTTCCGGAGGTCTGCTTTTGCATGCCCGAACCACGATGGAAAAACTCCCGAATTTAACTTCTCCGTTAACGGGAACGTCAATCAGACTTACCCGTCCGGTAATTTTATCCATGGCCTGCATTTGAGCAGTGTTCATATCTATCTCTTTAGCTCCGACCGCCGAACACAACAGAGTAGAACACAAAAGAGAAAATAAAAATTTATTTGCTTTCGCCATTATCTGTCACCATAAAGATAATTTCACCGACCATATCTTCCAAAGTCTTAAAGTCTTTTGTATTGGACAGTGTATCGCCGTCAGCCAAAAATTCTGAACTTTTACCCGGTTCAATTTTAATGAACTTATCCCCGATAAAACCGTCTCCGGCAATAATGGCGACGCTGTCTTTAGGGAGCTTTACGTTGGAAGCGATGCTCATATCGACATCAGCGATATAATCGGTATTATCCAGCTTTTGTCCGATAACCGTACCGACCTTAATGCCGTTAATGCGAACGTCCGATCCAACCGTCAGGCCGCCGACTTTAAGAAATTTAGCCGAAACATTGTACCCTTTAACAACTTGCAAATCTGAAACCTTATATGCAAAAAAGAGGAAAAATGCCGCAACAACAACGACAACAATACCCATTATGGTTTCTACAGGCTTTTTATTCATTAATCTCTCCTTAAAATATCTTCTTCATAAATCAAAACGTTATTCTGCGGCTTTTGCCGTTTCCGAACTTTTTTTGCTGCGATTGGCTTTTCCGATGCCGACAATTCGGTCAAGAAGTTCTTCCATGACCATAGCGTCTTGCGTATAAGAGAACTCACCGCCGGAAGGAATGTAATCCTCAGATCCGCCCGGTTCGATTTCAATATATTTTCCGCCCATCAGTCCGGAACTAACGATGGAAGCACTGCTGTCATCCGGAATTTTAATATCTTCTTTGATTTCCAAAGTAAGAATGGCTTTGAAATGATCATCAAGCTTGGCTTTGACGACACGTCCGATGGTCATGCCCGCCAAACGTACTTTGTCTCCGACCATCAGACCGTCTGTTCGTCCGAAACGGGCATCAATAGAATAATATTCCCCGTCCTCAACATGTTTGACCTTACTGTCTCTGAAAACAAAATAACCGACAATGCATAAAATCGCCAAAGCGACATATAATCCTACGCTCAGAGATTTTGCTTCATCTTTAGAATATACTTCCTGCACTTATCAACTCCATTTAAAGTAATTATATGTATATAAATAATGTAAAATAAAAATTTTGTCATCAAACATTTTGAAAAATAAAAATAGTTGTTAAAATTTAAAAATTATTTGCTAGAATAAAGCCATTAAAACACTAACCGGATGTAGATTATGATTGTTGCAAAAAATTTATCTAAACGCTTTGGCCGTATTTCTGCCGTAAACAACATAAATTTTTGCATAAACAAGGGAGAAGTTGTTTGCCTGCTGGGACCTAACGGAGCGGGAAAAACAACATTAATGCGGCTGTTGACGGGATACCTCAAAGCAGATGAGGGGGAATGTGCAATTTTCGGACATAATATTGAAGCAGATCGCACACAAGCTTTGCAAAAAATCGGTTACGTTCCCGAAAACTGCCCTTTATATGCGGAAATGACCGTTTATGAATTTGTTAAATTTGCCGCCGATTTACGAAAAATTTCCCACGACGAATTTGTGAATAACTTTAAAGAGCTAATCTCTTACTTACACTTAAACAAGGTTGTAAATCAACGGATAGAAACCCTTTCCAAAGGTTTTAAACGCCGGGTCGGCATTGCCGGAGCCCTAATTCATCATCCCAGGATTCTGATTCTGGATGAACCGACGGAAGGTCTTGACCCCAACCAAAAACTTGAAATTCGCAGTTTCATCAGAGAATACGGCAAAAACAGCATTGTCATTATCTCCACTCATATTATGGAAGAGGTTGAAGCCATATCCACGCGGGTTTTGCTTTTAAACAAAGGAAAGCTTGTCAGAGACACCTCGCCGCGGGAACTGAAAAAAATCAGCATAGACAATAATATGACATCAGCTTTTCATAAAATAACCAATGAGGAGTTCTAAAATAATGAACAAACAATTCGTCAGTGTGTTTTTTAAGGAATTGAAAAGCTATTTTCGAACTCAGACAGCATATTTCATCATGGCAGTATATATGATTATTTCCATGATCGGAACATTTTATTCCGGCTATTTCTTCTTTTTAAATAATTCCGATTTGGTTTCATTTTTTTCCTTCCAACCGCAAATACTGGCAATCCTGATTCCTGCGGTAACCATGCGTTTGTGGGCGGATGAAAGAAAATCAGGAACATTGGAATATATTTTGACACAACCGGTTGGTTATGGCATTCTGGTTTTAGGAAAATATTGTGCGGCCGTTGTCTTCTGCCTTATCCTGTTAGCCTTCACGTTTCCTTTATGGATTTATACCAATTATCTTACAACTGTCGACAATATTAATGTTTTTTCCGGTTATGCCGGTTGCTTTTTAACCGCCGCATTATTCTGTGCTTTCGGATGTGTTATCTCGGCATTCTGCAGCAACGCCGTTATTGCTTATATTGTTTCCGTTCTCATCTCCTGGGGATTCACGGGAACTAATTTTAACTTTATTATTTCCGCTGTTTCCGAAATTTCCGGACTTCCGATGAGCGGAGAAGGACACGCTTTTAATTATATGACACATTTTCAAAGTTTTATCAGCGGGCAGATTGGTTTCGACAATATCATCTACTTTGTCAGCCTTATCGCACTCACTCTGTGGTTTAATGTTTTTGTTATTCAATATAAAAGAAGCTAAGGACACAAGAATATGAAAAACACCAAATTTTATGTCTTAATTCTCTTTATGACACTACTTCTTCTGTCCTTTGTCGCTATAAATTTAGGCAGCAGCTTGTTTTGGGGCAATAACAAAGCAGACTTCACATCTGATAAAAAATATACGCTGTCTGCCGCATCCGAAAAAATCATTCAGGACATAAAAGAACCGATATTTATCAAGATATATTTGTCTTCCGCTCTGTTTGAGGAATATCCGCAATATGCCGATTATGCCCGTTTTGTTTTACGCTTTTTCAATAAGTATCAAAAAGAGTCTGACGGGAAAATCACTCTTGAAATTAAAAATCCGGAACCTTATTCCGCAATCGAAAAAGAAGCCCAAACCGCCGGAATTAAACCGATTTTGGATAACAACGGACAAATCAACTTATATTTTGGAGCTGAAATATCCAATGACGCCGGAGATAAATATACAATTCCGAATTTCGTTCCGGAACGCCGCTCTATGCTCGAAAGCGACATCAGCCGCATCATCTATAAAATAAATAATCCGCAAAAACAAAAAGTTGGTTTGGTTTACGACAATCTTCCTCTGATAGATAAAAGTTACGGAACAAAAAAAACATCTGATTGGGCATTTGTTAAATTATTATCCAACAATTATAATTTAGTGGAAATATCCTCGCGTACCCCGCAAATTCCTTTGGATATTAATGTATTGGTAATCGTAAATCCTCAAAAATTAAGTGATGTTTTCACCTACAGTCTGGATCAATTTGTCCTTCGCGGCGGGAAGATTCTCATGTTTTTAGACCCTTATTCCGAAAAAGAAGGACAATTAAAAGGAACAGCAAACATTTCCGAGCCGGAAATTGACATTTTACTGCAAAACTGGGGAATTTCATATAAAAAGAATCAATTAGCCGGCGATGTTAAGCTAAGCGAAATGACATTAATCACCGATAAAAACACTCAGCTGAAAAACTATTACCTTTGGCTTAACATTCCTAAAGACTATCTGAACCAAAGCAATCCTGTTACCGAAGGCGTGGCAAATCTGCATTTAAAAACCTCCGGCATATTGGAAGCAATACCTGCGGAAGATATTCAAATAACTCCGCTTATAACCACGTCTCCTCAAGGCGGAAGCATTGAAGCCCATATTGCAAAATTCTCAGATAAAACCAATGTCTTGACCTTATATAATCAAGACAATGTCCGGTATACTCTGGCTTTTCAGGTCGACGGAAAATTCAGTTCAGCCTTTAACAATAATATTTTAGGCAACACGCCGTATGCTCAAAATATGCTGCCATACATTGCATTCTCGGCACTTCCGTCCACAATTATCGTTGTTGCGGATACGGATATGCTTGCCGATGAGAATTGGGCGGATATGACACAAACCGAAAATAATGAATATTATGGTATTGTTCCGCAAAACGACAACGGAAATTTTGTTTTAAGAGCTATTGACTACCTGACAGGAAATGAGACCTTGCTGAAACTCCGCAACAAAGAACTGCTCTCCTCGGATAACGGTATCGGTGATAAGATTTACGGAAAAATATTTGCCGGCTATGCCCAAGAATATAACCAAACCCAACAAGACTTGACTACCGCGGAAAAACAATTGAACTGGCTTTCCCGCAGCATTGAAGCTTTGGGGCAGGGCGTATCAATGAAAACTTTGGAACATCAAGAGAAACTCCGGCAAGAAATCAATCAAAAACAAAACAAGATTAGAGAACTTGATTATAAAATCAAAAAAGAACAGGAAGAAAACGTCAATAAAATCATTATCCTGAATACTCTTGTATTTCCGGCACTTCTCATTCTGGCAATATTGTTCTTCAGATTGCTTTATATTCGCATTAAACAACGCAAAATCACGGAGCTGGTAAATGAACGCTAAATTTTTAAAATCCGCCGCCGTTTTAACTCTTGTCAGTCTGTTTTTTGCCGCAGCGGCATTATATTACAGCAGCAAAAACGCTTATAAGAGAAGTTCAGGAGAACTTGTTTTTGCTCAAACATACGCTCAGCTTAATAATATCGGCTCAATTTTAATAGATAGAGACGGGGACACGGTATCTTTGGTTTTGGAAGACAACCTTTGGAGAGTAAAAAACGAGGATTATTACTATGCCAACTATCCGTTGATTAACCAACTGTTCGACAATTTTATTTCCTCTAAATATTATCGCCCGGTCAACAAAGAACAGATCTCGACTGTTGATATTGCTGAAAACGCTGTCAGAGTCGATGTTTTCGCCAAAGACAATAGCTTGTTAAACAGTATTTTAATCGGAAATAAAGAAGACCGCAGCGTCTACTATATGGGAGCAGATGCCTCAACTCCTGAAAATGTTTTTCTTATTACCGGAAACTACCATTTTCCTGAAAAAGTATATACATGGCTTCAGCAGCCGATATTGCAGCTTTCTCCGTCACAAATAAAGAAAATTGAAATTATAAATTCCGAAAAAAACTTTGTTCTTAACAGAAATAACGAAAATCTGCCTTTTACAATAACCTTAGAAAATAAAACCGTAAAAAATGTAAATGCCGATTTGTTGCTGCAAGGTCTTAATTATTTGGATGCGGAAAAAGTAATTTCGGCTCAGAATTTCGATAATACACTGTATTCCATGCAAAAAACTTATAAGATAACCACATTTGACGGGTTAATTGTCAATTTACATCTTTTGCATTCCGGAAACGATTATTGGGCTGAAATAAAATTATCGGCAACCAACCTTCCAACTTCTGAAATCAGTGATTATATAGAAAACAACACTTTCTTATATGACGGATGGTATTTCAAAATCCCCGCCAATACAGGAAGACTGCTGTTTAACTATATGATTTAAAGTTTCATAAATGGATAAAAACATAGACGATAAACTATTTCTTTTAGACATATCCACCAACATATTCCTTCTTTTAGACAAAGACGGACTGATACATTATGCCAATATCCGTTGCAGCCATGTACTCAGCAGGTCTTGTCTGGAAGGTAAATATTTGTCAGATTTTATGCCTGAGAAAGAAGCCTCGGAATTCATAAAGGAAACGGTAAAAGCCTTAAAAAACGGAACAATGGACAGCTTTAGAATGTCATTTAAATCCCGAAACTATATTGCAAGTATTTATCCGAAAGGAAATATTGCCGCTGTCTGTTTATGGGATATAACCGAGAATAAGAATTTAGCCGAACAACTGAAAAAGACAACCAAACAATTAGAAATAGCCGAGAAAACGGTACAACAGGTTGAAGAACAAAACAAAGCAAAGTCTTATTTTGTTGCACAGGCAAGCCATGATTTAAGACAACCGATGCAAGCCCTGAAAATATTCATCAGCACACTATCCGAAGAAGAACTACCGGAAAGACAACGGTTGCTTGTTGAAAAAATAAACGCATCCGCCGACAACCTCTATACAATGTTAGACAACCTGTTGGATATTTCCAAAATTGAATCCGGCGGAATGCTGTATACCCCAAGATATTTTAATTTGGACGATTTGGTTAAAACGTTGAATCCGGAATTTTCTGAAATTGCCAAAAGCAAAAAAATAGATTATTGTTACATTCCCTGCCACAAGGAAGTATTCGGGGATCCTCTGTTTATAGAAAGAATAATCCGTAACCTGATAAGCAACGCTTTTAAATACACAAAAAATAAAATCGTCTTAGGCTGCTGCCAAGAACATGATTTTTTGAAAATTATCGTTATTGACAACGGGGAGGGTATCTCCAAAGAGGAACAGAAGAAAATCTTTGATGAATTTTATCAATGCCGGCAAAAATACGAATGTAAAAAGTCCGGAGCCGGATTAGGATTATTTATTGTAAAGAAACTTACCGAATTAATGAACTCTAAAATAGAAGTTGAATCAGAACAAGGAAAAGGAAGTTGTTTCTATTTTTCTCTCCCTTATAAAAAAGAAGCTCCGTAACCGGAGCCTTTTTTATACTTGATCATAAGTTCTTTTTAATAAAGTTAAGCCTGTCTAAAAGATAATTAACTTCATTAACCCGGCATTGAGACATTTGTAACTGATAAATGGTTCCTTCGCCTTGAGTAAATACATAACCATAGAAATTACAGAAATAGTCAACATATTGTTCCCATTGAGAAAGAAGAATTTGAGCTTGTTTTTCCGGCCCGACATTTCCCGAAGTCCAATTTTGATAATACGGACTCGTTGCCAATTGGTTGACAATACCTTTAGCTGTAGCATATTTCCTATCATATTCTTCATTATTGCAAGTGGTCATTCCATAATCTGACATATAATTCTCATCCATGCACTTTTTATATTCATCGGCAGCTGATGCAGACGCAATGCTCAAACAACAGGTGCAAAGAGTTACGGCTAAAATTCTCTTGAACATATTTACCTCCCACAGTTAAAACTAAATACAATATAACATATAGTATTTAAGAGAAAATTAAAAATATCTTAAATAAAGAAAATAGCTATTTTCCAACAAAACATGAGCCAGACCGAACCCGTAGGGTTCGAACCCCCACAAAAAAAAGCCCGCATAAAGCGGACTTTCCTTAAATTATATGGTAGGTGCGTGGGGGTTCGAACCCCAGACCCACTGATTAAGAGTCAGTTGCTCTACCAACTGAGCTACGCACCCGTTAATCAATACGGAACAGAGCGGAATATACCCCTCATTGTTTTTTTTTGCAAGCGTTTTTTGCATCATTAAGGAAAAAAGTAAAATTAATACAACTTGACAAATACCTATACTCATAATATTACTAAGAACAGTTTTTATATAATTATCTGAACGTACAAGTATGTTGATGCTGTTTACATTTATTCCGTTTATTTATACAGAGATTTTTTCTTTGTATTAAACAGCATCATCAACAAACCCTATAACCCTTACAATGGTTATTTTCAGCTTTCAAGCAGGAGTTTGTTGATTTTAATATATCGGGAGGGACATGGACATACTTTATTGTATGCTAATCACAAGGATTTTTCCATGTACCCTTCCGACCAATACAAAAAGAGTATCTCTTGTTTATGCTCCAACATAAATTTGCAGATGCTCTTTTTGCTTTTAAACAAAAATAAACTTTTTCTGAATATCTTATACAAAAAAATAGGGGGAGAATATGCTGGAAAAAGAAAAAAAGCTGTTACGGAAACATTATCAAAAATGTGCCCAAACGGTTAAAAACGACTCTCTTTTCGCCCTTTACGCTCAAGAAAAACTCATTCATTCCCAACAAGTTTACGGAGCCGGACTTTTTATCCTAAAACACGAACCTTATTTAAACAAATTTTCTGAAATCCTTAAAAAGAAAGCTCTTACCGCCGTTTTGCTGCATGACATCGGTCGTTTTTCCGAAATCACATCCATGTATAATAATCCTGACAAACATACCGACCACGGTATTCTCGGCAGCAAAATTCTTAAAAACATCCCCGAATATAACGATGTTCGAATAACCTTGTCCATAAAGCACCACGGACACATGATTGAAGAACTGTATGATGATAATGAATATAAGCAAATACAAGACAAAGAATTACAAAAAGAAGTTGAACAAATCACTTTTTTAATCAGAGATGCTGATAAAATCGCCAATTTTTATCTTTTTAACAGGAAAGCCGAAGAATATCATAAACTCATTTATGACAATATTACCCCTGAAAATGTCAATAAAGGTTTATCCCCGCATATTCTAAACTATTTTTTGCAGCAAAAAGTTATCCCGACTAAAGAAGTCTGCTCGCTGGCAGACCGTGTTATCAGTATATTATGTTGGATTTTTGACCTGAATTACGCTTCTTCTTTCAAGTTTTTGCAGGATACAGAACCGTTCAACAGCTTTTTTACGCTTTTGAACAAGCATAATTCTGATAAAAAATTACAAGAAACCATTGTACAAAATACAAAAAACTATATAAACTCTCGTTATCATCAACTTAAAGGATCATAAACATGAAAAAAAAATATATTTTTCTGGGTGTTGTCGTAGCCGCTTTTGCCGGTTTTTACTATTTCACCCCGTCATTTGAAAGCATTGTCAAAAAAATCGTCCACAAATACGGAAGTGAAATTACCGGAACAGACGTAAATCTGGAAGGTTTTAAGTTAAAAATCACGTCAGGAGAGGGCGAAATCAAAAAAATCACTGTCGCCAACCCTAAAAATTATTCTACACCTTATGTTTTCAGTTTGGACGGAGTTTCTGTTAAGGTTGATATTAAGAGTCTTACCGGAGACACAATCATTATTGACAGCGTAAAAGTCAGCAAACCGGTTATCACTTATGAAATGCTGTCTTTAACTCAAAATAATATTTCTGAAATTCAAAAAAACATAGCCAAGAATACGGCTTCACAACCTTCAGATAAAAAAGAAACCGAAGCCAAAACGGAAAAATCATCAAAAACAGAAGACGGCGGCAAGAAAATCATTATTAAAGACTTATTGATTGAAGACGGAGAGATTCAAGCCGTTACCGGACTGAAAGACCATAAAGCTTCCGCTTCGGCCAAACTTCCGACCATTCACATGAAAGATATTGGCAAAGAAAAACAGAAATCCGGAGAAAGTGTTGCGACAACCATTTCAAAAATTGTCAGCAAAATTTTAAGTACGGCTTCAAAAACTATTGTTGACAGCAAAATCTCCGACTTAAAAAGCGTTGCCGAAGAAAACTTAAACAATGTTGTCGGCGGCGTAAAAGACCGCGTTAAAGAAATCGGAATATTCGGAAAATAATTACCTAATCTTAAAAAAGGACCGGTAAAGGTCCTTTTTTATTGTAAATATTCTTCAATAATTCCCGGAGTCAGAAGCTGAGGAAGAATGACATATGTTCCGCTTTTCCCGTTATAATAAACATAAAGAGGAATGCTGTTTCTCCCATACATTTCCAAAGCTTTGGTGATATTCCCGTCATTATTGGTCCAATCAGCTCTAAAGATATGAATTCCCTTGTTTTTTATTAAAAAACGAAAACGTTCCGTTTCCAAAGCCATTCTTTCATTGGCCAAACAGGTAATGCACCATTTTGCCGTAAAATCAATAAAAACCGGTTCTCCGGCAGCCACCAAGGAAGATACCTTGGAAACATCATAAATTTCCCAATTTAAGGAAGAAACAGTCTTTTCCTGCTGAACCGAGACAACTCGAACCTGACTGTTAAGTATCCAAAGCAGCCAAATACAAGTCAAAAACACCGGAACGGCAAAAAACTTTTTCAAAGTAACCATCCATTTCCCGGGTTTGGGCAGCATCCGATACAAAAAACGAGGGAAAAATCCGATCAAGGTAAACGGCAGAGCATATCCCACCCCTAAAGACAGAAAAACCGGATAATAGACATAAACCGGCTGCGATAAGACATAACCGATGGCAATTCCCATAAACGGAGCCGTACACGGACTGGCAATCAAAACCGCAAAAAAGCCGGTCAAAAAAGCATTGAGTTTTCTTTGAGATGAAGAAATCCACCCAAACTTATCGGAAAACAATGGCTTAAGATTAATCACATCCAGCAACATCAGGAAAATAATGATAAAAATTCCCAGCATAATTGCAACAAAGACCGGAGATTGCAGTTGGAAACCCCAACCGACATGTTCCCCCTGGAAACGAAGGAAAATCAATATTGAAGCTATGACAAGAAAAGAAACGACCACTCCGAGCAAATATAACAGACTTTCCAACTTCATTGTCCGCAAATTATTTCGGCTTTGAACCAAAGAAATCGCCTTAATTGTCAGAATAGGAAAAATGCAGGGCATAAAATTTAAAATAAGCCCGCCGATAAAGGCCATTATCATAATTGTCAAAATGTTCGGACCGGTATTTCTGGTAAAATTCAACCAATCTTGAGATAATTCAGGAGTGTCAGTCGTAATCGGAAGACCAAATTCCAAATGAACTTTTTCAGGAAAACACTCGTCATTGCACGCCAACCAAGAAATATCCGCGGCAAAGGCGGCATTTTCACCTTTTGTTACGGCCGGAATAATGTCAATGATATATTCCGCCGTATCATCATAACCATATTGAGTAACAACATCATCCCCAAAAGTTTTGAACGAACTCCATTTTTCATTTAC
Organism: Alphaproteobacteria bacterium; assembly: GCA_048463395.1. Lineage (GTDB taxonomy): Bacteria > Pseudomonadota > Alphaproteobacteria > RF32 > CAG-239 > JAGAJR01. The sequence continues at coordinate 109,474 of DBFWPL010000021.1, read as the reverse complement.
AAGACGGTATCCTTCGGGAAGAGACCAGGAAATTGTTGTCGGCATACCGACATCCCCCGGATTTTGAGCCAAGATATGCCAACCGTCAAACATGGTAAATTTGACCAAAATGCTAAACTTATCCGCCGGATTGATTTGATTGACACTGGGGACAACAGAGACCGAAACTCTGGATGTTGCTTCACTTATAACAACAGCACCGCTTTTACCGGCAAAGATAAAAGCGGTCAGTAAAAAGACAGCTGTTGCATATAAAGCTTTTTTCAGCATCAATTATTCTTTTTGCCTCGTTGTGCAATGACAAAGTTGTAATATGCCGTAACAATTACGCTGAAGGCTTTTATCAGACTTAAAACACCCAAAACGATGGCAATCTGCATAAACAGCGACGGAACAACACACAGAACCAACAAAGCAACCAACGTTTCAAACCCCTGAGCAAAACCACCGAGATAGAATGGAGACTGTCCGATTTTCAAATCCTGATGAAAGTTATTTTTGTAAGAGATAACCGCATAAGCCAAAAGAGAGCAGGCCGCCGCAGCAAAAGCAAACAACAGGAAGCAGGCGGCAATGGCGTTTTGTTCAGGGTTTGCAAGAGCAAAGCCGAAAATAACACCGGCATAAAACATATAATCCAAAGAAGCGTCTAAAAAGACCCCGAAATCCGTAACTTTTGAGTTTCTGGCAATAGCTCCGTCCAAAGCGTCAAAAATCCGGTTAATAATGATACAGATTAAAGCATATCCGTATTTTTCAAGAGAAAGGAAATTAATGGCCAATAAACCTATAACAAAACCCACAATACTGACAATATTGGCTGAAATACCTATTTCAACCATTTTTTTGCCGGATTCATCAGCTAACAACAATGACTTGTCATGAGCTTTGCGGCAGAAATCTGTTGTCTTTCCAAAAAATTGCTTGATTTTAAGCTGTACGGGCTTAATTTTATCAATAATATCTTTTAACTTTAACTGAGCTGACATTTTGAATTACCTTTCAAAAGGTTAATTGTAACATATATAGTTGATTGTAAAACAAAATTAATTAAATGCAAAAAAGTTCATATACATATTAACAATAGAATGGGTGTGATTATAAATATGAGACTCTTTAAATATATTTCAATATTTGCAATTCTGTGCGGTTTGTTTTTTTATTTTGAAACACGCCGGGATAACTATGTGGTTCTCAGCGGTAAAACCATGGGAACCTACTACAACATCAAAATAAGAACAAAAATAAAAAACAATCTGTTAAACAAAAAAGTTAAAGAAGAACTTGAATCAATAAACAAGCAAATGTCTGTCTTTGACAACACATCGGAATTATCTCTGATTAACCAAAACACCCAAAATGAATGGCTGCCGCTGTCTCCCGAAATGTCCGAAGTTTTGAAAAAAGCCTACGCCGTTTATCAGGAAAGCTTTGGCAGTTTTGATCCCACCGTCGGAAAACTGGTAGATTTATGGGGGTTTGGGGCAGGAACACCAAAAACCGCTCCTGATGAAGAAGAAATCAAAAAAGTACTGGCTTATACCGGCTTCAATAAGGTTAAATTTAAAGAGAACTTTACCCGTTTGAAAAAATCTCAGCCGGAGATTTATATCAACTTGTCAGCCATTGCCAAAGGCTATGGGGTACAACGTATTACCGAAATGCTTTCTGAATTCGGATATAGTGATTTTGTTGTGGAAATCGGCGGGGAAGTAGCTGCCCGCGGCAGACGGGATGACTTAACCGACGGTTGGAATATTGCCGTTTCCAAACCGACGCAAGCAGACGTGGAAACAGCTTTTGTCGTAACTTTAAAAAACTCAGCCGTTGCCACCTCCGGAGATTACAGAAATTTTTTCATCATTGATAATAAACGTTATTCCCATACCATTTCGCCCAAAACGGGATATCCGTCTCAGCATAATATCGCTTCGGCCACGGTTTTTCACAAAGATTGCACTTTAGCAGATGCTTATGCCACCGCCTTAATGGAAATGGGAGAAGACAAAGCTTTAGAATTCGCCAACCAAAACTCACTGGCCGCCATTCTTTTTATCAGGGATAAGAATGATAATATAAAAACGCTGATTTCAAATAAAGCCGAAAAACTGATAGGAGTTCAATAATGGCGGAAATTCTTTGTTCGGCAACCGTCATTAAAACCAACGGTAACATACTTCAAGCCATGGTTCAAAATCGTTCCTCCTGCAACGGATGCAGCCTGCAGACACAATGTGCGACAATGGAGTGTAGGAACAAACTTCTTGAAATTCCAATACAAAAAAACGATAAATACCATCCCGGTCAAAAAATTATCGTATCTCTGAGCGAAATATCCGGTTGGAAGGCAGTCTTCTATGCCTATATTCTGCCTTTAATGCTTGTCCTAGCCACACTGTGCTCAACATGGTTCATAACGGAGAACGAAACATTGTCCGGAATATACTCTTTTCTTTCCATATTTCCTTACTATCTGCTACTTTTTCTGTTTCGTAAACATTTCAAAAAACAAATTCGCTTCAAAATTGTCGAAAATGAGTTTTAAATTGGGTGTAATCCGTAAAAAAAGATTGGTTTCCTGTTTTTTTATGGTACTTTCACTTCATACGACAATTATAAAAAGAGTATCGGAATGTCTCACCTGATTTTTTCAAATGTTTTGGTTTTGGGAACAATCGCTGTGATTGCGGCCGTTGTCTTATACATTGTATCCCAAAAGTTCGCTGTTGAAGAAAATCCTCTTATTGCCGAAATTGAAAGTATTTTACCGAACGCAAACTGCGGAGCTTGCGGCAAGGCAGGCTGCCGAGATTTTGCCAAAGCCTGTACCAATGCCGATGAAACTGCCTTTCCCGGATTATTCTGTCCTGTCGGCGGCAATAAGGTTATGGAAAAAATTGCGGCGTTAAAAGGGGTAAAGACGGCACAAAAAGAAGACACCGTTGCTGTTTTGAGATGTAACGGCACTTGCCAAAACGCTCCTGACAAAGTGGAATACAGCGGCATGAAAAGCTGCCGCCTTGCCGCCGGAGTTTCAGTCGGTCGCAGCGGATGTCCTGATGGCTGCCTGCGTTTTGGCGATTGCGTAAACGTTTGCAAATTCGGAGCTTTACATATTGACAAAGATACGGGAATCCCCGTGGTTGACGAAAGTAAATGCACTTCATGCGGAGCCTGCGTAAACATTTGCCCGAGAAAACTCTTTGAAATCAGGCCCAAAGGAAAAGACGGGAAGAGGGTATATGTTGCCTGTCGCAATACCCAAAAAGGTGCTGTTGCCCGCAAGAACTGTTCTGCAGCTTGTATTGCTTGTATGAAATGCACAAAGGTTTGTGAAGAAGTCAAAGTTGAAAATAATCTGTCTTACATTCCTACAACCGTATCGGCGGAACAATACGGACAAAAACTGGCAGAAGCCTGCCCGACGGGAGCAATCATCTATACCGGAAACAGGGGAGTAAACGAAAATGAACAATAAAAAAACCTTTTCCATCGGCGGAATACACCCTGACAAGCACAAAATTTCCTCTCATGTTGCCATAAGCGATGCCGGACTTCCTTCCGAAGTTTTCATTCCGATCAAGCAGCATATCGGCAGCCCGGCCAAAATTCTCGTACAAAAAGGAGATAAGGTAAAGGCCGGAACGCTCATTGCCGATGCCGACGGAATTATCTCCGCGGATGTGCATTCTTCAGTCTCCGGCGAAGTAATCAAAATTGAAGATATCCAAAGTGAAACCGGTTACCTTGAACAAGTAATTACCATACGGGTCGAAGGCGACGAGTTCGAACCGTTCATAGACAAATCTCCTGATATTGTCTCCGAAATCCCGTATAACGCCGAAGAAATTACTGAAATCATCCGCGGAGCCGGTATTGTCGGCATGGGCGGAGCAGGGTTCCCGACACCGGTAAAAGCCACCGTTCCGGAAGATAAAAAAGTCGAAATTCTTATCATTAACGGGATTGAATGTGAACCATACTTAACAGCTGACGACCGCCTGATGGTTGAAAATGCCGAACAAATCGTTATCGGAGCTAAAATTCTCAACAAAGCTCTGGGAATTCAAAACGCCGTTATTGCCATCGACGAAAACAAACCTCAGGCAATTGAGATAATAAGACAAATTACCAAAAGATATGTCGGAGTTAATGTCCAAGTCTGCAAAACAAAATATCCTCAAGGCGGAGAGCGGCAACTGATACAAGCATTGACAGGAAAAGAAGTTCCGTCCGGTAAGCATCCGATTGATATCGGCTGCATTGTCCAAAACGTCGGAACGGTTTTTGCCGTTTATGAAGCTGTTATGAAACATAAACCGTTGTTTGAGAGAATTGTTACCGTCAGCGGAGACGATATTCTCAATCCGGCAAACTATCGGGTCAGAATAGGAACTCCGGCTTCTTTCCTGATAAATAAAGCCGGATTAAAAGAAAACAGCGTCGGCAAAGTTATTTTCGGCGGACCGATGATGGGAAGAGCCATCGTCAACATGGATGCTCCTGTTACCAAAACGACATCCGGAATTTTAGTTCTTCCGGAATCCGAAGCGTATAAACCGGACGAAACAAGCTGTATCCGCTGCGGAAAATGCGTTGCGGTCTGTCCGGTAGGGCTTCAGCCATACGCCATTGCCAGAAGCATTAGGGAAAATGACTTAAGCGAAGCCAAACGCTTGTCCGCAAGAGATTGTATTGAATGCGGTTCCTGTGCCTATACCTGTCCGGCTAGAATACCGCTGCTTGATTTCTGCAAACTGGCCAAATACGAATTTAAAAAACGCAAATAAGGTTGTAACTATGTTAAAAATATCTACCGCACCTCATATTAACTCACCGGTTACTGCACAATCTATTATGAGAGATGTCATTATCGCCCTTTGCCCGGCAATTCTCGTCGCTTTGTTGTTTTTTGGAGTAGGGGCGTTAAAAGTTATCGTTACCTCAGTTGCAGCCTGTGTTTTGTTTGAATATCTGATTTGCCGCTACTTGCTTAAAATCAACAATACAACCACCGATTATTCGGCAATTATTACCGGAATTCTTTTGGCTTTTAACCTTCCGAGCAACATGCCTGTCTGGATGATATTAGTCGGTGCTTTTGTTGCAATCGGAATAACTAAAATGGCTTTTGGCGGACTGGGAAAAAACATTTTTAATCCGGCTTTGGCCGGCAGAGTTTTCCTGTTTATTTCATTTCCTGTTCAGATGACTTCTTGGCCGAAACCTCAGTTTTTGAAGTTTTTTAACGGAGACGTTGAAACTGCAGCAACAACATTGGGTGTCTTAAAACACCTCGGAAAAGAAGAAATCCCGCAATTGCCGAATTTTGTTCAAATGTTTGTCGGAAATATCGGCGGCTGCTTGGGAGAAGTATCTGCCGTTGCATTGTTACTCGGCTTGTTTTATATGCTTTATCGCCGAATAATCACTTGGCACATTCCTTTTTATTATATTTCAACAGTATTTGTCATTACCGGAATTTTCTGGCTGATTACTGATGATATCAGAATTGAACCGGTAACCCAGCTGCTTTCCGGCGGATTGCTTTTAGGTGCCTTTTTCATGGCAACCGATTATGCCACATCTCCGATGACACAAAAAGGACAAACCATTTTCGCTGTCGGTTGTGGCATACTAACAGTCATTATCCGCAAATACAGTGCTTATCCGGAGGGAGTATCTTTCGCCATTCTGATAATGAACGCCTTTGTTCCGCTCATTGACCGTTATACTTCCCAAAAAATTTACGGAAAGGGAGATAAATAATGGCTAAACAGAAAAAAATGCCCTCAACCTTAATGAATATGATTATCGTGTTGGTTATTGTTGCGGGATTATCTGCTCTGATTCTCGGTTTTGTACACCAAATCACGCAAGAACCTATCAAAAAAGCTAAAAACGCCAAAGAATTGGAAGCAATTACAGACGTTATCTATACCGAATTTGATAACAATCCTTTTGAAGAAAAAACAATCATAACCACACCGGACAACCGCCATAAACTGAAATTATACTCAGCCCGCAAAGACGGAAAAATAACTTCTGTTGCCGTCAAAACATTTTCCAACAAAGCTTTTGGCGGAAAAATGGAATTAATCGTCGGTTTTTTCTTAGATGGGACAATCAGCGGATACAAAGTAATCCAACATTCCGAAACACCGGGATTGGGTTCCAAAGTTAATGACAGCAAATTTCACGACCAGTTTCAAGGGATAAATCCGGGCAAAACCTTGTTCAAAGTCAGACAAGACGGCGGAGAAATTGATGCCGTTACTGCAGCCACAATCAGTTCCAGAGCCGTGATAGATGCTATCCAAAGAGCTTTTGACGCTTACAGTAAATTTAATACGGGAAATTAAACATGGACAAAACAAGTTTCAATAATCTCACCAGAGGAATTATACGGGAAAACCCAACCTTTGTAATGTTGCTGGGGATGTGCCCGACACTCGGCGTAACCACCTCGGCAATCAACGGGTTAGGCATGGGAATTGCTACACTGTTTGTGTTAATTCTGTCCAACATCGCCATATCAGCCGTAAAGAACTTAATACCGGATATGGTTCGTATCCCATGTTATATTGTCATTATCGCATCATTCGTAACCGTGGTTGACCTGTTAATGGCAGCTTATCTTCCGCTCCTTCATGCCCGACTGGGAATTTTTATTCCGCTGATTGTGGTAAACTGCATCATTTTGGGAAGAGCGGAAGCTTTTGCCTCTAAAAACAACATCATTCAGTCAATTTACGACGCCATCGGCATGGGAATAGGATTTACTTTATCCTTAACATTGTTGGGAACAGTTAGGGAAGTGCTTGGTTCCGGTTCTTTTTTCGGCTGGAATTTTGTCGGAGAAGAAGCCGACACGCTTTTGCTGTTCATTATGCCTCCGGGAGCTTTTCTCGCTTTGGCAGGATTGATTATGTTGTTTAATAAATTCATCAAAGGAGAAAAATAATGAGCTACCTGATGATTTTTATCGTTGCCGTTTTTGTAAACAACATCGTCCTTTCTCAGTTTTTGGGGATTTGTCCGTTTTTAGGTGTCTCTAAAAAAATATCCACGGCTTTGGGTATGGGGTTCGCTGTCATGTTCGTCATGACATTATCCTCCATTGCCACATATATTATCTATCACGGCTTATTGCTGCCTAATAATCTGGTGTTTATGACAACCGTTGTATTTATTCTGGTTATTGCCGCACTGGTACAAATGGTTGAAATCATTATGAAAAAAGTTGCTCCGCCCTTATATCAGGCTCTGGGGATATTTCTTCCTCTGATTACGACAAACTGTGCCGTTCTGGGTATTGCGATTTTAAGTATTCAAAAAGAATTAAACCTGTTTCAATCCGTTTGTTATAACCTGGCAAATGCCATAGGCTTTACTCTGGCAATTGTTATCTTTGCCGGTATTAGAGAACGGCTGGCTCAGACAAGACTTCCTAAAGCCGTTAAGGGAACACCGATTGCGTTAATAACGGCCGGCTTGCTTTCCATGGCTTTCATGGGATTTGCCGGTATTGGCAACTAGATACAAAAACGGTTCCGAAACTTAAACGTTTCAGAACCGTTTTCTCTTACATTTATACAATTTCAGACAACAAGCGTTTAGCTGTCTCATCTTTAATGACTTTCTCCGCATAAGACCTAAACTCCGGAATCAACGGAGCAGGGGATTGTTGATGATTGTCATAATACTGAGCCTGACAAACAGCCTCCAGCTTATCCAGTCCTTTTACAAACTTGGCCTCAGCCGTTTTTTGTTCTTCAAACTCTTCAAATAAATCCACCAACTCGGGAAATTCCAACCGTCTTGCAATCTCTGTAATTGCAGCCAGTTCCAATTGATGTTTATGTTCAGACGTAACACCGTCAACAGGAGTAAAGTCTCCGCAAATACATTCCTGCACATCATGAACCAAAGCCAGTTTCAGACATTTCAGCTTATCCAGAGCATCATCTGCATAGAGCAAAGCCAAAAAAGCCACACCCCACTGATGATCCGCATCTGATTCCGGCAAAGACACGTTTCTCTTTATCCAACCGGAACGACGAAGTCCTTTAACCTCACCGATAATTTTTATTACCTCATTAATATCCGCCATCGTTTTCTTATTTTATTTATTGATTTGTCTTCAAGGATAACATTTTCAGATTAACAAGGATTTAATCTGCAGTCCATTTTTTCAATAAGGTATCCGAAACAAAAAAAGATATTTCGGGAACTCTTTGTAGCTTATCAGATGTTACATCGTAGAGATACCCATCTTCCGGATACTGCTTAAGAAACATCCTCATCATACGATCACTGCTAAAATGCAATTGAGCCCAATCAAAGGAAACCCAGGCATTTCTTTTAAACAGATAGCGTGCCTTTTTCATTTCTACAATTGAGGTTCCATCACTGAAAAAATTGATTTTATTAATTTTTATATAATCAATTTCTCCGTTAATGAGAAACTCCCTCAACTGTGTTTGGAAATTCTCCCTTAAAGGAACAGATTTCAGTTGAGACCCGATACCAAGTTCAAAAGAACAGTCGCTAAAAACAACCGACTGCTTTCCCTGTCCAAAAATTGGCGTCCTCTTTCCCAGAAAGCCTTCCAAAACACTTTCCGGAAGAACAATATCATTCTCAGAAACCGGAATAATCCTGCCGACACGTGCATTATAAACACACTTGGCAGCCTCATTTTCCTCCTCACCTTTATCAATAAAATCCAAATAGGTTTTATTAAAAGTGGCAATTGCCTGAGGATAAGAATAGGGAACACCAAAAACAATTTTTGGTGCTGTTTCGTCTGCAGTCAATACACGACGGGTAGACAGATATTCAAATTTTCTGTCCGGCCAAACATACATTCCGCCAAAGCGAACCATTTTCTCCAAAGCCGCAATGAAAGATCTCTCAAAACGAGGTCGGCTTAAACCGTCTTTTTCATCAATCGAAAAGACTGTTGTCGTAAATAATACATTTTTCTTCATATGAAAGAATTTATAGAGTTAATAATCACACGAGTTCTAAAAAAATAAAAAATGAACTTTATAAAACCATGAAAAAAGACAAAAATCAATAAAATTACAACAAATTTTTAATCTTTTTTATAACATCCTCAAACATTTCATAAGTCAAAACCCCGGTATTAATGTTATAACGGGATGTATGATACGAGTTAACCATAAGCAAATTATGGTGTTCCAGCTTATGAACCGCATTATGGGCAAACTTAAAACTTGCTTTTTTATATCCCAAAACGCCCAACACGGCATTATGGGCGACACTGCCCAATGTCAAAATGATTTTTAGTTGTTTCATGTCATTAATTTCATCAATCAAAAACTTTCCGCAGGTTTTAACCTCATCTCCCGTAACTTTATTTTGAGGAGGAACACAACGGACAGAATTGGTAACACGCACATTTTTAAGTTCAAAACCATCATCTTTACGTTTTTGATATTCTCCGACGGCAAAACCAAAAGATTTTAAAATCGGATATAAAACATCTCCGGCATAATCATTGGTAAAAGGACGGGCGGTCTGATTAGCACCGTTTAGCCCCGGAGCCAATCCTACAATCAGCACTTCCGCGTCAATCGGACCAAAAGACGGAACCGGACCGTTATAATAAGAAGGAAACTTTGCAATATTCCCTTTTCTGAACTCAACCAATCTCGGACACAAAGCACATTTTTTTTCTGGGCAAACAAAAACCATCGTAAAATCCTATACTTAAGCATATAAATCAAAAATTTATTATACTTTAGCACTAAAAATTTTTCATCACACCCTTTAAAACAAATTATCCAATATTATGTAACACTCAGAAACTGAAAAAAACATCAGTTTTTAGAAATCAAAGCCTATTTTTTGATGATGTTAATTAACTAAACCTATTTATAAATGGAGTTTAAATGATGAAAAAAACATTACTTTTAGCAAGTGCTGCATGTCTTTTCTCTTTTGGTGCCAACGCAATGGATTTGAGTGCTGAAATGAAGCCTTATGTTGGTTTGGATTATGCTTATTCTCACGGCGACATCAAAAAAGATGCCGGATTCAAAAAAGATTACAACTCTGGTATTGTTAATGCCGGTGTGAAAATGAGTGATTATACGGGTCTTGAAGCTTTCTTCCAGCAGTCTGGTGAAAGAAAAGTTCGTCACGGCGAAGCTGGTAAAGTTAAAAGCGAATTCTATGCTTATGGTTTAGATGCTTATGGTTATATGCCAATGGGCTGCGAGAAAAAAATCAACTTGTTGGGTTCCATTGGTTTAGCTAACTACAACATGAAAGTTAAAGTACCTGGTGGAAATAACGACAAACAAAAAGTAGGGTATCGTGTTGGTGTTGGTGCTTCTTATGACTTGACTGAAAACTGGTCTGCAAGAATTATGGGCCGTTACAGCTACATCGGTGCTCACAACATTAAAAGCCTTCAAGAAGTTACCGCCGGTATTAGATATACATTCTAAAACCAGCTTCGACCTCAACAAAACACTCCGAAGACCTTCGGAGTGTTTTTTTTGAGGAGAAAACAAAACAGAGCAGGGGAAACACTCTTAAAAAACATTAATTCTGTGTAAAATATAACAAATTTATAGCAAAAATCCCTCAAAATGATAAAAATTGAATGATATTTTCTAATTGAGGTAAAAAGATGAACAGAAAACAAACATATTTAACAATTCTGGCAATCGCCATCTGCGTAATTTTGGCCGGAATTTTCATGCATATTCAAGAAATTGATACAATCATACAAAACACATTGACAATCATGAAAGATCCTAAAATCAGTATTACCGCCGCAATCTGTGCTTTTATCTTTATGGGAAGCGGAAAATATTGGTTTTACATCATCGGTATGGCTTTAATTACAGCCTTTGTCATTCAATATTACTTCCTGAAGGGCGGGCTGGATATGATTATTATCGCATATCGAGCTTTTGCGTTTGTCGTTGTCGTATATTTACTAAACTTGATAAAATTATTGTTCAATAAATAACCGGATATATTAAAAAAGCTCTGATAATTGTCAGAGCTTTTTTTTGATACCTTTAACAACAGTGCAAAAGAGCTGAGAACGAGATAAATGTAATTTTATACGTTTATTCACATTCAGCTCATCCTGAACGTCCATTTTTACATAACCAATTAATTTTACAATAAAAACATATCCGACACAAAACTCATTAACTATTGACAAAACAAATAACACCTTGAAAAGACGAAATAATATAAAAGAGGAGACGGTTTCATTACAACAAATTTGTCGCATAATATATATTATGCATAATTTGATGTTAAAATCAAAATGACCGCTCAGAACGAGCTGAATAAAAAGTTTCATATAAAATATGTCTCAAAGCTTCCTAAATTATTTACAAAGACGCGGCAATTAATTTTCTCGTATAATCATTTTCAGGACAATTAAAAATTTCGACAGCAGATTTAAGCTCCACCAATTTTCCGTCTTTCATAACCGCAACTCTGTCAGAAACTGCTTTAATGGCATTCATATCATGTGAAATAAATATATAACTCAAATTTCTGTCTTGTTGAATTTTATTCAACAACTCAACAATCTGCACTTGAATTGTAACATCCAACGCTGAGGTCGGTTCATCCAAAACTACAATTTCCGGTTCCAAAACCAAAGCTCTGGCTATGGCTATTCTTTGCCTTTGTCCTCCTGAAAATTCATGCGGATATTTAGAAAGGACTTTACCGCCCAAACCAACTTCTTTCAACACCTTAACAATCCGTTTTCTTTTTTCCTGAAGCGATAGATCCGGAAAATGCACTTCTAAACCTTCAGCAACAATTTCTTCAATATTCATACGCGGATTTAAGGAGTTGTAAGGATCCTGAAAGACGATTTGTATATTTTTACGGATATTTTTTTCATTCATACTACCGACTTGCGGACTTTTGGCAAAATTATAACATACTTCGCCTTTATCTCTTCGGATAAGGCTGGCAATAGCCAATCCCAATGTTGTTTTTCCCGAACCGGACTCTCCTACAATTCCCAGAGTTTCGCCCTGTGCTAAAGACAGAGAAACATCATCCACAGCCTTCAACACCTCGGTAACCCTTCCGAAAAAATTCTTTTTCATCGGATAAACTACCGATATATTTTTAGCATTCAGCACAATATCTGATTTATTTTTTTTATTATTTTTCAAAAGCAAACGTGAATTAATTAATGTTTTTGTATAATCTGATTTTGGATTTTCAAAAACATCTTCAACACTTCCCTGCTCCACAATTTTACCGTCTTTCATCACACATACTTTATCCGCTATTTTACGAATAACCGACAAATCATGACTGATAAAAATAATCGACATGTCCAATTTCTTTTTCAAATCCAACAATAAATCAATAATTTGAGCCTGAATAGTAACATCCAAAGCGGTTGTCGGCTCATCGGCAATCAGCAATTTCGGATTGTTGGCAATCGCCATGGCAATCATCACTCTTTGCCTCTGCCCGCCGGACAATTCAAACGGATATGACTTCAATCTCTGTTGAGCATTTTTTATTCCCGTCATTTTTAACAGACGTACAACTTCTTTCTGAGCTTCTTTCACACCCATTCCGCGATGATAAATTAAAGTTTCGGCGACCTGTTTTTCAATGGTATGCAAAGGATTTAAAGATGACATAGGTTCTTGAAAAACAAAGGATATTTCATTACCTCTAATCTTCTGCAATAACTTCTCATCGGCATTAAGCAGTTCTTGACCGTGAAATTGTATAGATGCCCCCTTCCCATGACTGGCTCGCGGATAAGGCAAAAGCCCCAGTATCGACAAAGCACTGACAGACTTACCGGATCCGGACTCGCCCACAATTCCTAAAACCTCTCCCTTTTCCACACTAAAAGATACGTTTCTAACTGCTTGAATATATTCTTCTTTTTCAGAATCTGACTTAAAAAAGACTGATAAACTTTTCACATCAAGCAACGGCATTATTTGTTCTTCCTTGCATCATAGGCATCCCTCACCCCTTCGCCGATAAAAATAAGCAAAGTCAAAAGAGTAGAAAGCACAATAAAAATGGTTATGCCAATCCAGGGAGCCTGAAGGTTATCCTTTCCCTGACGAACCAAATCTCCTAATGACGGATACTCGGAGGGAAGCCCTAACCCCAGAAAATCCAATGCCGTCAGAGAAACAATCGCTTCCGATAAAATAAACGGCACAAACGTAATTGTTGCAATAATTGCATTAGGCAAAATATGCCTGTAAATAATGCGAAAATTACCAACACCCAAAGCCTTGGCTGCCCGTACAAATTCAAAATTCCGAGTTCTCAGAAACTCCGCCCGAACCACACTTGTCAAATTAGTCCAGGAAAAGAACAACAAAATAAATAAAAGCGTCCAAAACGTCGGAACAAAAATACTGGAAACAATAATTAATATAAACAGCTGCGGCAAAGATTCCCAAATTTCCAAAAAGCGTTGCATAACAATATCTATTTTCCCGCCGAAATATCCCTGTATTGCACCGACAAACACCCCGATAAGAGAAGAAACAATCGTCAAAATAAACGCAAAAACAATGGATAACCTCAATCCATACAGCACTCTGGCCAAAATATCCCGCCCTTCCTCATCAGTCCCTAACCAATGCGTTTTGCTTGGAGCAGCGGGAGCCGGAACATCCAACTCATAATCCACAGTATTGAATGAAAACGGTATTAACGGAAACACCATCCAGCCGTTTTCTCGAATATTATGACTGAGGTACGGATCTTTATAATCTGCCGATGTTGGAAAATCCCCGCCAAAATCAGCATCGGAATACTCAACAAAAGTCGGAAAATAAAAAGAATTTTTATATTTTAGAATCAATGGTTTATCATTTGAAATTAATTCAGAACACAAACTTAAAAGAAAGATAATTACAAACATCACAAAGCTAAAATATGCCCGTTTATTTTTTTTGAAAGCATGTATTCTCCGTTGGGTTATAGGAGAAATTTTTCCAAATATTTTACTCTTAGCCTTTGCAAACAAAACCATCATTCCGAAACTATTTTGTAGCCGCCTCTTCCAACACTTTACTTGAATTATCATTTGCCGGCAGAGAACTGTCCTCCTCAATCGGCTCATTAGCCATCATACTGCCAAAATCCTGAACCTCATCTTCCGGAACAATCTCAACCGGTTTTTCCAAAACCTTGACTTCTCCGAGATTAACTTCTTCGACAATATCCGTTACCTGTTCTTCTTCTGCTGCATTTTCCTCTTCAGCAGCACCTTTGGCAGGAACAGCCTCAGAATTATCATTTGCCGTTTCCGGCTCATTTTCAGGCAATTGCATTTTTGGAACAAATCCCGGAGGTGTCAATCTTGATTTCAATAAATTAGGTGCCACTTTGATTTTGCTAGCTTTCTCCCAATCTTTATACCAACTGTCAAACACAACCATTGCCTTATTTAAGTTTTCCTGAGAAACAGTCAGTTCCTTTAATGCATCTTTAATTTCATTTTTGGCACCGTCATGCATTTCCATAAATGCTAATTCCTGACATTTTCCCTTCTTATATAAATATTGTTTAACAATATCCGAAGCCGAACAAACATCATAGTCCAAAGAAAATTTCTTCTTCAAAGGATCACGAATAGCCATGGTAACCATACGTTTATTTTTAAAATCAGCCACAAAGTTTCTGGTATCAAGAACATTGCGTAAATCATCCGCACCACTCACACCCTGAATAACAATGACTGAATCGTCAAGTTTTCCGTTTTTATTAAGCTTCCCCAGAAACTCTTCCAATTTACCATACAAACATTCCGTCTGTTCCATATAGGCATTTCTCTTGTTATAAAGGTTTTTGTTGACTATCCACGGAAGACTTTCCATTGCCAGCCATTTAGACGGATTTTTTACTTTACAGAATTCATTATAAACAAACATATCTGACGGTAAGTCAACAAACACAAAATATGCCCTGTTGCCTTTGTCTCTAAGAATATCCTCTGCAGCCATATCCAGAGAATTAAGAGAATCAACCACATACAAACCGTCATAAGGTATTCCGACCAGAGGAAGTTCATCTGAATTTGTAACGGCTTTTAGCAAGGTATAAAGCATTGATCTATCAGGGAATAAACCTGTACTGTTTATCCATTGCGAAAATAAAACAATTATTTTTTCCGTTTCGGAAACATTCAAAACATCAAAGTTAATCGGAGTATTAACTTTTTCGACACATTTATCCACGGCGATTTCATTGTTTTTATGGCACATGTCAATTCCCCGGGATTGATAAGCCGAAATCCGGTATTTGGCTTTACGAAACGTATCAAATAAATGATTGTCTTTCAAATAGACATACTCGTCGCTGATATTGTCAAAATTCCAATACCCGTTCATCATTACGTTTTTAAGAGTGAAAGCTTCCGCTTCTTTTTTGTTTATATTATTAAAGCTTTTTACCATATTCATAAACGGATCCAATTCCGTAACATATGCATTCGGATAGAACATAAAATTATTTTTGGCATAAAAAGCCAGCATAATATCCATTGTTTTCTGGATAGTGTCGGAATTGGTGTTTGTTTCTTTCATATCTTCCAGATAATTATATCCGGCCGCGTTCGGCAAAAAGATATAAATAAATTTTTTGCCTTTTTCCTGCTCTCCCTGAAGTTTATTGTCATAAACAACTTTATAAGCTTCTTGCTTATCTTTCAGCAAATACGCATCAGCCAGTATTCCGACAAAAACAATCAATAAGATACCCGTAAAATAGGCAATATTCTGATTAGATGCCATAACCAGAAAAACAAAAAAACAAACCCCGGCGGCAACCGCCAAAACAATATGTGAAATTCCCACAAAATATTGAGCCGGACCGGCCCCGAAATATTGTTCCGCCCAAACCGCAAGAATAGATGTTTTATCAAATAACGCGAATTGGTTTAACATCGCCAAAACAAAACCGGCCACAACAAAAGAGCTGATTAAATTTTGAAAAAACGAAGAAAATGAAACCAAAAACAAAATTCCGATAACAACGCTGAATATCCCTGCCAATATATATAATATTTCAGGAGCAAGCATATAATCGGAAGGAAAAAGTTTATAATTTCCGGATGTTGAATATAAAACAAAATTAATACTGAGAAGCAATGACAGCATCAGCCCCTTAACCAGCCAATCAAACAAATATACGCCCCAATTGCGTTTTTTTCTCGGTCTTCCGAGTCTTTTATTTTTTATCGAAATCGTTTGATTTGGAGCATCAATAATAACATCATGCATTTGTTTTATATCCTTGTTACAAAAACAACATCTACTACCCAACATATAAACATAAAAAAAATGATATTTAAAGCAAAAATCCCCGGACTTGCACAGGTCTCGGGGATTTGAACTGACAAGAAAAGTTCTTATCTTGAGTAGAATTCGATAACCAGGTTTGGTTCCATAACAGCACCATAAGGAACATCGTCAAACTTAGGCATAAACGAATATTTGGCTGTCAATTTTTTGTTATCTACTTCCAAATATCCCGGAACATCTCTGGTAGAAGCTTCAACAGCTGCAATAACGATAGGAAGCTGTTTGGATTTCTCACGAACTTCAATAACATCGCCAACTTTAACCATATAAGAAGGAATGTTAACTTTTTTGCCGTTAACGGTAACATGACCGTGGTTTACGAACTGACGAGCAGCAAATACGGTTGAAGCAAATTTAGCTTTGTAAACCAAGTTGTCCAAACGGGATTCCAACAAACCGATAAGGTTTTCGGCGGCATCGCCTGCTCTTCTGATAGCTTCAACATAATATTTATGGAACTGTTTCTCGGAAATGTTGCCATAATATGTTTTCAATTTTTGTTTTGCATACAATTGCTCACCATAGTCAGTCTGTTTTTTTCTTCTCTGACCATGTTGACCCGGAGCATATTCTCTTTTGTTTAAAGGGCTTTTCGGATCGCCCCACAAATTCGCACCATAACGACGGTTTGTCTTTTTCTTTGCTGAAACAATACTTTTCATTAAAATTTTCCTTTTATTTTTTTATTAACATTATTGTCTCGGTAGTTTTGGTTCTTAAACGCCAAACGGGACATTTTCTGCCCACTTTCCCGAAAGTATCGGCAATTTATTACATTTTTTCCATAATTTCAAGCAAAATTTTACACAGACCTCTGGATTTTTCTATCCTTTATGCTTACAATATGCGGCAGGAGAAATTTCATGGGTTATGATTTATTGTTTCAGCGGGCTGTCCGGCTTCATGAAGAAGGTTATTTAAATGAAGCCGAGCAAATTTACCGTCAGATTTTGGAAACCGCTCCCCAGCATCCCGACGTACTCAACCTATTAGGATTGATTGCTCAAGCCAAAGGCATTCATGAAGAAGCAGCGGCTCTTTTCACCAAAGCGATCAACCAATCTCCGGACTTTGCCCCGTTTTATTTTAATTTAGGCGTATCCTTAAACCTTTGGGGAAAACCCGTGGAAGCTTTGGACGCATATAATAAAGCCCTGGCTCTGAAACCGAATCTCAAGGAAGCATATAACAACATCGGCAGCATATATGAAAACCTTAATCAACCAGAACAAGCCGAAAAAGCATATAAACAAGCCATACAACTGGATAACGCTTATGCCGAACCGCTGTTAAATCTGGCAATGATGAAAAAAGACATTTCCGCATTAAAAGATTTGAGTATAAAATTCAGCAGTGAACCGCTGGTCTTCTTTTATCTTGGGGAAATAAATTTTAACAACGGCTGTTTGGACGAAGCCTTGCATTATTTCAAACAGGCGGAACAACTGGCTCCCGACAATGCCGAAATCAAAGTCCGGATTGGCACAATCTTGCTTACACAAAAACAAACCCACTCTGCCAAACAAAAATTCAAAGAAGCCTTGTCTTTGGGAGAAACAGTCCCTGCCCTGATAAATCTGGCCAATATCGAGAGCGAAGACGGAAATTTCGACCGAGCCGAACCGTTATATAAAAAAGCTCTGGATTTGAATCCTAATGACATTGACGCTCGATTGAATTATGCGGACATGCTTTACCGGGAAAAACGTCTGCACGAAGCATTGGAAGAATATCGCAATGCCGTCATTTTAAACCCGAATATTCCGGAAATAAGCAACAATCTGGGCATTATTTTAAAAGACTTCGGAGAATACGAAGAAGCCTTGGGCTTGTTCTTCAATGCTTTGCTCAAGAAACCGGAACAGGAAGAGTTTTCCGTAAACATTGCCGAAACGATTATCCTTCTCAGCCGTTCCGACAAAGAAAAAGCCTTAAAAATTGCAGAAAACTGGTTAAAGCAATCCCCTGAGAATGTTTTTGCCCACCACACAACCGCCTCACTCAAAGGAGAAAAAATTGCGGATACTGAAATTTATAGCCAAAAGCTTTTTGACACTTTCGCTGATAATTATGAGTTGGTTCTCAAAAATATTGGTTACAACGTTGTTCGAGAGCTTAGAAACCTTACGGGAGATGTTAAAGGTACCGTTGTGGATCTTGGATGTGGCACGGGGCTTGTTGGCGAAGCTTATAAAACCGCTAGCACCGAACTTATCGGCGTGGATATCTCCGAAAAAATGCTCGAAAAAGCCGGAAGAAAAGGAATCTACAAAGAACTGATTCATTCCGGAATCAAAGAATTTTTGCAAAACAAACCAGACGCCGACCTGTTCATTGCCGCTGATGTTTTCGGCTATATCGGAGACTTGAATGACATTTTTCAGATGATTTTCCCTTCCCGTCTGGCTTTTTCCATTGAAGAAAACCGACAAATTCCCGATTTTTCACTTTCTGAGACCGGACGTTGCCAACACAACCCCGATTACATTAATGATTTGTTAAAAAGCACCGGTTACACTCATATCAAAGATAAAAAAATAATTTTGAGACAAGAAAACGGTAAAAACGTTGAAGGCAGAATTTACTTGGCAGAATAAGGAGTTAGATATGGCTGACGAATTAATTGATATTTATGACGAAAATATGAACTTGCTCGGAACGGCTGCCAAATCACAGGCTCACAAAGAAGGTCTTTGGCACATGACTTTTCATTGCTGGATTGTGAAAAAAGCCTCCGACGGACATCATCGTGTCTGGCTGCAACTAAGAAGCAAAGAAAAAGACTGTTATCCGAGCCTTCTGGACACCTCCGTAGCCGGACATCTTCAAACGGGAGAAAAACCCAAAGACGGTATTCGTGAAGCAGAAGAAGAAATCGGCCTGAAAATCGCTCCCGAAAATCTGACCAAACTTTTTACCTCTAAAAAGATATCTCCGGAAAACAATTGTGAATTTGCACATACCTATCTGTTTGAAACAGACAAAAACATTTCTAACCTAAAACTCCAACCGGAAGAAGTTGACGGAATTATTGAAGCCTCCGTCGATGACCTGATTAACCTGTTTAACCATAAAGTGGAAAAAGTTTTTGTAACCGGATTAATGAAAAATGATGACAATCAATACCTCCCGCATACCGGTTCCGTAACTGTTTCAGACTTTGTTCCGCACAGCGAAGAATATTATTTAAAAGTCATGACCACAATCAAACGTTTCTGCAACGGATAACCTTGATGATTATCGAACTTTCTGAGAAAGATTACGAGAACGTCCTTGGTACTTGGGAAAAATCCGTTGCGGCAACACATCATTTTCTAAAACCGAAAGAGATTAAATTTTACAAAACATGTATTCTCAAATACGGACTTTCTCACCTCAAACTTTGGGGAATATATGATAAAACCATGTTAAGCGGCTTTATCGGACTTTCCGAAAACAAAGTGGAAATGCTCTTCATTCATCCGAATTATATCGGTATGGGAATTGGCAAAGAATTAATCTCTTTTGCCTTACAAAACCCTGACATAAAATTAATTGACGTAAATGAAGAAAATCCGCGTGCTTTGGCCATTTATCAACATTGGGGATTTCAAATCATTTCAAGAGACGAACTGGATGATTCGGGAAAACCTCACCCTATTTTACACCTGTCCCGCTAAATTAACGAAATATACTTTTAATTTTATTTTTAGCCAGAAAAATATTGTAGGCTGTCCGCCCCTTTTCATTTCTGTTCTTTTCCAACTTATCAAAATAAGTCATTTTTTTGCGTTTTAATTTAAGAAGGGCTTTAAACAATTGTTTATCCTTCTCCGACAAACGATCTTTCATTTCTTGTTCTCTGTGAGCAATATATTGATAATAATCTTGCCCATCCACCGTAAAACAAGCTGTCATCAATGAGTGATGACGTTCCTTATTTTCCAATGCTCCATTATAATTAGTCTTAGAAAGAATATGTTTAGTTCGACAAACACTCTTTTTCGCATATAAATCGAATTTATCCTTCATCCAAGCATCAAAAACACCATTAGCAATTATTTCCGCCTCTTCCGAAGACATTTTTTCAACAGGCGTCAATTTCCCCTCTTTTATCAAATCCGAATAAAACTTAAACCGAGGAGTAATCCGTTTCAAATCTTTTCCATGCTCAAAATAACTTTTTCTTTGTGATAAAAATTGTCTCAGATTAGCAGAAACTTCATCCATACAAACTTCAACAAATTTATTTTCATAACTTTGACCGGCTCTTTGTATTCCCTTAACACCATTTTGATAGTGCCATTCTTCATGATCATAAGTTTTATTATATTCATCATTATAAACATCGACTTTTTCTTGAAGTTCCTTATTATCAGCCCGAAACTCTCTGATGGTTATCTTTCCCCAGTTACATATTCCCATAGATGGCATATTAACCAAACTATCCATACTCCCAAGCTGATAAATTATCGCAGAATCCTGAGGATTTTTTGTATATTTCCCCGTTTCTTTCCGCTTAAAAGTATTATCTACATATTTAACATGCACTGTATCAATGCGGTTCACCCGCTTTGCACTTAAATAAGCTAAATGATTTAAAGAATCTTTCGGTACAAAGCTGCTCAAACTATCAACATTTAAAGACTTTCCATCCTCATTTTTATAAACCCAGCCTTTCCTCGTATATGACAACCTATCGTAAAAGTCTTGCATAGAAACTGTATCGCCCTGAATAACAACTTCTTTTTGAGGAAAATCACTAATATCAAACTTATCGGCGACATTGAACATCGCCGTTCTGGAAACACCTAACAACATTGTAGCCGAAATTGTAGCTAATCCTCTTTTGATTGTTCGTTTTTTCATCATCAGTCCTATAAATGTATATTCAATACATTTATAACACTTTTGACAAAAACAATCAAGAAAGGATAAGCCCCTGTTTTATACAAAAAGTACAAAAACTTAAGCAGCAATCCGAGTAAATTCGTCAGGAACAATTAAATCAGCTGAAATAGTAGATAAAACATCATCTAATGAAAACAGAGGATTAATTTCTTTAAGAACCAAACCTTCTTTCTCTACACTGATAACACAACGCTCGGTAATGATTAAATCTACTTCTTTAGCAGCGGTCAATGGCAAAGTACATCTTTTGACGATTTTCGGACCGTTTTTGGAAGTATGCTCCATAGCAACAATCACCTTTTTGGCTCCGACAACCAAGTCCATAGCACCACCCATCCCCGGAACAAAAGCTCCCGGAATCATCCAGTTTGCCAAATTACCTTCTTCATCAACTTCCAAGGCTCCCAAAACCGTAGCATCAACATGTCCGCCTCTGATCATGGTAAAAGACATGACCGAATCAAAAAAAGCTCCGCCTTCTTTAACTTCGACCACAGTTCCGCCGGCATTGGTAATATCCCTGTCATAGGTTTCTGCCGTAGGCTTTGGTCCGACACCGACAAGCCCGTTTTCAGATTGAAACATAATATGCATGTCCTTCGGAACATAATTAGCCACCTCGGTCGGAAGACCGATACCCAGAGTAACCACATCTCCTTCAGAAAGTTCTTTAGCGACTCTGCTGGCAATAATTTCTCTGATTTTTTCTTTAGATAATTCCATGTCTCACCTTATAAAACGATATAATCCACAAAAACTCCCGGAATTGTTACATCATCGGGATTTAAACTGCCTTCAACCATCTCATCAGCCTCAACAATAACCGTTTTGGCAGCAGTTGCCATAACTTCATTAAAATTTCTGGTTGTTCCGTGCAAAAATACATTGCCGAACTTGTCAACTTTGTTGGCATAAATAATGGCAAAATCAGCATTCAACGGCTTTTCCAAAATATACTTCTTCCCATCGATTTCCATGGTTTGCTTACCCTCTTCAACCACGGTGCCGACCCCTGTCGGCGTTAAAAATCCGCCTAAACCGGCTCCGCCTGCACGAACCCTCTCCGCCAAAGTTCCCAAAGGAACAAGTTCCACTTCCAATTCTCCGGCGTTCATCTGACGTCCGGTCTCGGGGTTGGTGCCGATATGCCCGGCAATAACCTTTTTAACACATTTATTGACAATCAGCTTTCCCCTGTCTGAATCAGGAACACAAGTATCATTGGCAATAAGCGTCAAACCTTTAATATTATTTTTAACAATTTCGTCAATAACTTTAACCGGACTGCCGCATTTCAAAAAACCGCCAATCATAACAGAGGCATCATCACAAATAAGCTTTCCGGCTTCTATGGCAGAAATTATCTTCTTCATATACATTCCTTACATTTTTGCTCGCAGTAATATACCAGAAAAAAATCAAAAAATATACAAAAATCTGAAATTTTACCAAATTTCAAAATAACACACTGATTTACAGACAAAAATATTCAAGAAAATAAGCTGTAAAATTTAGTATGTATAATAAAAAAACTAAGCCGAAACTATTTTTTGTCCAAAGCAAAGATTCGTTCAAAACAAAAAGCTGTTCATTAATGAACAGCTTTTTCTTATTACGTAACCACTAAGTGTTTACAGAGAATATCCAACGTTTACCTAGAATATCTCTATTTCTTCGGTTTAGGCGGACGAGGTTTTTTGCTGCCTTCCGTCAAAATCTTTTTCTTTCCAACTTTTTTATCCATATTTCCAAATTCCTTAACAATTTGAATTTCATTTTTTTCTTCTTTCTGTGTAACATCAGCATCAACAATTGTTTTCTCGGATTTATTCAGAAAAATATTCTCAGAAGTTTGCCCGACAAAAATACCAAAACAAATAATTGATATGACAAAAAACATCATAGCAAAATTATTTAAAAAATCAACTTTACTATAATACCAACTTTCTATTGGCTCACTCAAATCCCCGCCTTTTCCATAACATTCGTCTAACTCTGGACGACATGCCTGAACATCCCAGACAACAAATTTAAAAGAAAAGAAACAACCTAACAAGCATAAAATATCAGAACAAAGAGCATAATAGAAAAAAGTCCAATCAAAACGACAACCTTTTTGCAACCCGACATAAGTAAAGGCAACAGCCATAAAAGTCAAAGCTCCGTTAACCATTAATGCATCAGCCTTATCCTGTTCTCGGGCTTCACACTCATAATACTCTTTTCGCAAATTTAAGTATAAATTATATCTCTCATCTTTTTCAAGCTGAAGTTTTACAGTTTCTTTACTTTGATAAAATTGCTTTCGAGCAAAAAACAACTTAAAAAAATTAAAC
Source organism: Alphaproteobacteria bacterium (assembly GCA_048463395.1). Lineage (GTDB taxonomy): Bacteria > Pseudomonadota > Alphaproteobacteria > RF32 > CAG-239 > JAGAJR01. Next base: position 85,872 of record DBFWPL010000021.1, on the reverse strand, counting down.
ATTAACTCAATTCTCCATATACCTAAAACAAAACCGTTCCCTAAGGAACGGTTTTTAGTGGCGGAGAGTACAGGACTCGAACCTGTGCATCGCTATTCACGATGACGGATTAGCAATCCGCTGCATTACCACTCTGCCAACTCTCCGTGGTACGGTTGTAATATGTATATTATCTTTTCTTGCTCGTCAATAACTTTTTTGCACTTTTATGACGGTTATTTTAATCAAGAACAATACTCATAAACATCATAAGAACAAACCCCAGCATAATTGCTATGGTATGCTTTTCATTTTCCTTATTTGTATAGGTCTCCGGTATAATTTCATTAATAATCACAAACAACATGGTTCCGCCGGCCATAGCCATTCCAAACGGAACAAAAGCCATACTCCAACCGGCTCCGACAACCCCGATAAAGGCTCCCAAAGGCTGCATCAATCCCGTCATGGTGGCAAACCAAGCTGCTTTTAATCGGGAAAAACCAATTGCCATAAGAGATACGGAAACCATCAATCCCTCCGGAATATTTTGCAAACCGATACCGATAGCCAAAGATCTCGGATTATACAACTGCTCTCCGGCATAAGCTACACCTACGGCCAACCCTTCCGGAAACTTATGAATAGCGATGGCTATCACAAAAAGCCAGGAACTTCTTAAATCCATCTGCATTCCGTGATGACCGGAAATTTCATGTTCATGCGGCAAAACGGCATGTAAAATCCCAACCATTCCCATACCGGACAAAACAGAAATTACCAAAAGCCCTGCTCCCCAATATTTTCCCAAAGGCATTTCCACAACCCTGTCGGCGGCCGGAACTAAAAGCGTGAAAAAAGAGGATGCCAACATAATTCCGGCAGCAACATTAAGCAAAAAATTAATATTATCTCTGCTGTAACTTTTTTTTACATAAACCAAAAAACCGCCCAATCCGGCAAACAAACTGGTAAATAAAGCCGCTAACGTCCCTTGCATAATCATCGCTGTCATCTGCTTTTCCTGCCCTTGTTTTTCAAAACCATATTCATTCTTTCACTTTGAAATTCATACATATTTTTCAAAATGCCGCAAATATCCCTGTCAATATATTTCAAAGCATTAAGCCCTATATCCTGCGGGATTCCGAAACGGGCTTCAGCGATGGCTCCGCTCATACAGGCTATGGTATCGCTGTCTCCGCCCAACGACACGGCATTTCGGAGTGCTTCTTCAAAAGAATTTGCCTCCAAAGCACAAATCATTGCCTGCGGAACGGAATAATTACAAGTATAGATGAATTTTCCCGATACTCGACGAATTTCTTCAACCGAACGCGACATATCATACCCGTAATTTACTTCTAACATTCGTCTCATATTTTCCGGCGTTTCCCCGCTAAAAGCCTGCAACATCACATCCACATAAGCCCGCACGGCTCGAATACTGTCTGGATGATTATGAGTAACATTAGTCAGTTCTTCCGCTTTCTGCAGTGCCGTATTTCTGTTGCGGATTAGAAACGGCACCGGACTGACTCGCATAACACAACCGTTGGTATTGGCTTGATAAGGCCCCATATCTTCATTTTCAAGCCATTTCTGAAAACCGGGACCGAAACTGTTTTTACCGAATTTGTTTTCTCCGACATATTTTTTTCCCCAACGACGAAGAACATCTTCCGGTTTTCCTCCGTTCATAACCCAATCAGCCGCCGCTACAGTCAGTATCGTATCGTCCGTAAAAATACAATCTTTGGAAAACAATGGAAAATCAGTTGTTTTAATATTATTCCATTCATAAACCGAACCGACAATGTCCCCGATAACGGCACCAAACATTACAATCCCTTTTTTCTGATTTTTTCCATAATTCGGTTATAATAAACTTTGGTATATTCATTTGATACATAATCATTTATCTTATCACACTCAAGCCATGCAATATCCGAATTTTCATCTTCTTTAATACGTATCGGCTCATTTTCATCAGCTTCAAGCAAATAAACCGGATTATGATGCAAATGTCTGGGAACAAATTTACCGCGTTTATAGTGATTATGAACGACCATCACATTCAAATCTATCGGTTTCTCAAAAACAGGCTTAACCGTTTTTAAGCCTGTTTCCTCCTCTGTCTCTTTCAGTGCAACATGCAATAAATCTTTATCTCCGTCTGCATGACCGCCGACCCAAGCCCAAGTCTTATACATATTATGAAAAATCATCAAAGCCTTGGTTCTCTCTTTATTGACAATCCAACAGGAAGACGAAAAATGCCCAACCAGATTATCTCTGTCGTAAGACTTATCACCAAACGCTTCCAAAAACTGAATAAAAGACTGACGTTCCGCCTCCTCTTCTTCATTATAAGCTTTGTAACTTTTCAAAAAAGAGAGAAAATCCATAACGTCCTCCAATATCAATGATAATTAACCCAATTTTTCTTTCAGGAGCTTGTTAACAATTCCCGGATTAGCCTTGCCTTGCGATTTTTTCAAGACTTGTCCGACAAACCAACCGAACAAGCCGACTTTTCCGCCCTGATATGCGGCAACATTTTCCGGAGACGAAGCAATAACCTCATCAACCAAAGCTTCAATTGCTCCGGTATCCGTAACTTGTTTCAGACCTTTCTCTTCCACGATTGTTTCCGGAGATTTTCCCGTGTCAGCCATCATCACAAACACATCTTTGGCAGTTTTTCCGTTAATAACGTCTTTACTGATTAAATCCACCAATTTTCCGAGATTTTCGGCACTGACTGGAGAATCTTTCAATTCCAGCTTTTTGTCATTCAACATGGCAAAGAAATCGCCCATCAACCAGTTAGCAACCTTTTTGGCATCTCTTCCTTCGGCAGCTTTTTCAAAGAAAGCTGCTGTTTCTTTGTTCTCGCAGATAACCATGGCATCATAAGGCGTCAACCCCAACTCTTTGACAAAGCGTGCCTTTTTGGCGTCTGGGAGTTCCACCATTTCCGAGCGGATTTTTTCAATATAAGCATCATCCAATTGCAACGGCAACAAATCCGGTTCCGGAAAATAACGATAGTCATGAGCAAATTCTTTCTTACGCATAACTTTCGTTTGTCCGCTAACCGGATCAAATTGTCGGGTTTCCTGTTCAATTTTTCCACCGTTTTCATAGACTTCAATATGACGTTTGGCCTCATTTTCAATTGCCTGCATCACAAACTTCATACTGTTGACATTCTTCATTTCGCAACGGGTTCGTAATTCGTCGGAACCATATGGACGAACGGAAACGTTAACATCGCAACGCATTGAACCTTCATCCATATTACCGTCGCAGGTTCCCAGATAACGCAGAATAGACCGCAGTTTTTTCAAAAAGGCACCGGCTTCTTCCGGAGAACGGAAATCCGGCTTGGTAACAATTTCCATCAACCCCACACCGGCTCGGTTTAAGTCAATAAAAGTCTTGTCCGGAGCAATATCATGCAAAGACTTTCCGGCATCTTGTTCAATATGCATTCTTTCAATGCCGATTTCCTTTACGGTTCCGTCAGACAAATCTATGCTGACTTTTCCTTCCCCGACAATCGGAAATTTAAATTGAGTAATCTGATACCCCTGCGGCAAATCCGCATAAAAATAGTTTTTACGGGCAAATTCCGAATACTTGTTAATCTTTGCATTCAAACCCAAACCGGTTTTAACCGCCTGATGCACACATTCCATATTCAATGTAGGCAACATTCCCGGCATTCCCGCATCCACAAACGAAACATGCTCATTGGCATCGGCACCGAACTCTGTTGAAGCTCCGCTGTACATTTTTGACTTGGAAATAATCTGACAGTGAATTTCCAAACCGCAAACAACTTCCCATTTTCCTTTTGCTGTTTCTATAACATATTCTGCCATTTCTTATTTCCTCACAAATTTTGCATCTGTTTCCAAAGCACTTGCCACCTTGAAAACCGTTCCTTCATCAAAAGCTCTGCCGATAACTTGTAAACCCAAAGGCAATCCGTCTTTAGACAATCCGATTGGCAGGCTCATTCCCGGAAGACCGGCCAAGCTGACCGATACCGTAAAAACATCGTTCAAATACATATTGATAGGATTTTCCTGCATAGACTTGTCTCCGATAGGAAATGCCGCTGTCGGAGCCGTCGGAGTCAAAATAACATCGCATTTTTCAAACGCTCTGATAAAATCCTCACGGATGAGACGACGAACTTTCTGAGCCTTCAGATAATAAGCGTCATAATATCCGGCAGACAACACATAAGTACCAATCATAATACGGCGTTTAACTTCTTTGCCGAAACCTTCCGTACGACTGTTGATATACATATCGTCCAGATGTTTTCCCGGAACTCTCAAACCATAACGCAAACCGTCATAACGAGCCAAATTGGAAGAAGCTTCCGCCGGAGCGATAATATAATAAGTTGCCAAGGCATACTTGGTATGCGGCAAAGAAATATTGACAATTTCAGCCCCTCTGGATTTGAGCATTTCAATACCTTTATCCCAATAAGAGGCAATTTCTTCATTTAGGCCTTCCGGACGATACTCCGCCGGAATACCGATTTTTAATCCTTTAATATCCTGATTCAAAAAGCTTTCAAAATCCGGAACATCAACCCGGGCTGATGTAGAATCTTTTGCATCATAACCGGACATAACTTTCAGCATAATCGCACAATCGCGAACATCTTTTGCAATCGGACCGGCTTGATCCAGAGAAGATGCAAAAGCCATAATGCCATAACGGGAACAACGCCCGTACGTCGGTTTAATTCCCGTAATACCGCAAAAGGCAGACGGCTGACGAATTGAACCGCCGGTATCCGTTCCCGTAGCGGCGGCACACATATTGGCACAAACTGCGGCTGCCGAACCGCCGGAAGATCCGCCGGCAACCAAATCTTTATCTTTACTCCACGGATTGACAACCGGACCGTAATAACTGGTCTCATTGCTGCCGCCCATGGCAAATTCATCCATGTTCAGCTTACCTAAAAACGAAGCACCCGCATCCAAAAGCTTTTGCGTAACCGTCGATTCATATTGAGGAACAAAACCGTCGAGAATATGAGAACAAGCCGTTGTGCGAATATCCTTTGTGCAAAACAGGTCTTTAATTCCCAAAGGAATACCTTCCAACACTCCGGCCGTCCCGTTTTGATATTTTTCATCGGATTTTGCCGCCTGTTCCAAAGCTTTTTCGGGAGTTTCCAAAACATAAGCATTCAGCCTTCTGTTTTCTTCCATGGATTTGATATATTCTTTTGTCAGTTCGGTTGCGGAAAATTCTTTCTTCTTCAACCCTGCCAGACTTTCGGCAATTGTCAATTTAGTTAAGTCGCTCATTTTCAATCCTGCCTTATTCAACAACTTTCGGAACAACAAAATACCCATATTCCTGCATCGGAGCATTTTTCAAAACCGCTTGAGATTGATTGCCCTCGGTAACCTCATCCCGACGGCAGACAATATTACTGTCATTAACCGAAACCAAAGGTTCTACATTATCCGTATCAACTTCTTTCAATTGTTCAACCCAGTTCAGGATTTTATTAAACTCCTGTTCTGTCGTCTCGATTTTATCATCTTCAATCTTTAAGCGTGACAGAAAAGCCACTCTTCTTACGGTTTCTTTATCAATAGCCATTTTTATCTCCAACTGCTTACATTGATATTTTCATGGGAGGAAGGATTAAATCATACTTCATACGATTTAGCATATTAATATCATTCATCTCAATTCCCAAGTCATTCATAACTTTATTAACTGAAATTTTCGGATTTCCCGAAACCAACTGCGACAATTTTTCAGAAAGCGTTTTTTTCTTCGGATAATAAACAATTTCAAACTTGTCTGTCGGTTTGATTCCCGCCTTCTCTTTTGCCCAGACAATTGCGTCCTCGATTCCGCCGATTTCATCAACCAAACCGACTTCCGCAGCGTCAATTCCTGTCCATACGCGGCCGCGGGCAATCTTATCCATCTTGGTAATTTCAATATGACGGGCTTCCGAAACTTTAAGAGTAAAATCTTTATACACCCTGTCTAAAGAACGATTGAAAATCTCTTTTTCCTTCGGGCTGAACTTATGGTTAACGCTGAGGATTCCGGCATTATCGCCAAATTTAACCTCCCCCCAGCGAACACCAAGCTTATTCCACAAACCGGACAAAACCATTTTTCCGCCCAAAACCCCGATGGAACCGGTAATACTTGACGGCTCGGAAAAAATATAATCTCCGGCGATGGATACGAAATAACCGCCGCTGGCCGCATAATTTCCCTGAGTAACAACAACCGGAATTTTTTTCTTCTCTTTGATCCGTTTAATCGCATACCAAATTTCATTAGATGCGGTATAACTTCCGCCCGGACTGTTGACCCGAACAACCAAAGCTTTAACATTTTTGTTTCTGAGAATTTCATCAAGCTGTTTCACAACCGTATCCGCTCCGGACACGGATTCTCCCTTAAGAGAATTGGCATAGCTTTCCCCTTCGGCTATCACCCCTTCGATAACGACCAAAGCCACGGTCGGAAGTTTGCGGTATCCGGAGGAAAAACTTGAAGCATAATCCCAAACATTAATCATTTTACCTTTGGTACCATCAACAACTTTCTCAATCAATTCAGGCTTGTACCCTATATAATCAATCAATCCGGCCGACAAAGCATCTTCGGCGGGAAGCGGAGCATTATTGACCAGTTTGTCAAAAAGTTTTTCATCAATCCGACGATTTTGAACAATATCTTTTTTCATAACCGAATAAACACTGCCGCCTAATTTTTCCAATTCTCGTTTATATTCGGAAGACAACTTGTCGTTAAGCAAAGACGCCGCCGCATTTTTATACTCGTAACGAGTGTAAAATTCCGCCTGAACGCCAACCTTACTCAAGATTCCTTTTAAAAACGGCACTTCAAAGCTCAGACCGGTAATTCCGGCTTCCGTATTCGGCTGCATCCAGATTTCATCAAACGCCGAAGCCAGATAATACTCGGAAGTTCCGCCGCCAAAACTGCCAAAACCGGTAGAATACAAATAAGCCTTTTTACCTGTCTGACGAAAATTTTCAATTGCCCGACGAACTTCTTGAATTTGAGATAAACCAAGAGACGATTCATTTACATTTCCGATAATGGCTTTAATTCGATTATCCAAGGCCGCAACGTTAATAGCCTTAACTAAATCAAAAAAAGAAGTGCTGGGAGTTTCGGAAAGCTCTGAAAATAAATCATCAGCACGTACTTCTGGATAATTATCATTAAAATCAATTGTCAAAATTCCCACGGACGGGACATCCCCGACAACCCCGGCATCTTGCCGCAAGAGAGCCGTAACGATCATCAACAGCAAAATAAACAACAAACCAAAAATGGCAAACGCATAAATCAGAGACTTCAGCAAAATTTTACCGGCAACAAGTTTCCGTTTTTTAATAGCAAGAGCCGGAAAAGGCTTATCAAAATTATCCATAAACATTTACTCACAAAAAAAGGCCGCAACAACTGACAAATTGTAAACGGCCTGATTATAAAGATTACTTATTGAAAACTCAAGACAAATCTTAGAACTCGGATAAAACGGCTCCGGATTCGTGAGCATTGTCCAAAGCAACCATACCGGTAATATGGTAACCTGCGTCAACATGCAGAACCTCACCGGTAATTCCGGTACCTATAGGAGAAAGCAGACCCAAAGCAGCCATACCGACTTCTTCCTGAGTAACATTACGCTTCAACGGAGCATTTAGTTCATTCCAACGCAAAATCTTGCGGAAATCACCGATACCGGAAGCGGCCAAAGTCTTAATCGGACCGGCGGAGATCGCGTTAACTCTCACCCCCTGAACACCGAGATCAACGGCGGCATAACGGACAGAAGCTTCCAAAGCGGCTTTGGCAACACCCATAATATTATAGTTCGGCAAACATCTCTCACCGCCGAGATATGTCAAAGTAACGATTGATCCGCCTTCATTCATGATCGGAGCGGCACAACGGCAAGCTTCCAAGAAGGAATAGCAGGAAATATGCATTGTATTCAGGAAGTTTGGCAAAGTTGTATCAATTGTTCTGCCTTTTAATTCGTTTTTATCGGAAAAAGCAATCGCATGAACAACAAAATCGATTTTACCCCATTTTTCACCTAATTCTTTAAAGCAGGCTTCCACACTGGCTGAGTCGGAAACATCGCACTTAATCAACATCGGCTCATTATCAAGCTGTTCGGAAAGCGGTCTAACTCTTTTCTCCAAAGCCTCATTCTGATAAGAGATTGCAATTTGGGCTCCTTGAGAATTCAAAGCCTGAGCAATACCCCATGCAATGGATTTATCATTAGCCAGGCCCATAATCAGACCTTTTTTGCCGGCCATTAAAGGTGAAGTCATAATATTTTCCTTTTCTTTATAAAAAAAATTAAATATATTAAATCAAAATTTATATAGACTATTTATAAAATTTAAAAACCTTTGTAAACAATTTTTTTTGAGAGCTGAGTATGTATTTCAAAACTAAACTTCCCGCATCTTTCCGCAGCCGTTTAAAAAAAGGAATAACAATTACCAGGGAGTTTATTTATTTTCTGGCCAGACGTGTTCAAAACGACACAATTTTTCGCGTTGCCGCCTCATTAAGCTACACATCGCTGATTGCCATTGTTCCGCTGTTTGCCATCGGTTTGGCGATTTTTTCCGCCTTTCCGGTTTTTGACGGTGTAAAAGAACAAATCAAAGAATTTCTGCTGGCCAACTTTGTCCCGACAATTGAACAGGAAGTTTCCCAATACTTTTCAGAATTCATCAATGCCACGGCCGGCTTAACTACCATCGGCGTGGTCGGTATCGCCATCACCGCGATTTTAATGCTCTCCACCATAGAAAGCAGTCTGAATTTCATCTTTAAAGTTTACAAGCCTCGCCGTTTTACCACCAAAATCACTTTATACTGGACGGTCATTACCTTAGGCCCTCTGCTTCTCGGTGCTGCGTTTTCATTACGAGGCTATCTGTTTACTTTGCAAAAGTTCATGCCTGAAATGGCCGAAACTCAAGCCCGTATCAGCGACATACTGCCGTCTTTCATCACCATGTTAGCCCTGATTCTGGTTTATGTTCTGGTTCCCAATAAAAAGGTAAAAATCTATAATGCCGTTGTCGGTTCGTTTGTTGCCGTAATTTTATTTTGGGTTTTAAGAACCGGATTTGGTTATTTCATGGTTAAAAGTGCCACATATAAAGTTTTATATGGTGCTTTGGCTACTCTTCCCATCTTTCTGGTCTGGATGTATCTGGCTTGGGCAGTGGTTATTTTCGGAGCTGTTGTTACGGCCGCTCTGGAGGAATTTCAACAACTTGACGAACACAGCCTGAAAAAAATCCTCGTTGCCGGAAAACCAGAAAAACGAAATTAAAAAATAATTTTTCAAATTCCGGAAAAAAGTTCTTGCCAAAAGAACAAAAGTAGTACATTTTATTTTCATAGGATAACTGCTATCATAAAATTGTATTTTTACAGAATAAGTACAATATTGAAAACAGAGTGTAACTAAACTTTAGAAAGAGAGATATTGTAATGGAAAAAGATAAAGCATTAGACGCCGCCCTGAGCCAGATTGAAAGAGCCTTCGGTAAAGGTTCCATCATGCGTCTCGGACAAAGTTCCAATGTAGATATTGAAGCAATTTCTACCGGTTCGCTCGGCATAGATATTGCTTTGGGTATCGGAGGAATGCCGAAAGGCCGTATTATTGAAATCTACGGACCGGAAAGCTCCGGTAAAACCACCCTCGCCCTCAGCGTTATCGCTCAGGCACAGAAGAAAGGCGGTACCTGTGCTTTTATTGACGCCGAACACGCACTTGATCCGTCTTATGCCAAAAAAATCGGTGTGGACATTGAAAACCTGTTGATTTCTCAACCGGATGCCGGTGAACAAGCTTTGGAAATTGCCGATACCCTTGTCCGTTCCGGTGCGATTGACGTTTTGGTTGTCGACTCTGTTGCCGCCTTGGTTCCGAAAGCCGAATTGGAAGGTGAAATGGGCGATTCTCACATGGGCCTGCAAGCCCGTTTGATGAGTCAGGCATTGAGAAAACTGACCTCAACGGTCTCCCGCTCCAACACTTTGATTATCTTCATCAACCAAATCCGCATGAAAATCGGCGTCATGTTCGGAAACCCGGAAACAACGACCGGCGGTAACGCCCTTAAATTCTATGCTTCCGTCCGTATTGACATTCGCCGTATCGGTTCCATTAAAGATAAAGAAGATGTTATCGGCAGCCAGACCAGAGTCAAAATTGTCAAAAACAAAGTTGCTCCTCCGTTCAAAGTTGTTGATTTTGACATTATGTATGGCGAAGGTATCTCCAAGACCGGTGAATTGATTGACTTGGGCGTTAAAGCCGGTTTTGTTGAAAAATCAGGTGCTTGGTTCTCTTATAAAGGGGAAAAACTCGGACAAGGACGTGAAAACGCCAAATTGTTCTTAAGAGAACATCCTGAAGTGGCCGATGAAATCGAAAACAAAATTCGTGCCGATGCCGGACATCTTACTACCGAAATGATTGGCGATGACGAGCCTGCCGGTAACGAAGATTAAAGCAACAACACCATAACTAACAAAGGAAGCCCTCTCATTTGAGAGGGCTTTACTTTACCGAAACACACAAAACAAACTAATTTCGCCAAAAGTTTTTGGTAAACAAAACCAAAACCGTCAAAAGTTCCAAACGCCCCAACAACATGGCAAAAGATAAAAGATATTTTGCCGTATTCGGAAGCGAACTGTAATTTCCTGAAGGCCCGATAACCGGACCGATCCCTGGACCGGAATTCGTCATACAGGCAATCACGGCACTAAAAGCCGTTTCAAAATCCAATCCGGTCATGGAAACAAAAATTGTCAAAAATACCACGCTGAAAAAATACGCAGTCATAAACACCAAAACAGATGAGACAACGGATTCCGAAGTCGTAAGGCTTCCCACTTTAATTGGTACAACCCGGTTTGGATCCGTTGCCGTAATAAGTGTTTTCTTCACATAAGCAAGCACGACTTGCCAACGAAACATCTTAATAGAACCTGATGTGGAACCGGTACATCCTCCGGTCAAAGCAAACATAATAAAGAATGCCCCTGCCCAAACACCCCATTTCATATAGTCAGTTGAAGTAAAACCTGTACTGGTTACAACGGAAATGATATTAAAAACAGAGTAACGAAGAGCCGTCAAAAAATCGTATTTTCCGTTCCATACCAGCCAACAGGCCATAAACAAAATATAAATCGACAACACTCTGATAAAGAAAGTTACCTGTTCTGTCCGAAAAGATTGCAAATCCTTATTCTGCATAACCATAATATAAAAGGTCATCGGCAAGGCTCCCAAGAACATAAACAAGGCAATGACCATCTCTATACGAACACTGTGATAATAGCCGATTGAATCGTTTTTAGTCGAGAACCCGCCAGTGGCAATTGTCGTCAGAGTATGATTAATGGCATCAAACCAGTTCATTCCTGCAAAATGCAATGAAAAAGTACACAAAACCGCCAAAAAGAAATAAACGGCAATAATCCGCTTGGCAATATAATTAAATTTCGGCATAAACTTGTCGTTAACATCCGAATTTTCCCGCTGGAATATTTGCATTCCCCCTATACCGAGAAACGGCAGCAACGCCACGGCAAAAATCACTATTCCGATACCGCCTAACCCGCTCAACATTGAACGCCATAATAAAATCGGCTTCGGCAGTTTCTCAACATCTTTCATAATGGTTGCTCCGGTTGTGGTAAAACCGGACATTGCTTCAAACCAGGCATCGGTAAAACCGGATACTGTTTCATAAAACAAAAACGGCATGGTTGCCAACAAAGTCATAGAAACCCAACTGACAACCGTAATCAAGTACCCTTGTTGCAAGGTAATTTTTTTTATCGTTTTCCGGTTTGCCAAAAATAAAGACACTCCGATAAATACAGAAACAAGCGAAGAATTAATAAACAAAGACCAGCCTGTTTTATTAACGGACATGTCAACAGCTGCGGGAATAAGCATCGCTACCCCCAAAACACTGATGAGGTATCCGTTAATCATTAAAACAGGCTGCCACATATGCTGTCTTTCTCTTAAAAGCTATAATGCCACATTTCTGGACAATCCTTCATCCACCAAAGTCTGGTTGATGTTTTTCGTACCGACATAACACATACCCGTCGCAATATCCTGATAAGTATAAGCCAAAATCATACATCTTACCTGTTGCCCTTTAGTCATAATTTCCAAGAAATTTTTGGCATTGATACCCTCGCTGCTGTCCGGATTAATATAAACGCCATACAAAAACAAATAAGTTCCGCCCACTTCAATTTCATTGGCATTATGAACTTTTATACCTCCGCTGATTTCTTTCGGAACATCCAAATAAACCAATGGCAGTTTTCTCGGAACCGTAATCACCTGCTGTTTTAAAGCGGCAGTTTCGACAACGGGAGCCTGTTTTTGTGCATTTTTACCCCCTTCCGTTTGAAATCCGGGAACAGCCAAGGCCTCTTCCGTGGTCAGAATATCAACTGCTACCGGAGCGGATTTGGCCTTTTCAAACATCTGGCGGCGAACGGCTTTCGGCGTCATTTTCGGCATTTCCACCAACTGATCAATTCCCTTTTCCGGTTCCGAAGTTGTTACCTGTTGAATAATATTCTTGGCTGATTCCGGAAGAATGTCCTTGGTTTTATTCGTCACAGAAGAGGTTACTGTTGAAAAAATGCTTTTAATCTTACTCCAATACCAAACATGAACTTCCGTAGGCTTAACGCCGCGAAATGTCGGAGCCAAATACAAAAGAATCACTACCGGAATAAAAATCAACGGCTTTCTGAACGGATAAGAAACCACCAAAAACACTTTATGTAAAAACGCCGACCAACCGCTTAGTTTTCCAAAATTATCAGTTTTCTTTTTAAATCTCATTTTTTATCGCTTCCATACTTAACTTTTAATTCATCAACTCGCTCCGGTGTAATTCTCTCAAACAGCATATCTCCCACTTCAAATTTACACCCCGGTTTCAAAGCTTTTATTTCATCTTTGACGGAGAATCCCTTCAAGGAAGGCATATCCTCAAGTTTCAAACCAAGCTTGGCAAGCATTTTCTCTGCGGTATCCGGCATAATCGGAGCACTCAAAACAGCAAAGATCCGAATTAGATTAATGCAAGTTCTGAGAATTGCGGCTGCTCTTTCCGGATCTGTCTTGATAACCGTCCAAGGCTCGGTTGTTGAAATATAGTTGTTGCCTTCAACCCAGATTGCTCTCAACTCATTCAACGCCTTACGGAATTCCATTTCATCCATATATTTGAAATAATCGTTGACTCTTTCCTGCAAAACCTTAACCAAAGCCTCTTCCGTTTCAGTGTCATTGCCGCCGGCCGGAACTTCACTGCCGATTTTGGAAGACGTCATTTTCAAAACACGGGAGACAAAATTACCCAAAACACCGTTTAAATCTTTGTTCACAACCGAAGCAAACAAATCAAACGTAAAAGAAGAATCCGAGGCCTCCGGAGCATTGGACATCAGCCAATAACGCCAATAATCAACCGGAAATTCTTTAATGGCATCCTCGGCAAAGACACCGCGTTTTTCTGATTTTGAGAATTTTCCGCCTTCAAAAGTCAAATAACTCATGCCTTTCAGATAATCAACCATCGTCCAGTTTTCAGTTGTTCCCAGCAAAGTTGCAGGGAAAGTAATGGAATGATAAGGAACATTGTCTTTTCCCATAAATTCCACATAGCGGACATCTTTGGCATTCATCCACCAGTCTTTCCAGTTGCGTTCTGCCGGATTTTCATCCGCCCATTGCTTGGTAATGCCGATATAACCGATAGGTGCGTCAAACCAAACATAAAAGACTTTGTCTTCATACCCCGGCTTGTTTACAGGAAAGCCCCATTTCAAATCACGGGTAATACAACGTTCCTGCAGACCTTCCTTCAACCACTTCTGAGCAATGGTATAAGCCACATCCGGCCAGAAAGGTTCTTTGGTTTTCAGCCATTCGCCGAGACGTTCCTGAATCTTCGGCAGATTTAAGAACAAATGTTTTGTCTCCCGAACTTCCAGATTAGTACTGCCGGAAATCGTGCTGCGGGCATTGATTAATTCTGTCGGTTCCAAGACCTTTGTACAGTTTTCGCATTGATCGCCGCGAGCTTTTTCATAACCGCAATGCGGACAAGTTCCCGTAATATAGCGGTCGGCCAAAAACATCTTATCGTCAACGGAATAAATCTGCTTAATTGTTTTTTCTTCAATATAACCGTTTTTATCCAACTGCTCAAAAATATGATAAGTAATTTCTTTATTCTGCTCACTGGAAGTACGTCCGAAATAATCAAAAGAAAGTTTAAAATCCTGATAAGTCCGGGCATGACGCTGATGATACATATCACAATAAGCCTGAACATCCATTCCCTCGTTCAAGGCCCCCACTTCAGAGGTTGTGCCGTGCTCATCCGTTCCGGCAATATAGAGAACTTCGTTTCCCATCATTCGCATGTATCTGGCATAAACATCGGAAGGAAGCAGACAGCCGACCATATGACCCAGATGCGGCACACCGTTGATATACGGCAATGCGGAAGTGATAAGAATTTTTGACATTAAGTTCTCTCCATTTTTATTATTAAATTATTTAGACGCACCGATTTTACAACTTTAATTTTTTTTCACAAGAAAAAAAAGGCTGTTTCCCCCTATGAAACAGCTCCTCTCTTATAAAATACCCAATTCTTTCATCCGCTTTTCCAAAAGCTCCAAATCTCCGCCGCAAAGTTCGTTCCTCAACTAATTAAAAACCTCTTCCGGTAAGTCATACAACCTCAGTTTCAACAATCCCTTAATCACATCTTCCGGAAAACGTTTCTTCACTTCTTTGGCCGGATTTCCAGCCACAACCGAATACGGCTCCACATCTTTTGTTACCACGGCACCGGTACCGATAACAGCCCCTTCCCCGATTTTCACTCCCGGAAGAATAATTGCTCTCATGCCAATCCACACACCGTCGCTGATAATCGTGTCCCCTTTCGGCTTGTAACTTTCAACAATCTTATCCATAAACGGATAATCGCTGAACCAATCCATCCGGTGAGTATTGTTACCGCCCATAAGAATAACGCTTTCGGCCCCAACACACACATAATCCCCGATATAAAGCTTATCTAAGTGCCATTGCGGTTCCCAATGAGCAAGACTGTATTCATCACCATAAAGATAACGCACGACAGATTCCTCAAAACTTCCCGTCCAGGCATCACTGTAATAACTGTGCGTTCCCTTGACAATAATATTGGGATTTTTGACACTCTCGTGCAGATATTCCACTTTAGACCAATGTTTAACCAATTCTTTTTAAGCCTTTTCTCAAAAACTCGGGCAATTCCGGAAGATTGGAAGCTCCGGCCGCTTTGACATGTCCGCCGCCGCCCATACTTGCCGCCAACTCGGAAACATTCACATTGTCTTTATAGGTATAAAAAGAAAGATTCCACAAATTCTTTTTGTTCATAAAGAAGTTAATCCGAACATCATACTCATCAACATTATCCAATGAATCAAAAAAGTCGGAATACCCCTGAGGCATATTGGCACAAATACATTTCAATCCGTTGATTTCACTCTCAAAAGCAATGCTTCTTGCCAAACGATAGTTGCGAACTCTTATCCAAGACAAAATTGCTTCGCCTTTTTCAATCACAGCCGGAATATTCAGCTTACCGTCAAAAATTTCCGACCAAATTTCATCTTCCGGACGATTAACTCCCATAGACTGAATCGCATATTCAAAAGGACGAACCCGTTTATCCCGCAAATCAAACACATCATTCAATCCGAGCAAAACAACACCTTCCGGAACCGGCTTGTCCGGAAAGAAATATTTCCAAGTCAATACGATTGCCGCTGTTCCCGAAACCCTGCTGCCCTTAATCGGCTGATATTGTCCGGTTGCCATTTTTTCATCATATTCTTTGATAACCGAAGCATGATGGTCAATCCACGTCAAATCTTTGGTTTTATTCAGCTCAAACATATAATCTATCGGCAAAGCATAATCACAAACTATGATTTTATCATGTTTTTCTATCTCGGCATAAGGAATCTCCATATCATGATTCAACCCCAACAATTCCGTTTCCGGATAAACTCTTTTGACAATAGCTCCTGAACCTTTGCCGTCATGATCGGCAACATGATAAACACATAACATCTTCACACTTTCCCTTTTCTAAAACTCTACAATTAAATTGTCATAAGCCGGACGGACGTTATCCGGCGTCAAACGATTAACCTCGTCATAATCACATTCATTACTCATATGGTTAATAACAACATTATCCGGATTGATTTTTTCAACACATTCCATTATCTCGCTTAAATTGGCGTGTTGCACGGCCCCCCTGATGTTTGTCAGCGGCAAAACCATTAATTTCGGACGTTTTACAATCATCTTATAAGCACTGGATGCCAAAAGCTTAAAATCGGCAATATGAACATATTCCCCGTCGTTAAACACATAGCCCAAACATTCGGGACAATGCCCTACCATCTTAATCGGAACAATTTTCACCCCTTTAATATAGAAAGGATGATTGGCCTTCACGACATTAGCCACCAAACTCGGACGAAGAATAACATTATTGGTTGTTTTCTTTGACGCAATCAGGTAACTGAAACGTTTCTGAATTTCCTTTACCGTCAGCTTTCCGGCATAAAAATTCAAGCTCTGCCGGTTAATACGGTTAATCTCCCGCAAGTCGTCAATTCCGTTGAGATGATCGGCATGGCTGTGAGAATATAAAACCCCGTCTATATCCCGTATATTCTGATTAATCAACTGCGTTCGCAAATCCGGACTGGTATCAATAAGAAGCTTCACTCCTTCAAATTCCAAATAAGTTGAAGTTCTCATCCGGATATTTTTAAGATTTTCGGGATTACAGCAATTAAACCCCGTCCCGAGAGACGGAACCCCCGGAGCTGCACCGCTTCCCAAAATAATCAGCTTGTTTTTCAAAACTCATATCTCCCTTTGTCGCTGGCCTTCCGGAAAAGCTTGAAGAAATTATCAGACGTAATCTGAGCCAGTTCTTCCAAAGAAATATCCTTTATCTGAGCCAGTTTCTCCGCCGTATGCAGCACAAAAGAAGGCTCGTTGCGACGTCCTCTCATCGGAATCGGAGCCAAAAACGGAGCATCGGTTTCCACCAACAAGCGATCAAGAGGAACTTCCGCAAAAATATCCCGCAAATCATTTGACTTATTAAACGTAATAATTCCGGAAGCCGACAAATAGAAACCTATCGATAAAGCAAAATCCGCTAATTTTTTAGAAGATGAAAAGCAATGGATTTCGCCGCTGAACGGAGCTTTTTTATATTCTTCTCTCAAAATGTCAATCGTATCGTCATCTGCGTCTCTGGTATGAATAATCAACGGCAAACCTGTTTGTTGTGCGGCTTTTATTTGTTCAACAAAAACTTTAATTTGTTCCTCTTTCGGACTGTAATCATAGTAATAATCAAGTCCGCACTCTCCGATGCCGACAACTTTTTTATGTTTTGTCTGGACAATAAAATCTTCGGCTTTAATATCTTTGTATTCCGAGGCATTATGAGGATGAACTCCTACTGCCGTATAAATAAACGGATACTTTTCCGATAATTCCAACTGCTGTTCAAGCTCATTGATATTATTGCCGGCATTCAAAATGGTGGTTACGCCGTTTTCTTTGGCTCTGTTCAAGACCTCTTCAAAATCTTCTTCAAAATCATTAAAGTCTAAATGACAATGGCTGTCTACTAACATATCAATCCTTTATTATATCGCTTTACAGATATTCGTAATTACATTAATCAACGTTTGCTTTTTATCCAAATTTAACCGTTCCGTCAAATCAAAAGACTTAACGGCATTATCCCAAGCCATTCCCAATGCCTCAACATTATCACTGCTTTTGATGTTTTCGGATAAAAATTTCAAAATCAATTCCTGAACCAAATAATAACTCTCTTCGTTCTGCACCGCAGCTTCACAAAAAGCCAACAATCCGGCAATGCTGAACTTTGACTTTGCATAAATGATTTTACATAAGTCATCATAACAATTCAATGCCGAATTATCGGCATAATTAATGGCTTTTCCGATACTTCCCGAACAAATCTTCGCCAATCCTTTAACTTCTTTTTCACTCAATTGCGAGCGATACCGACGCAACAAACTTGCCACGGTATTTTCTTCCAGAGGATGCAAATTAAGCTTGGCACATCTTGACTTAATCGTCGGCAACAAACGATTGGGATTATGGCTGATTAAAAGCATAACGGTTTTTGCCGGAGGCTCTTCCAAAATCTTCAGAACCGCGTTGGCACTCGCCGGATTCATATCGTCAATACTGTCAATAATAACCACCCGCCAACTGTCATTGGATGATTTTTTTGAGAGAAATTCATTAATTGTCCGCACATCGTCGACACGAATAAATGCCGAACGTTTTAAACCTTTCATCTCTTCATCGGAAAGCTGCTCTCCATCCTTAATCGCCTTCAGAATTTTCTTGCGATCCGTATCCGTATAATCCCGCTCGATAATCTTCAAATCCGGATGAGAATTGTTCGCAACCAATTTAAAAACCTGATTGCTTTCGCCCACATCCAAACTATTGTAACGAGACTTTTCTTTATCATCGGCAGATAACAGAAATCGGGCAAAACGATACGCCAGAGTGGCTTTTCCGATTCCTTCAATCCCGCAGAAAAGCCAGGAATTATGCAAAGAATTATTCTTCCACGCCTCCAAAAGCATTTTTTCTTCTTTCTCATGCCCGAGAAGAAAATTATTTGTTTTGGGTGTAAACACGGTTGTGGAAACATCATCCGGCATTCTGCAAACCAAACCTTTCTTCAATCACGCTGACGACGTCCCGATGCAATTCCTCAATGGTTTTGTTGGCATCCAAAACAACGCAACGCTCAGGATTTTCTTTGGCAATTTCCAGAAAACCGTTTCTCATTCTCTGGTGAAATTCCAATCCTCTGCTTTCAAAGCGGGTTTCCTTAACACTCATATTGTCCGCTTTGGCAAAAGAACGTTTCAAACCGATTTCCGGATCCAAATCAAAAATAAGCGTCAAATCAGGAGCAAAATCACCAACCGCCAATTGATACAAATCGTCTAAAACCTTACGGGAAACCCTCTTGTCATAACCGAAATACTGGTACGCCGTGGTCGAATCCGCAAATCGGTCGGACAACACCCATTCACCGGCTTCCATTGCCGGCCATACTTTACCGGACAGGTGAACTCTTCTGTCGGCAAAATACAATAAAGCTTCTGCTATGGGATCAAGCTTGTCTTTGTCTCCGGTAACCAGAATCCTTCTCAACTCGAGTCCTATTTTGGTTCCGCCGGGTTC
Organism: Alphaproteobacteria bacterium; assembly: GCA_048463395.1. Classification (GTDB taxonomy): domain Bacteria; phylum Pseudomonadota; class Alphaproteobacteria; order RF32; family CAG-239; genus JAGAJR01. The sequence goes on along the minus strand of DBFWPL010000021.1, from coordinate 66,401 downwards.
TTTGGTTGCAATATTGCGAATGGATTTCCCCGACAAATAATCACTCAAAAGCTTGAGCTGCGTAGATTTGCCGGTTCCTTCCCCGCCTTCAAAGGTAATAAACTTACCTTTCATCACTATTGCTCTCCCAATAACAGATATTTCAAATTAGCCATTATCTTCCCGAAAAAGCTCAATTTGTTAACCGAAGTTCCGGCAACCAAATCGACTTCCGTGGTTTCTTCTCCCGGAATTTCGATTTTTACCACACCCAGTTTCTGACCTTGCTCAATCGGAGCTTTAACCGGCTTGTCATAAACCGCTGTCATTTTAACCTTGGATGCCTTGCTTTTTTGAATAGTTTCCAAAACATCTGCATTAACAATCAAATCCGTTGTTTTTTCCGTACCGAACCAAACCGGAACATCGGCAATTTTCTGCCCTTTGTTCAACACCTGATAATTGTCAAACTCACGGAATCCCCAGCTCATAACCTTCTCGGCTTCTTCACTGCGTTCTTTGTTAGACTTCATTCCGGTCATAACGCTGATTAAACGTCTGTCTCCTCTTTTGGCTGAGGCTGTCAGACAAAAACCGGCCTCATCCGTATGTCCCGTTTTCAAACCGTCGGCATCAGGCATGCTGTACAAAAGCGGATTTCTGTTTCCCTGAATAATATTGTGGTATTTAAACGTTTTTTCCGAAAACAGATAATAATATTCCGGAAATTCGGAAATAATATGGCGAGCAAGTTTTGCCAAATCTTCCACTGACATCCGATGATCAGGATGAGGCAACCCCGTCGCATTGACAAACGAACTGTTGTTTAAACCGATTTTTTTGGCTGTTTTCTGCATCTCCGAAACGAAATTTTCTTCGCTGCCGGACAGATTTTCTGCTACGGTAATACAAGCGTCATTACCGGACTGAATAATAATCCCTTTCAGGATATCTTCCACCCGGACTTTTTCCCCGATAGGCAGGAACATCGTCGAACCGCCGCTGGCTGCTCCACCCTTTCGCCATGCGTTTTCGCTGACCGTAAATGTATCATCCAAAGAAAGTGAACCGTCTTTGAGTTTGCTGAAAATCATATACACTGTCATTAACTTGCTCATGGATGCCGGAGGAACCATCTTATCCGCATCTTTGGTATAAAGATATTTTCCGGTATCATAATCCACCAAAATCACGTTTCTGGCTTTGGTTTCCAAAGTACTGGCCCCTGCCATTCCTGCCCATAAGCAGGATGAAAGCACTGTATAAACACATAATTTATTTCTTAAAGACATCTCAACCCTCTAAAAAAATTAATCTCTGACAACCTTGGCATTATAAATGCCGTAACTCTTTATGCGAGCCAACGAAACCTCTGCCTCTTCTTTATAAGGGAAAGGTCCGAGCCGAACACGATAAAATGTTTTACCGTCGACAACAGCTTGTGCAACCTTTGTTTTTCCATAATTAGACAACTTTGTGCTCAAATTATTGGCTGATGCTCTGCTGCTGAATGCTCCGGCCTGAACATAATAAGCACTCTCTGCATCGGAATAATTCTGCTTAACATACGAGGTTGACGCAGGAGCATAGGTAAGCGTTTTTTGAGGAATAACCGTCGCAACGCTTGTATCACAAGGTTGTCCGGTTAAAGCCGCTTTTAAAGCCTTGCTTTCTTTTTCCATCACTTCAACCCGGACTTTGGCTGTTCCCTGAACTTGGAATCCCAACAATTGGGCTCCGCGTTTGGAAATGTCAATAATACGGTTCTTGGCATACGGCCCCCGGTCGTTAACCCTCAAAATCAACGAACGTCCGTTTTCCAGATTGGTAACTTTCACAATTGAAGGTAACGGCAGCGTTCTGTGTGCGGCAGTCAACGTATTCATGTCATATTTTTCACCGTTTGCGGTTTTTCTGGCATGAAAATCTTTTCCATACCAAGAAGCCGTACCCACTTCCGAATACGAATAATCTTCTTTCGGATAATACCATGTCCCGAAAATTTTATACGGATTGCCAACCTTATACATTCCTCCCTGACTTTTAATCGCCGAGGCCTGAGAATACGGAGAAGCTCCGACTTCCACGGTCTTTGAAGCACAACCCGAAAGAATTGTCCCAATTCCAATAAGGCATAACAGTATATTTAAGCGTTTAACGTTCATCAAAGTCCCTACTATTTCTGTTTTCACGTTAATTTAGACTGTTTTTTGAGTTTCGTAAAGTATCATAAAATCACTTGTGTAATTTTCTCGGCGGAACAGGAACGCCAAACCCTTCCGAAGGATGATAACGACTGATTTTCTGCAGCAAACGATAATCCGGATACCCGTCCTGAGGAAGACGGGCTTTCTTCTGCAAATTTTTGACCGCGGCTCTTGTCCTCTGTCCGAGCTGTCCGTCTTCATCCAACTTAGCCCAGCCTTGCTTGTTGATAAAAGATTGGACTTTCAACACATCATCCGTTCTCAAAACCACAACCGGATTAAGAGGAAATTTTTGATATTTTTTATCAGATGCGGCATAATCAGCCAACATTCCGACAGCCAACGCATAATTTTCGGAGCGATTCCATTTCATAATCACTCTGAAATTGTCAAAAACCAGATATGCGACCCCTTTTCTCCCTTCCGGAACAATAACCGAAGCCGTCAGCTTTTCATCAAAAGGAAGCTCCTTACCCTCAACGGTTTTAAGACCGAGTTTCTTCCACTCTGCAATATTTTTCCGAATATCTCTTCCCGTAACGGCATAATCAAAATTCCACGGCAGAGAGACTTCCGCTCCCCACGGCTGATTTCTGTTCCATCCGGCGGAAGCAAGATAATTGGCCGCAGATGCCGCCGCATCCTCAAAGGATGACCATATGTTAATTTGCCCGTCTTGATTATAATCTACGGCATAAGCATTAAACGTTGACGGCATAAACTGAAAATGTCCCATTGCTCCGGCCCAGGAACTTTCCATTTCCTCGGGAGAGATTCCCTGTTCGTCAACAATCTTAAGAGCCTGATACAACTCTTCGCGAAAGAATTTCGGCCGCCTTGTATCATAGCTCAGCGTTGTCAAGACATCCATGAGCTGATGTTTTCCGAAATTTTGCCCGAAATTGGTTTCCACCCCCCAAAATGCCGCCAAATAGTTAAACGGCACCCCGTATTTTTTTTCCAATTCCTGAAACTGAGGATAAAGTTCCCGATATTTCTGACGGGCTGTTTCCACTCTTTTTTCATTCACAACCCGATTAAGATATTCCGTCGCCGTCAAAACAAATTCTATTTGTTTCCGATCGATTTTAACAACTTCCGGATCAGGATGATAGTAATCATTATGTTTATAAACTTTTTTGATTGTTTTTTTGGAGATTCCCCGCTCAATCATTTCTTGCTTTAAATCATCAAGCCATTGAATATACTCGGCCGGTGCAGCAACTTTTTTATCTGCGGCAGAAACCGCCGACACAAAGAAAACCGACGCAACGCCGACAAGCAATTTCAGATTGAGTTTCATCATGTTATCCATATAATCAGAACTTAAAACTTAATTTTATTATATAGCCTGACGGACTTTTAAAAAACGTTAATTTTTCCGAGACCTTTATATAAATATTTTTGCTATTATTTATAATAAAAATACTATAACAAAGGAGTTGCCGCCATGAACAAACTTTCTATAATTCCAATAAAAAAACGCCACCTCGGTTTATACATGGTCGCCGCCGTAGCCTCTCTGGGCGGCTTACTGGCCGGATTTGACATGGGCGTTATCTCGGGAGCCCTCCTTTTCATTAACGACACCTGGACAATGAACGACTTAACCAAAGGCTGGCTTGTCAGTTCCGCCATTGTCGGAGCTGTGTTCGGAGCTGCTTCCAACGGCATTCTCTCCGATATTTACGGTCGGAAGAAAATTATCATTTCCACCGCTTTAATCTTTGCAATAGGTTCTGTAATTTGTGCCGTGGCAACAAGCATTTATTGGTTGATTTTCGGTAGAATTGTCATCGGCTTGGCTGTCGGAATGGTGAATTTTGTTGTTCCGCTATACTTATCCGAAATTTCTCCGCAAAAAATCAGAGGAATGCTGGTATCCCTGTTCCAATTGGCCATCACCGCCGGAATATTATTCTCTTACCTGATTAACCGTATTTTCGCCTTATCGGAATACAATTGGCGGTGGATGTTGCTTTCCGGTCTTTTCCCCGCTCTAATTCTCTTGGTCGGAATCAGCTTCTTGGGCGATACGCCGCGTTGGCTCATCAGCAAACAGAAAGAAGATGAAGCCAGAAAAGTCTTTCAGGACATGGATCCTGAAGGAGATACCGAACAAAAAATCAAAGAAATCAAATCTACATTATCCGGACATCCGCACAAAAATAACCATCAAAAAAAATCTGTCTGGCAGCCTTGGATGTTCATGCCCGTTTTTGTCGGTATAGGAATGATGTTTATGCAAATATGCACCGGTATTAACACCATTATCTATTACACCACCACAATTTTTAAAACTGCCGGTTTCAACTCCCAAATCAGTGCCATATATGCCACCATCGGCATTGGTTTTGTAAATTTCACGATGACGATTATCGCCATTGTTTTTGCTGACCGCTGGGGCCGCAAACCATTGCTTTATGCAGGTTTAATCGGTGTAACAGCAAGCCTGTTCAGCCTCGGAGCGGCTTTTTTCTTTGCCGAAGAACTTGGGGATAATCTGAAATGGCTGGCAGTCGGCAGTGTGGTTGTTTATATTGCCTCTTTCGCCTTTTCTTTGGGACCAATCGGTTGGATAGTGGTTTCTGAAATTCTCCCGTTAAAGATCCGAGGATTTGCGATGAGCCTGTGCACTGTCGCAAATATGGGATTCAACTTCATTGTCGTTCTGACATTTTTACCACTTCTAAACTCTATCGGCGAAGCCTTTACTTTTTGGATTTACGGAATCATCGGCATTTTCTGCCTGATGTTTACCTATTACTTTGTTCCGGAAACCAAAGGTAAATCTCTTGAAACAATCGAACAAAACTGGGCTGAAAAAATTCCCGCCCGCAAACTTTAGAATCAATAACCGGTACCCAATCAAAAAGGCTGTATAATTTCTTACACAGCCTTTTTTTCATGAAAAAAACAGATTACTTATTTCATGTAATTAAAATGAGTATCTTGCACCGAGTAAAAATTCGTGTGAAGTAACATCATACTTTCCGCCGACATTCAAAGGTTTTTTCAACCCCGGAACTGCTTGAGATACGGTTTCTTTAATATTGCCATAATCTGTATATCTGTAACCGGCATCAATAGATATTTTCCTGCACAGAATGTTATATCTCTACTATTGAGAACAGAAATATCTCTAAAATTGGTTTTGTGATTTTCAATATCATTAAATTTATCCTCACAAAACTTTTGTACCTCTTCCAATCTATGAACTAAAAGAGCGTCAATATCCGCATCATCCATAGTGATACCGAAAGGGTGTGTTCTTTTGCTGATTTTCAATGCAACCACCTTTAAAAAATCAATAAATGTATCCATTGCAAGGGATTCTTTGGGATATTGCTTTATCGCTGTGTAATAATCCCTTGTGCCAAGAGAATAAACCAACTCTTTGCGAAGTGCAAGAGGCTGCAAAATTGTGGGAATGGCTACCCTGATATAAAACACATGGAGCCGACGAGTTAAACGGGGGTATCTTGACCGATTCTGTAACACCTTACTGTAACACCTTTAAATTTTGGTATTTTTCATGTGTTTTCCAAAAAAAATAACCCGTTATTTCAACGGGTTATCAATGAATTGGCGGAGAGGCAGAGATTCGAACTCTGGGAGGGCTCGCACCCTCGACGGTTTTCAAGACCGCTGCATTAAACCACTCTGCCACCTCTCCGTATATTGTGAACTTCTGCGGTTACAAAAAGCTTTTACTCAAAACCCTCCAAAAGGTCAAGAACTTTTTTCAAAAAATCATCATTTCTTCATTTTTTACTGATGAAGCGATTATTTTCAATATAAAACCGCCATGGTTTATCCTTGTATTCCTCGGCATAATCAATTCCTACCCTTGGAACCTCTTTAATCTTATATTTCTCTGTTTTGGGAGAAATCCACAAAACATCCCCGCCCAAATTGATACCGTTTTGTTCACGGGTAATTCCCAAAGCTTGGCAGAGTTTTCCGGGACCTGTTGTCAGATTTTCAATTTTCGTACACTTTCGCCGTTCCTGCATAATCTCAAGCCCGCCAACCGGTTCTAAAGCCCTGATAAGTAAAGCATTAGCCGTTCCTTTTTCATTGGTAACAACATTAAATTGGTTATACATTCCATACACGAAAAACACATAGGCAACCCCGCCCTGCTCAAACATAACCTCATTTCTGGGTGTTTTTTTATTCGGATAGGCATGGCAAGCCTTATCCTCGGCTCCGATATAAACTTCAAGTTCCGTTATTTTCCCCGCCGTAAACCGCCCGCCGATATTGCTGCAAAGATACGCACCGAGCAAAACTTCCTTGGCAATTTCAAAAGGATCTTTCAAATATTCTTCTGCAGGTAAACGGCTCTCAAACATCAATCAAAACCTTTATCGGCGTTCAAAAAGCTTTTCTATATCTTTCAGTTTCAATTCCACATAAGTCGGACGACCGTGATTACATTGACCGGAATGTTCGGTTCGTTCCATATCCCGAAGCAAACGGTTCATCTCTTCAATATTTAACTTTCTGCCGGCTCGAACCGAACCATGACAGGCAATTGTCGCACAAACCAAATGCAGTTTGTCCGTTAAAGTAAAACCTTTTCCCCATTCCGCCATTTCCTCGGCAATATCTTGAATCAACTTTTTGACATTGCAATCCCCGATTAGAGCGGGAACTTCCCTGACAATAACGGCCGTTGCCCCGAACTCTTCCACAACCAACCCAAGTTTTTGCAATTCTTCTGCATTTTCCAAAATTCTGGTTTTATCACTGATGCTTAAATCCACAACCTCGGGAATCAGCAAAATCTGCGTTGCAACTTTTGCTTCTCCGGCCAAATTGCTTTTAAGCTTTTCCATAACTATTCGCTCATGAGCAGCGTGCTGATCAATAATGATAATACTGTCTTCCGTCTGAGAAATGATATAAGTGTTATGAAACTGTGCTTTCGGCATTCCCAACGGCCCGATATCCGCCGAATCAGAAGCAGTTTCACAAACAGGTTCATCAATCTTTACCGAAAAGATTTTTCTTTCCAGTTCCGGAAAATCCACCTGAGGATGAACTGTCGGCCGCGGAGCAAAAGATTGAAAAGAGCGATTAAACGCCATATCTTGATGATGCTCACTCAATACCGCCGCTTCTGGCAGTTGTTCCAACGGTTTTGGCAAATCAAACGACGGAATACGATCATGCACAAACTCTGCCAAATCAAGATTATTGGCAGTCTGCCTGTCTCCGAAACTCAATGCCTGACGAATAGAACCGACCAAAAGCCCCCGCACCAAAGCATTGTCATAAAATCGCACCTCGGCCTTTGCCGGATGAACGTTCACATCCACATAAGCCGGATCGACATCAAAAAACAAAGCACACATCGGATAACGATTATGAGCCAAAACATCCTGATAAGCTCCCTTTATCGCTCCTAATAAAAGCTTATCCCGAACCGGACGATTGTTTACAAACAAATATTGAGAAAGAGAATTGGCTTTATTCAAAGTCGGCAGACTGACAAAACCACTGATACGCACATTTTCCCGCTCGGCATCAATCGGCAGGGAATTTTCCCCGAATTCTCGTCCCATAACATCGGCCAAACGTTTCAAACGAGCATCAAACAACTCTCCCTGACACGCATTCAGAGAAACTTTCTTCTTTCCGTCTTCTGTCAGATAAAAAGAAATCGTCGGATTTGCCAAAGCTATCCGGTTGATAATATCAACACATTGTCCCGTCTCAGCCGCCGTCGTTTTTAAAAACTTCAAACGAGCCGGTGTCGCATAAAACAAATCACGAACCTCTATTCTGGTACCTTTGGTCTGAGCTGCGGGAACAACTTCAGATTTCACCCCGCCGTTTACCTCTATTTTCCAGCCGTTTTCATCCCCTTCTCTGCGGGTTGTTATCGTCATTCTGGCAACAGAAGAAATTGAAGGTAAAGCTTCACCTCTGAAGCCTAAAAAGTTGATATTAAATAAATTATCATCAGGAAGTTTGGAGGTGGCATGACGTTCCACCGCCAAGTTAAGTTCCTCTTTGCTCATTCCCTTGCCGTTGTCGGAAATAAGAATCAGACTCTTGCCTCCGTCAACCAGAGTTACTTCAATCAAAGTCGCCCCCGCATCAATGGAATTTTCCACCAGTTCTTTGATAACCGAAGCCGGACGTTCCACAACTTCTCCCGCGGCAATCTGGTTGACTAAATTTGAAGGCAGAATTCTGATAGTCATTATTTTCTCAAACGTTTAATGGTGGCAATCAAATTAACGGTTGACGCATCATGATGAACACCGCTTGCATTTCCCTGCAGCTCGGGAAGAATACTCATGGCCATTTGCTTGCCGAGTTCCACACCCATCTGGTCGAAAGAATTGATGTTCCAAATTACGCCCTGAACAAAAACTTTATGTTCATACATCGCCACCAGCATACCCAATGTATATGGGTCGATTTTCTTAAAGACCAGAGTATTGGACGGACGATTTCCCGAAAAGCTTTTATAAAGCTTCAGTGCTTTGACTTCATCCTTGTTCTTACCTGCTTTAGCCAGCTCCTCTGCAGCTTCTTCAACGGTTTTCCCTCTCATCAGAGCTTCACTCTGAGCCAACACGTTCGCCACCAGAATTTCATGATGATCCCCGATTTCATTATGAGAAATCGCCGGAATAATAAAATCTATCGGCACCATATCCGTTCCCTGATGAATTAATTGGAAGAAGGAATGTTGAACATTGGTTCCGGCACCGCCGAACAACACCGGCCCTGTCGAATAAGCAACTGTTTCTCCGTTTGCGGAAACAAACTTGCCGTTGCTTTCCATATCTAACTGTTGCAAATAAGCCGGAAGATACTGCAAATATTGGTCATAAGGGACAACTGCATAGCGTTTGGCATTAAAGAAATTATTATACCAAATTCCTAACATTGCCAAGATAACCGGAATATTGTGCTCCAAATCAGCTTCGGCAAAATGTCTGTCCATGGCAAAAGCTCCGTCGAGCATTTTTTCAAAATTATCCATACCGGCAGCAATGGCGATAATCAAACCGATTGCCGACCACATAGAATAACGCCCGCCGACAAAATCCCAAAATTCAAACATATTTTCAGGATTAATGCCAAACTTCTCAACTTCTTTCTGATTTGTGGACAAGGCGACAAAATGTTTTGCCACAGCATGTTCGCCCAAAGCATCCACCAGCCATTTACGGCAGGTTCTGGCATTCGTCAAAGTCTCAATTGTCGTAAACGTTTTGGAAGCAACAATAAACAATGTCGTCTCCGGATCAATTTTATTCAACACTTCGGCACAGTCCGTCCCGTCAATATTGGAGATAAAATAACAGTTAATGTCTTTGGCCCAATATTTACGCAAGGCTTCACAGGCCATAACCGGCCCCAAATCCGACCCGCCGATACCGATGTTGACAATATTGGTCAGCTTCTTGCCCGTATGCCCTTTGAACTCTCCGAAACGAACAGCATCGGAAAACTTCCGCATTTTCGCCAAAACTTCATTAATCTTCGGCATAACATCCTTACCGTCGACATAGATAGGCGTATTATCGCGATTACGCAAAGCAATATGCAAAACCGGACGTTTTTCCGTAAAGTTAATCTTATCGCCGCGGAACATTGACTTTATTTTTTCTTCAAGCTGACACTCTCTGGCTAAATTGAACAGAAACTTCATTGTTCTGTCCGTTACCCTGTTTTTGGAATAATCCAACAGCATTTGATCCAGAGTAATGCTGAATTTGTCTGCTCTGTCCTTATCTGTGGCAAACAAATCCTTCATTTCGACATCTTTAACGTGTTTATAATGCCCTTCCAGCTTTTTCCATGCTCTTGTTTTATTAACCATTTTTGTCATCTATACACCAACTCCTTAGTTTTCACCTAAATTTCCGATATTTACAAAAATCAGTTTTTTTTCATCAAAAAACTTTTTCGCCACACGGTTAACATCTTCAAGCCGAACAGCTCTGACATACTCATTTCTTTTTTTCAGAAAATCCAACCCCAGATTATCCTTTTGCATATAAACCAACATATCAGCAATATCCGCAATAGAAGCAAACCGCAGATTATAAGACGAAATCAAATAATTCTTAGCCTCCTCCAGTTCTTTTGAGGTTACACCGTCCTGCCCCATTTTTTTCCATTCCGAACGGATAATCTCCCGAACTCTGGCAAAATTCTCCGGTGTGGAAGAAAAACCGCCTTTAAGAAGCGAAGCCCTGGTCATTAAACTCAGATAAGTATAAATGCTGTACGTCAGACCTTCATTTTCTCTGGCCGACAAAGACAATCTGGAACTAAGCCCCGAACCTCCGAAAATATGATTGGCAATATACAAAGGATAAAAATCCTTATCATTTCTCGGCAATCCCGGATTAACAAAGGTTGAAACCGCTTGCGGAAATTTTCCCGGTATGTTTTTTTCTCTGCCGTCAAATTCTACTTTGGCTTCCCGAACAAAAGTTATCCGCCCGTTTGCCGGTAATTCTCCAAAAATCTCATCAACAATGATTCCGGCTCTTTCTTCGGAAACATTGCCGGCAATACCCACAATCAAATTGTTTCTGGTCAGATGATTTTTTACAAAAGCCCGTAATTTCTCAGGTGTAACATTTAAAATATCATTACGAACACCGACCGGGTTTCTGGAATACGGATGTGTGGCATAAATTTCTTTGGCAAACTCCAATCCCAAAATACCGGCGGGATGTTCTTCTTGCCTTTTCAAGGACAAAAGCATTTGTTTTTTTACCCGAGAGACATCTTCGACATCAAACCTCGGTTCTGTCAATGCCAACTTTAATAAAGTATAAGCCTCTTTCTGATTATCCGCCGTTGTCAAAAGACTGCCGCCGAAATCATCCATTCCGGCACTAAAACTCAGTCCGATAGCCCGTTTTTCCAATTCTTCTTTGAACTGCTGGGCATTTAAGTCTCCCGCTCCGTCCGAAAGTAAAGCCGCTGTCATGTTGGCAATACCGACTTCTCCCTCCGGATCCGAAGCCAAACCGGCATCTTTAAACATAAAGCTGATACTGATAATCGGATTGGTATTATCTTCAAAAAGATAAGCCTTGATACCTTTTTTCGGCGAAACAATTTCCACCACATTCGTCTCAAAACTTTTTTCTTTTAAAACAGACTCGTCCAAAATCCGCTGCGGATTAAAAACAAAATATTTTGTATATCCCCAATACCCCAAAAAACACACTAAGATAACGGCAACAAAAACTTTTCCGAATATTCCCGAAGACGAACGGCGATGACCTCTCCTAGACATTTTTGCCTCCTTCGACAGGTTTCAAAATTCCTGTTACACAAGCAGAACGATCAAATAAAGACTTTGCAGCCTCAATCACTTCTTTATAATTCACACTTTGAATATAATCAGCCTGTTTTTCAATATCTTCCAAACTCATTCCGATAGAGGCCAATGAACCTGTAATATAAGCGGCATCATTCGGATTATCTAACAAATAAACCTGCCCCGCCAACATTTTTTGCTTGGTATTTTCAATTTCATCCAGCGTAATTTCGTCAACAGCTTCGGCAACTGCCTGTTCCAATTCCCGCTGAAACTCATTAACGTCAATTCCTTCTTTCGGCAAGGCTGAAACGGTAAAGCTGCCGTAACTTCTGGAAGCAAAATCATAAGAAGCCGAAACACTCAAAGCCGATTTTTTCTCCACCACCAGTTTTTTATACAACTTGGAGGTCTCTCCTTCTCCCAAATATCTGGAAAAAACAGCCAAAGCATAAATCCGTGTTTTGTCGGTATTGTAAGACGGAGCCAAACAGCTTTTCATCATTCGAACCGTATTTATTCCCGGAAGTTTCATTTCGAAATGAGTATCGGAAACCTTATCCAAAACCGGAAAAGAAGTTTTTTCAATATTTTTTTCCGCCTTCAAACCGCCAAAATACTTAACGGCCAACTCTTTAGCCGTCTTAACGTCAACATCTCCGGACAAAACCAAGACAGCGTTATTGGGAGCGTAATAACGCCGATAAAAATCATACACGTCATCCAAAGTCAGCCTCTGAATTTCTTCCGGCATTCCGGTAACCGGACGGGAATAAGGATGTTCCTGCCACAAATTGCGACGAAAAGTTTCTGAAAAATAAGATGCAGGATTATTTTCCACCACTTGTTTGCGTTCCTGAAAAACAATATCCCGCTCTTTTTCAAAACTCTCCTGACTGATATTCAAATTCCGCATTCTGTCTGCTTCCAAAAGCATAGCCAGTTCCAGCTTACTGATATCCATCACTTCATAATATGCCGTATAATCCAAGGAGGTGAAAGCATTGCTCTCGGCACCGTTTTCCGTAACAATACGATTAAACTCGGAATCTTTGACCTTTTTTGTTCCCCGGAACATTAAATGTTCCAACAAATGAGCCACGCCGCCTTTTCCTAAAGGTTCATCCACGCTCCCCGCCTTGTACCAAACCATTTGCCGGATAATCGGAGCCTTGTGATTGGAAACAACAATAACCTGCATTCCGTTATCAAGATAAAAATCCTGGGCACCAAAAAGTTTTGCCTCGGCAGAACCGACACAAAACATCAATCCTAAGAGATATGCCCAATACTTAATCTTCATTGGCTTGCTTTAATTCCTTAAGCTCGGCCTCTATTTTGCTTTTAATGTCTTCTTCGCTGTTTTCGGCCTGAATATTAGCCATCAGCTCTTTTTCGCCTTGGCTCATTCCGTCCGTTCTCACGCTCATGTCCACAGGAACTCTTTTCATTTCCTCAACCGGACGCAAATTATACTCCGGCGGCAAAGACAACGGCGGTTTGGAAACAACCATAAACTCGTTCGGAGCCTGCTTTGCCAACCCCAGTTTTTGCTTGGTAGACTGAGAACAGGCACCCAAAACACATATAAAACCCAAAGCCAAAAATAAAAACTTCTTCATTTCCACTTCCTTTTTACTGTTTAACCTCAGTCTGCCTGATAAACAGACTGTGAAAAATAATAAGCCCGGCACCGATACAGATAAAACTGTCGGCAACATTAAACGCCGGCCAGTGATAATCGCCGATGCTAAAGTCCAAAAAGTCAAACACCGCCCCCAAACGGATACGGTCAATCACATTACCGCAGGCTCCCCCGATAATAAAACCTAAAGCAACCTGAATAAGCCGGCTTTTCTCTGACCTAAGCCACAAAAACAAAAAAACAACAATCGTCAGAGAAACCAATGATAAAACTATTACCCCCGCTGTTCCCCAGTTATTAAACATTGAAAAACTCACACCAGTGTTCCAGGCACGAACCAGACTGAAGAAAGACGAATAAACCACGACACCGCGTTCAGCCAAAACATCGTTAAGAACCCAATACTTGGTAATCTGATCCAAAATCAAGACCGATAACGCCGTACAAACGCCCAACAGCAAAGCATATCTCCTAAAATAACAAATTTAACCACCTTGCATTATAGGCAGATTTTAAAATATAAAAAGCAACAAATAAAACATATACAGATATTTTATTTAGAACAGCAACAGTTTTGCCAATCCCAAAAAGACGAAGAAACCACCGGAATCCGTTATGGCAATAAGGAAAACACCGGAAGAAATTGCCGGATCTACCTTAAACTTGTTTAATGTCAGCGGAATGAGAATCCCGGCCAAACTTGCCAAAGTCAGGTTCGTCAGCATCGCGATGGCAATAATATAACTTATCTTATGGTTATCCGGAAACAAGAACCACGCAACCGTTCCGATAAGAACGGCAAACAACAATCCATTTACCAATCCGACCATAAATTCTTTGCCGATCATCCTCAGCGTATTTCGAGAAGTCAGTTCTTTGGTTGCCAAAGCCCTTACAACCACTGCCAGCGTCTGGTTTCCAGTTGTTCCACCCATAGACGCCACAATCGGCATTAACACCGCCAAAATAGAAATCTGAGCAATAATATCCTGAAACCCGCCGACAACAGAGGCCGCCATAATCGTTGCACATAAATTGGTAACCAACCAAATTGCCCGTGATTTGAAAATATCAAACACGGATTTATAAACATCGCCCTCTTCCGCACCGGACAAGTGCATAATATCTTCGGAAGCCTCTTCATGAATAATGTCAACAACATCATCAATATTAATCACCCCGACAAGCCGGCCGCGGTTGTCAACCACTTCCGCCGACATCCAGCCATATTCGCGAAACATATGGGCAACTTCCTCCTGATCCGTATATACGTCAATCGGAACGATTTCGCCGTCCATAATACTGTTAAGCCTTTCCGCAGCTTTGGCACGCAAAAGTTTGTCTAAAGAGATTTCTCCGGTCGGGCGGTATTTTTCGTCTGTTAGAAAAATCGTATAAAACTCGTCGGGAAGATTCTCATCCGTCAATAAAAACTGCTTGGCTTCTTTAACCGTCCAGTCATCCGGCATACTCACAAACTCGCGAGACATAATACGTCCGGCGGAATCTTCCGGATAATTCAAAGAAGACTGAACCTGATATTTTAACTCCGGATTCAAACGGCTGATAATGCTTTTTTGCTCATCATCATCCATATGTTCCAAAATTTCAACCGCATCGTCTGAATCCAACTCATTAACGATGTCAACAATCTGGTTTTCATCCAAACTGTCGATAATCTGCTCTTGAACAACCTCATTTAATTCCGGAAAAACATCCGGATTAATGTGGTCGCCAAGGATTTCTACCAATTTTTGCCGTTGATGAAAATCAAGTGTTTCCAACAACTTAGCCAAATCATATTCATCTAATCCCTCAACGATTTTACGAACATGAATCTTATCATCTTCATTCAAGGCGATGATAATGGAATTAATCATCTTAGGACCTAATCCCAAAATGATTTGTTTGGATTGTTTTTTGGATTTTTTATTCTTAATTGTTTTCGATTTCAGGACGGGAATATGTTTTTTATTTGTTTTTTTCATACGACCTCCCTAAACTAAAAACATTCAACTAAACTAAGGTCTTTTTTAATCTGTTATCCATTTTTCTGAAAGACAAAAATTAAAATATGCACAATTTCCGTTTTTGCAATCCGCAAATCAGCGGTAAGTCTTACACTCGGAAGAATTCATAATAAAATCCACAGCTTCCCGATTAGACTGCTGGATTTGATCCATATATGAAAGATCATAAACATCTCCCGCCGGAATGGACGTCTTCTCTAAAATTGCAATATATTTATGCAATTCATCCGGTGAAAAAGCACATTTTGTCGTCGCCGTAATATCTTTCAACAGATTATCCTTCATATTTTCAAATGTCTCATCTCCGAGAAGTTTTCGCAAATCTTCTTCCTTGGGAGCCTTGGTCGTAGTTTTAATCGTATAACGGCAAACATTGCCGATTTTTCCTTCCACATCCATAACTACTTCATAACGATCCGTCTGCTCCACTTCCTGATACGGCTCACAAACAGCCAGTTTCTGCCGCAACTCTTTTGTCGGATCAAATTCGGAACGACGATTATCACACAATTCGTCATTCATTAGCAAACCGCCGGCAATCAGATAATCCTCATTGCTTAGGATTTCCTCCACCGAATTGGCGTTGGCAATCAATTTTTTAACCTGAAGCTGAGCATTATAAAACAAATCAAGAATATTCTTATCAAACTTGCAGGTTGAAACACTTTGAATTTTTTCATGCTGTCCGTTAGAAACAATGATGCAGTTTCCATCCTCATCCCGCCCTTTAATTTCATAAATGGCTTCCACGCCATTGTAAGTCCTTTTTTCTTTGACCGGTTGGCAATCTTTCAAATTACGGATGAAATTATCGGAGAAGCCCATTTCATCAACAACTTCTCTCGTTTTATCAACAACCAATTCATTCATATCTGCTCGGCAAACACCGGAAAAAAGAAGCATAAGGGAACAAACAGCCGAAATTCTTATTGTCTTCATACCCGCCTCATCTCAAGTGATATGTAAAGATGACAGAAATTTTATTAATTTTCAATAAAAGATTTATATAAATAATTCAACTTGATTTCTATAAAAAACTCTTATCCCAACCCACAAAGCTTTTAGAAATAAGTCTTTGAATCGTTTTTCATTAAATTCTCTCCATAATACCTATTCTAAAAGCTTTACCAGGATTTGCAAGATTATTTATAATCTTGAGGATTAGACGAGTGTTACATCTTTAACGTCATACTCTTCTTTCATCCGAACCATTTTTTACACCCAAAACAAATATTAATAAAACTCATATATTGTTGAAATAGCTGTAATATATATATCTTGCCATATATATGAAGAAAGGAATTATAATTGCTATATAAGCTTTTTTCAGATTTTTCTTTTGAATTCTGAGAGCATAAACAGAAGGTACTATCACTAGAAACAAATCAAACAATATTACAATAGTATAATTGATTCTATTCTCATATTTCCAACCTAAAGCTTCCGCATTCCATGGAATTTGATCACTTATCATATCCTCTGGATAATTTATCAAATATATAAAAACAATAAATGAATTTAAAACCAAAAATAAATAAAAAGGAATAATTTTAAGAATTTTCATGACAGTACCTTATGGTTCTTCAAATTGGTCTTTTAAAACACAATCATTATAGTTACCTTCAATACAAACCCGCACTTGGTTAGAATAAATCACATCATTATCATAAAAGTTCATCAAAAAATATATTATACACAAAATCAGAATTGTTAAAACTTTCCACATTACAACTTTTGTAAAAATAAGCACAACACAACTCAGTAAAATTAAAATACCTATTATTATAAAAAGAACAATTGAATAAGAAAATTGCTCTTTTGCATAACTATAAACATCTAAAGTATAATTGGCTACAATAAGAACCAAAAACAAACAAAAAACACTTCTAATTCCAAACCATAAAGCTTTTAGAAATAAGTCTTTGAATCGTTTTTTCATTAAATTTTCTCCATAATACCTATTCTAAAAGCTTTATTGGGATTTGCAAGATTATTTATAATAATCTCGAGGATTACGAGAACAACTTTCTAAAAGACTTTTGCCTGACTTGGCTCCTCGCCAACCTCGTCGATTAGCTTCCCAATCATCCGATGAAGCTTGAATTCCATCTTTAATTGTACCATACGGAAATTCTCTAACAACGCTCATTGTCTTACCAACAAACTCTCCCCACCTTCCACGCTTAGCAGCTTCATAATTAGCTCTGCAATGAAAAAATTTATCATTACCTATTCTGCCATCCGTTTTCATAGCCTCTTTATTTCTAATAAAATCTTTAAATGGAGCAAGCAAACCCGTTCTTGTTTTTCCCGGATAAACAGATTTTTCTTTTTTTAGATACTCATTCAAATGAGATTCTGTCTTTTTGCCCCAATCATCAGGCTCTTCTGATTTTTTAGTCCTATATTTTCCAGAACTAGCTTTTTTATAATCATTTATAACTCTATCAAACAATAAACCAGATACTCTTTCTTCAGATGGATCATCTTGAATAATATATCGTATCAAATTTGACATTCCTTTTCTCCTGTTTTGTTGTTTAAAATACAAAAAAACCGCAGGAATTAACCAACGGTTTTTAGATACACTTATAATAAGTGGCCAACTAATATATAACAAAATCCCATTTAAAAGTCAAGGAATTTATTCCTAAAATACATCTTTGACGTCATAGTCTTCTCCCCGCACCAAAAAAGCTCCTCATAAAAAGGAGCTTTTTTGGTGCGACCGAGAATTGGGAGAAAAAAATCCAACTGCTTGGATTTTTTACGAACCAATCGTTGAGATGTTAATGAGCCGGAAAACACGACAGTTATTCCGGCGAATGTTACATCTTTGACGTCATAGTCTTCTCCCCACACCAAAAAAGCTCCTCGTAAAGAGGAGCTTTTTTGGTGCGGCCGAGAAGACTCGAACTTCCATGAGCTTAGCTCATAACGACCTCAACGTTACGCGTCTACCAATTTCGCCACGGCCGCATTAACAAATCTGAAAAATGTTTATAGCACTTCCTAAAATAAATCAAGCCTTTTTTACGAAATTCCGCAAAAAACTTTTACATTGTCATCTGCATAATTTCTTTATAAGCCTTAATTGCCGTATCTCGAACGGCAACAACCGTTTCCAAAGCCGTCTCGGCATTAGAAACCGCCAAAACCACATCCTGAATGTCTGCCTTTCCGGCAATTCCCTGCATAGAAAGCTGTTCACCTTTCTTTGACAAGTCCACCGTATTGGTAACAACTTGCTTAACCACATCCTTAAAAGAAACCTCCTGAGCTTTGACTTCTTCCGCCGCTATCGGATTTTTTGCTCCGATACGGCTCAAAGCCTGCTGATAAGCTCCTAAGGCACTGGATATATTGTTACTCACTATTTTTCCCCTTATTATTTAACTACTTCAAAACATCCAAAATTTTAGAATTCATTTCCCTTGCCGTTTGCATTACCGCCAAATTGGCATCATAAGTCCGCTGAGCCTCTTTCATATCCATCATTTCAATCAACGGATTAACATTCGGCAAAGAAACATACCCTTGGGCATCCGCTGCCGGATGATTCGGCTCATATTTCTTTTCAAACGGAGATTCATCCTTTGCCACTCTGGAAACTTTTACCATATTGGCTCCGGTCTCCTTATCCACATAATCTTTAAACATTACCACCTGACGACGATAAGGATCTTCACCCGGACGAATACCGATTGAATCAGCGTTTGCCATATTCTCGGAAATAATTCTGAGCCGCTCGGCCTGAGCTTTCATGCCGGAAACGGCAATATCCGCACTGATTGACAAATTACCCGACATTTTCACTCTCCCTAAGCGTTAATCTTTGTGTTGGCAACCGAAAGCAAATCCTTATACTTTCCGTAAATGGTAAGCATGCGGTCATACTCGCTTTTGGTTTTGCTGACTTCATTTAACTGGTCTTCAAGCACTACGCCGTTTCCGTCTATTGTCAAAGCCGTTGTCGGTTTGGGCGTATAAACCCCGTTACTCTTTTCTTTTGCCATCTGAGACGGAAGAAGTGCAAAATGCTTTTCATTAGTAACATTAAGACGGAGCGGAACTTTTTCCATAAATTGAGAAAAAGAAGGTTTTTCAATATCTTTTGCCAAATACCCCGGAGTATTGGCATTGGCAACATTAGACGCCAAAACCTTCTGACGCTCGGTCAGATACTTCATATTGGCATTTGCCATATTAAAAACCGAAAGATTGTTCAAATCCATCGTTGTAAAACCTCCCCTGTTCAGTTATGTTCCCCAACATAACAAACATCATGCAAATTTTATGCCAAATAAAACCTGTTGCAATTCAATTAATCAAACATTACAATACGTTAGGTTTTAACTGACAGGAACAATCCCATAATGTCTGAACAGGATAATAACAGAAAACAGGATAAAAACAATCAAGATAGCAGTTTGTCCCCAGATTATGCTGTTGCCTTAGGATATGACCCGCTCAAAAACAACGCCCCGAAAGTTCTTGCCAAGGGACAAGGGCAAATTGCCGAAAAAATCATCCAGATTGCCTTGGATGAGGGCATAGAAATCCATCAGGATGCCGATTTGGTACAAATATTAAAAGCCGTTGACATTGACAGCGAAATTCCGGTTGAAGCTTTTTCCGCCGTTGCCGAAATTATCTCTTATATTTATCAAATAAACAACAAACAGCTTCCGCCCAAACCATAAATCGGCAAAGTTAACCTTTAACCAAAACCGTAAAGAAAAATCCGTCTGTTCCCGTCGTCAAAGGCGAAAAACGCAAATAATTCTCGTTCATACACGGATAAGGAGCATCCAGTTTGGACTGCCACAACTGTTTCAAATTAAGATGTTTAACATCCGCATGACGGGATTTAAAAGCCTCAATTACCTCTTCATTTTCATCCGGAAGAACGGAACAGGTAATATAAACAATCCGTCCGCCCGTTTGGGTATGCTCATAAGCCGTTTCCAGAATTTCCGCCTGAACTTTGTTCAGCTCGCCCAGCTGCTCCGGAGTCAAACGAAACTTCGCATCCGGACTTCTCCGCCAAGTCCCCGTTCCCGAACATGGAGCGTCAACAATAAAACGGTCGTAATCCTTGTCTTTTAACTCCGAAACCGTTTCAATATTTTTCACATTCAGTCGCTCCGCCCGTTCTTTAATTGCTTCCAACCGTTTTTTACTGATGTCATGAATATGAATATTCCCCTGCCCCTGCATCAAAAAAGAAATTGTCAGCGTTTTTCCGCCGGCTCCGCAGCAATAATCTATAACTTTATGCTCAGGACGCACATCGCTCAGAATGGCCGCCAACTGAGAAGCCTCATCCTGAACTTCAATCAAACCTTCTTTATAGGCAATGCAATTATTAAGATTTACCCGCTCTGTAGAACGGATACCGATAGGAGAATAAACCGTCGGAGCAAAAAACAGACCTTCGTTTCTGAGTTTATCAATCACATCGCCCCTGCTTTTGGTATTTATCCGCAAATCAGCGGTGGCCGGCTCATTCAAAGACTTCAACAACGCCATATCCTGAATTTTTTCAAACAGCCATTTCGGGCACTCCGCTTCTACATCCGCCGGATAAACTTCTTCATTTTTATGCTTAAGCCAGATTTTTTCTTCTTTGCTTAAAGCGGCGGGAGCATAATCACCGTTGCCGAAAATCAAATCCAAATCTTCATCCTGCAAATATACCATCAATATCTTACGAACGTCATCGCTTCCCGCATCAAACGATAACTTCCTGCGGTTTCTGATGATTTTCCACACGGTTTCCGTAATAAAACGTCGGTCTTTTGAACCGATATATTTTCTCTCCCGCATATAAGCATTGATAATATTGTCCGCCGGAAACTTATCTTTAAAAATCTCCGTCAAAAGTTCTAACACAGCCTGATATTGGGCAGCTTTCTGCATAATCAAAATCCTTTATTATCACAAACTCCGTTTACTATATAAACAAAAAACCTCAAAAGCAACAACGCTTTCAAGGTTTTTCGTTTCTTACGCAAAATTTGGAGAATCAGATGAACTCATTCTTCAGATAGAGCTTTCCGTCATGGGAAATTTTTATCATCTCCACCAAATCATAAACTCCGGGGTTCAAACACATCTTGTCTTTTTCAACCTTTTCCTGATAAATATCTACATGTACCAGACAAGGATTTTTCTCTGAAACGCACAAGAGATAATATTCTCTGGAAATCAGCCACAAAGTATGATAAACTTTATCAACCAACAGGTTGCTGTTATCATGGTTTGCTGCCGTTTCATACAAGCCTTCAAAAGAAACAAAGACATACTTTTCTGCCTTGAGAAAACCAGATGCGATAACCGTTGCCAAATCATTCTCGGTAATGAAAGCCTTTCCCTTGAGAGGCCTCCAATTAAGGACTTTTCTATCCGCAAATTTTTTTATAAACATAGCTCAAAATTTATTAAAAAACATAGGACTGTAACGTTTTATATTTGAAGAAACCTCTTTTTCATAAAAGGCATCTTCCGCCGAAGATGAAGACGTGGAGACCACTGTTTTGACCACTTCTCTGTCTTCACAAGCCGTAAGAACATACTCTGAAGAAAAACATTTCTTACAAACTTCAAAGCATCGGGATAAGCGTTTAATGTCAAAATATTCGCCGAACATCCGGTTTGTTTGCATTTTTCGGAAATCCAGATTAAATTGCAAATTTCCCTCAACCGCTTCCGCATCTTCAAGTTCTTTGCTGTCTATGACATAAACTTTCCCCGAAAACGGTTGATAAAATCCGAACACAACATTTCCTTTATAAGGACACAAATCCAGAAAATAACCTGCATGAGAACCGCTTGTTCTCGGACTTCTGCAATGAACCAACCGGTCAACTTCCCGTGAAAACTTTAACCATACCAACGAACCGTCCTGAATATAAAATTTCTGCTGTTTTAATGTCTTAGCGACCACAGCAAGGATATCTTGATAATAAATCTTCTTCTTTTGAGCCAGGATACTGTCATTCACCTGAATCTCAAGGACTGTTTTAAACATAATATGAATAAATTTAGTGATAATACTTAATAAATCATCACTAAAATATCTCTTTTGGACAAATTTGTCAACTAATTATTGGCAATCGTAATATTTTTCACCAAAACAGAAGGAGAGCCTAACGGAGAGCTGTCAAAATCCAAATCATTCCCGACTTCTTCAATATCTTTAAGCACCTCATAAATATTTCCTGAAATGGTAAATTGATTCAAATACCGTCCCAATTTTCCGTTTTTCACTCGGTAACCTTCCGCCCCCATTGAGAAATTACCCGAAACCAAACTGATACTTCCGCTCAAACCGTTTAACTTGTCAATATAAACACCGGTACCCAGTTTATGCAGCAATTCTTCCGGCGGACAAGTTCCGTTTTTGAGATAAAAATTAAACACCCTGCTTCCCAAACCGCCGGTACCGTTGCCGGTGGATTTCGTTTTATATTTATGAGCCATGCTCAATCCATACAAAAATCCTTGAAGCACACCGTCTTTTACAAGTTCTTTATACTGAGTCGGTACCCCTTCACTGTCAAAAGGAGAAGTAGCAAAACCGTTTTCAAGCCATGGATCATCTATGATAGAAACTTTCGGAGAAGCGATTAATTCCCCAATTTTTCCGGCCAGCTTTGATTTTCCCGTATCCACGGCATAACTTGAAAACATACCGTAGATACTTCCCAAAATCGAGGCGAAAACTTTGTTTTCAAAAATAACCGGGGCTTTGCGGGAAACCGTGTCTTCCGCTCCCAAACGAGACACCAGTTTTTTTACCACTTTTTCCGCCAACAACTTGGGATTAAAATCTTCTTCTCTGTCAAAACAAACACCGTCTCCGTATGTTTTGACCTCTGTACCGTTTTGAGCCGAAGCATACACATAAGCTCCCGCCCGAACAGTTTCATCTTTCAAATTCAACCCAAGCGAATTTCTCATAATAGCCTGACTAAACGAGCTGTAATACTGGGTAGAAATAACCTTATTAACCCTTTTATCAGCCTCATAAGTCTCTTTTTCCAACTGCTTGAGAAAAAACGCTTTGTCAAACTTTTCCAAACGTTCAATCATCGGACGATGCTTGACTACTTGCGGATAGATTCCCTTCCCGTCATAAAAGAAAAACTCTTCCTCACATTCCATAAGCTCCGCATTGCAAACCGCTCCGTCAACAACGCGTTGAACATCATCGGCATCAAAACGCTCCGTTGTAAAACGCCCTACTTTGCCGTTAACTCTGACCGCAAAACTCAAAATCATTAACGTATTGTCGCTTTGTTTGAATATCTCCTGATTAAAAACCTGAATATCGCTATTCTCATTTTTTGCATAAGAAACCTGATATTCTTTCAACCCGCAAACCTCGGCATAATCAAACAACCGATCAATAAAAACTTCTATCTCCACTACTTCTGCCCTCCGACAATCATTTCCGCAACCCTGAGCGTCGGCTGCCCGTGGCAAACGGGAACATAACCGGAAACCGAACCACAATGTCCGCCGCCGTGTATTCCCAAATCATTTCCGACCATATCAATCTTAGGCAGAATTTCAGCCCCTTTTCCGATGAGTTTCGCCCCTTTGACCGGCTTGGTAATTTTACCGTTTTCAATCAAATAAGCCTGTTTCACCTGAAAATTAAAATCATCTGACGTCGGGTTAACTGAACCGTTGCCGAACATCGTTACATAAACACCTTTTTCCGTATCGGCGATAATATCTTCCGGTTTGCTATCTCCTGCAAGAACATAGGTATTGTTCATTCGGGAAGTCGGAGCAATTTTATAAGATTCGCGGCGGGAACTTCCTGTCGCTTCCATTCCCATTTTCCGTCCGTTAAAACGGTCAATCAAATAGCCTTTTAAAATACCGTTTTCAATCAAAACATTCCGTCTGGTTTTGTTTCCCTCATCATCTACATTGGACGAACCCCACAAATTCGGCAATGTCCCGTCATCAACCAGCGTTACCAGCGGACTGGCAATCTGCTGTCCTAACTTTCCGCTGAAAACGGAAGCGTTCTTTGCCAACAACGTTGCTTCCAGAGAATGCCCGCAGGCCTCATGAAACAAAATCCCGCCGATTTCTCTGGCAACCACTACCGGCATTCTTCCGGCCGGACAATTCTCCGCCGTCAGCATTTCCACGGCATTTCGGGCACAAAGACGGGCTGTTTCCTCGGCATTAACATTTTGAAAAAACTCAAACCCTTGCAAACCGCCTAATCCCTTGCCCATGGAAAATTTCTCTTCTCCGTCCTCCGCCATGGCCGATACATTAAAATAAGTGCGGATTCTGGTATCTTCCACCCATAAACCATCCGAATTTGCAATCAGAACATTTTGAATTTTATCACTTAATCCGGCATCTACTCTGCATATTTTTGAACTTTCCCGATATGCGGTTTCTGACATTCGGCGTAAAATTTCCACCTTTTCCTCAACCTTCACACTCCCCGGATTAACCAATATTTTATGATTATTTTCAACATGATAATCAATCAAGTTAATGTTTTTAATTACATCATTTTCAGCAACAGCCGCCGCAGCTTTCTCCGCTGTTTTCAGCAATCCCTCCTCACTAAGGTCGTTGGTATAAGCATAGCTGTAAAATAAATCCTTGAAAACTCGGATACCAACCCCGTAACGTAAATTAGAGGACGCTCCGTCAATTTTATTATCTCCCATGGACAATTGCGTCATACGGGAACTTTCGGCATATAGTTCAGCAAAATCCCCGCCTGTTGACAAAGCTTTCAACAACACTTTTTCAGCTAAATGTTTGGTAAGCATAAACTATTCCCGTTTTTTTAATCAGAACCTTTATACCCCATTGCTACCAGATATGTCTCCGGCGATCCCTGACGGCTCGCATCCGGCTTGCAATGCGATACTTTTTTGAAATTCTTCTTCACATCGGCCAAAAGCGAACCTTCCGCCCCGCCCTGAAAAACTTTAGCAATAAAAATCCCGCCTTCCGCCAAAACTTCCTTGGCAAATTCATAGGCCAATTCCACCAGGCCGATTGTTCTCAAATGGTCGGTTTGCTGATGTCCGGTGGTATTGGCAGCCATATCGCTCATCACAATATCCGCTTTTCCGTTAAGAAGGGCTTTCAGCTTATCGGCAGCGTCAGGTTCCGTAAAATCCTGACAAATCATTGTCGCTCCGGCAACGGGTTGCGTTTCTAAAATATCAATTCCCACAACCTGTCCGGCACCTTTATTGCGTTGAACGGCAACCTGTGTCCAGCCGCCCGGAGCACATCCCAAGTCAACGATTGTCTTTCCCTTGCCCAAAAACTTATACTTTTCATCCAGCTGAATCAACTTAAACGCTGCACGGGAACGATACCCTAATCGTTTGGATTCTGCAACATAAGGATCATTTAGCTGTCTCTCCAACCAACGATTAGAAGATTTATCCCGATATTTGGACGTTTTCACACGCACCGTTAACATATGGCGTCCGCGAACTTCTTTTGCCGATTTAGTTAATTTTGCCATATTTTTCCACCAGTTCTTCAATGATTCCGTCTTTGGCACTCTTTAGCGAAGCAGTCAGTTTTTCTATACCTAAACCGTCATAAATCGTCTTAAAAATCACACAGGCGGGAACAAAAATAAACGACCTTTTTTCACCGATATAAACATCCTCGGCCATTTGAGCTCGGCTCATTTGATATACGGAAGCTATTGCTTCGTCAAACTGCCGGCGGGAAGCCTCACAACCATCCGCCTTCTCACGGTCAAACTCCCCAAAAGCATGAATTTTGCTTATCAAACGCAGCGGTGTGCTGGATGTCGCCACAAAACACACCTTACCGCTATAATTTTTCAACTGTGATTTTTCAACAAACTCCCGAACATATCCGGCAATTTCATTCCGCAATTTTTCTGCCCGTTCAGGAGAATATTCCACCAAGTCAAAAGCTTCGCCTGAGTTTCTGGCTCCCCAGGGAATAGACACACTGTGAATGATTCTGGGATTGGCTTCGTTGGTTGCCAAGGTAATTTCCGTAGAACCGCCGCCCAAATCATAAACAACGACATATTCCGCTTTTCCCTTTACATTCTGCAAAGCTCCCTTGAGGTTTAAGCGAGCCTCTTCCAAACCGTCAATAACTTCAATGTCAATTCCGGTTTGCTCCTTAACCTGACGAACAAAATCCAAACCATTGGAAGCCATCCGGCAGGAGGCCGTCGCAATTGCCCTGTACTTGGAAACACCAAACTTATCCATTTCCCACTTATAATCACAAAAACACTTTATTCCGCGGTTAACAGCCTCGTCCGTAAATTTCATCTGAGCATACATTCCCTCACCCAAACGAGTTGCCACGGTATCTTTATAAAGATAATTTCCTTTTTTATCGGCAATCACCAAACGGCAGGAGTTGGTTCCCAAATCAATGGCGGCATAACACTCATTTGTCATTATTTTTGCTCCTGTTTTTGTCAGATGGCTTAAAACGATTGTCCCGATAATACGGATGATGAAACTTTTTCTTCTTATGCTGAAAATTAGAATGATTTTGCTTGCTGTGCATCATATCCAGCAAAATCCCCTCGCGAATACCTCTGTCAGCAACCGTAATTTCCGCAATCGGCCAAAAAGAACATAAAGCTTCTATAATTGCACACCCGGCCATAGTCAAATCCGCTTTTTGAGCCCCGATACACGGATGTTTCTTACGTCCGTCATCACCCAGCCTCTTGATTTTTGCAATTGCCCGATCAATATCCTGCTTGGTAATTGCTATTCCGTCAACGGCCGAACGATTGTAACGAGGCAGATTCAAATGCACGGCTCCCAAAACAGTAACCGTTCCGGATGTTCCGATAATCTGAATTTCCTGATTTTTTATCGCTTCATAGATTCCGTATTTCTCATCAAACTCTTTCAGAAGCTTATGCGTCCGCTCAATAATCGTATTATACGCCAAGGTTGTCATGTCTTTAGCCGGAAACGCTTCTGAAATTGTAACCACACCATAAGGCAGAGAAACAAAACCTTCAATAAAGGTTTTTCCGCTGTTGGTAATTCTTGCCAACGAAATTTCGGTCGACCCGCCGCCGATGTCAAAAACCAACGTCCTTTTAATATTTCTGTTCAGCAACGGAACACAGCCGACCACGGCCAAACGGGATTCTTCTTTGGAAGAGATAACTTCCAAATTCAGTCCGGTTTCCCGCTTTACCACTTCAAAAAATTCCGCACTGTTCTTAGCTCTCCGGCAAGCCGCTGTCGCTACAAAACGAGACCTGAAAATCGGAGCATATTCATCCAGCACTCCGGCACAAACCTTCAATGCGGCCACGGTTCTTTTGATTGCCGGACGGGAAAGTTCGTTATCCTGAATAATTCCCTCACCTAATCTGGTAATACGGGAAAATGTTTCAACAATACGAAACGAAGCCGGCGTCGGCGATGCTATCACCAAACGGCAGGAGTTGGTTCCCAAATCAATGGCGGCATAATTACGCTGAATTTTATCATCATTTTTCAGCCCTGCCGGCTTGGCGGATTTATTATTTTTCTTTACCCATTTCTGCATTTAATTATTTAAAATCCAAGCATATTTTTTAAATTATCTTTTTATACTGATTTTTCAGCCCTTTTACAATACATTTTTTATGTTTATGTGCCGTTCGGGCAAAAAAAGAAGCCTGATTGAAAAATCAGGCCGCTTTCTCGTTTATAAAATTTATTCACCGTATAATTCCTGCCGCACCTGCTGACGGAGTTCATCAATACAAACCAAACCTTTTTTGGAGTCTTCATAATACCAATAGACCCAACCGTTGCATGCCGACGCATTTTGGGCGGCCGCACCGACCTGATGAATAGACCCTTCCATTTTCTCGCTTTTTACCGTTCCGTCGGAACGAACTGCGGCACAATGCTTTTTGTTGGCATCAAACAAAATATCTCCCGGATTAAGCAAGCCTCGTTCAACGACTGCTCCGAACGGAATTCTCGGCTGGCGTTTTTTCGAGCTGAATTCCAAACACAAATCATTGGAAACTTTTTCTACCGCGGCAATACGTTTCTGAGCCCCTTTAACATAAACGGCATCTCTTTCAATTCCGATAAAATTACGTCCGAGTTTTTTGGCGACGGCACCGGTTGTCCCCGTTCCGAAGAACGGATCCAAAATCACGTCCCCAACATTTGAAGAGGACATGATCACCCTGTAAAGCAAAGCTTCCGGCTTTTGCGTCGGATGAAGCTTATTTCCGTCTTCACCTTTCAAACGTTCTTTCCCCGTACACAAAGAAAGCTGCCAATCACTTCTCATCTGCGTATCTTCGTTCAGAGCTTTCATTGCCTCATAATTAAACGTATATTTGGCTTTCGGTGTTTTAGCCGCCCAAATCAACGTCTCATGAGCATTGGTAAAACGTGTTCCCTTAAAGTTCGGCATCGGGTTGGTTTTGTTCCAGATAATATCATTCAAAATCCAAAATCCCAAATCCTGCAAAATATATCCGACACGGAAAATGTTATGATAAGAACCGATAACCCAAATCGTTCCGTCATTTTTCAAAATCCGACGGGCAGCAGTCATCCATTCTCTGGTATAATTATCATAAGCAGCTAAACTCTCAAAACTGTCCCATTCCTCATAAACACCGCTGACATTAGTATTGTCCGGACGCGTCAGAGCATCGCCGAGCTGAAGATTGTAAGGAGGATCCGCAAAAATTAAATCAACTGAGTTTTCTTCCATTTCATTCATTATTTTAATACAATCATTATTAATAATTGTATTGAGAATAGTTTTTGTTTGGATACTGCTCATTATGCAACCGCTTTCTAAGGTTTGTTTTTCTGATAAACTCAGTATGGTTGAAAGATAGTTATAAATTTATTAACAAGAAACAAAAAAAATTTCCGCACTTGGCAACAAAAAGGAAAATAGTCTGAATTCCAAGGCCTCAAACTTTCTCTATTTCATAAAAGCCTGTATCGGTTTATAAGATTTTCTGTGCTCCGGAATAATACCGTACTCTTTCAAACCTTCTATGTGAGCCTTGGTTCCGTACCCCGCATTCTTTTCAAACCCGTAATAAGGATATTTTTGTGCCAATTCCGCCATTAACCTGTCTCGATAAACCTTGGCCACAATTGAAGCTGCGGAAATAGACATGGATTTGGCATCCCCCTTAATGACGGTTTTAGACGGACACGGAAATTTCTTAGGGTTCTGATTACCGTCTATAATTGCAATTTCAGGTTTTGCTTTAAGTTTTTCAACGGCCCGATTCATTGCCAAAAATGTGGCCTGCAAAATGTTAAGGTTATCAATTTCTTCTGCCGAAGCCTCTCCGATGCCTATTGACAGTTTACCATTTTTTTCTTCTTCAAACAAAAGATTATAAAGTTTTTCTCTTTTTTTAGCCGAAAGTTTTTTAGAGTCATCCAAACCAGACAAAAGTGCATGATTCAGTTTCCTGTCTAAAACAACTACGGCTCCGGCAACCACAGGACCGGCCCACGGCCCTCTTCCCGCTTCGTCAACTCCGGCAACGACACCGTCTAAACTATCTTCAATTTCAAAATCAGGCATATTTCTCTCCTTTGTCTTTATTTATAAATTGAAAAAAAAGCAACGGTCAACTATCCTGATTTTTTTACACAAAAAAAGGGGATACCATAAATGGTACACCCCTTATTTTTAAACTTCTTCAGTTTTTCTCTTGAGCCGAAAATTACATTTTGCCGCAAACTTCTTTATAGCCGTAGAACTGCTCGTTTGCAGCAGCGACCAAAGTCAGTTCTCCGGCAAAAATATGCTGTGCAATTTCCTGAACATCGCGGGCAGATACATTCCAAATTGAGGAAATACGTTCCCGAACACTGTACATGTCTCCGCGACCGAGAATTTGCCAGCCGATTTCATAAGCACCCTCAATCGGGCGACTGAAAAGGAAAAGCTTTTCAGCCATCGCCAAATTACGGGATGACTCGAGACGACGCTCACTTGCTAATGTCTCTTTCAGACGTTTCACGTTTTCTGCCACCACATCGATACAGCGGTTCAACGAAGTATTCTGAGTCTGAACGGAAATCTGCAGGGAACGGCGGCCGTAGTAACCGGCAATCTTAATGCCAAAAGCCACATCCGTTCCGGCAAAACCTCTTTCAAGGCGGCCACGAAGCATGTGCATCATGACATTACCCTCACTAACGTCTGACAAACTGGAAACATCCCATCCAAACAGAAGCATTTGCATCTGCTCTGCGGGAATTACGGCAAAACCGCCGGTATAGAAGTGCTTGGGAGCAGGATTCCTCTTGCCGACGGGAATATCCCCGAAATACAGTTCAGCCAGTTCCAGAACATCTTCAGGATTGATACCGCCGCCGGAAACCTCCAGAACGAGATTCTTTCCGACATAGTAACGATCACGATGCTTGAGCAGATCCTGCGTTTTGAAACTCTGCACACTGTTGATGTACGACTGCGTATCCCATACGATTTTGTCGTTGGCATAGGCCGTGTGCTTGTACAGCAGTTTCAGTTGACGGCGGATCAGAGGAGCCATATCCTTCGTGTGAAGAACAATATCGGCGGCAGCTTCGTTAATCAGCTTCTGATTAAGATCAGGAGATTTGACAAGTCTTGCCAACTCACTAAACACCTGATCCAACATACCTGTCTCCGCATCGGTAATGAAAGTAGTGATTGTTCCTCCATACATAGCCTGAATCCCAAAGGACTGCTTGAGAAGTACATTCTCATAAAGGGCACAAAGGCCAAGCGTTTTCGCCGTTTCATTATTATGTCCGACTCCCACAGAAACAGAAACCGTGACATGATTGTGGTTGTTTTTCGGCACGACAACCAGAATCAATCCATTCTTTAACTTGAATTGCTTCATACTAATTCGAATTAATTGTAAAACATAAGGTTAATAAACACTAAGGTGTGTCTTATAAAAAAATAACCTGTTTGTCAACATCTATTAGCGGTTTTTGTCATTTTTTGCAAAAATCTCTTTTAAAACAAAAAAAAGGAGCCGAAGCTCCCCCAAAAAACTTACTTTTTTGTGTTCAGATTAGATTTGTTACTGCCTGAGATAATCAACCAGCTTGTTCAAAGCCTTGCAGCGATGACAATATTGCTGTCGCTCCTGCTTGTTCATTTGGGACAAAGCCTTGTCAGCTCCGTCAGGAACAAAGATTGGCTCAAAACCGATACCGGAATCACAGATGTCAGCTGCAACTATTCCGGTTATGCTGCTTTGAAAGAACTCAATCGTCTGACGTCCGTCCTGACAAGGCGTTGCCAGCGTCAGGACACAGACAAAGACTGCTTCACGCTCAGATGATTTCTGAAAACCTTCCATCTCCCCGAGCACCATCTTCATCGCCAGATTGTAGTTACCGTTCTTGAGGTATCCCTGAGCATAAAGCCCCGGCTTTCCTCCCAGAGATGAGATACAGAGACCTGAATCTTCCGTAATACAAGGCAGTCCCGTCTCATCAGCAATTTGCTGGGCAAACAGAGCTCCGCACTCGTGCAGATTCTGACCAAGACATTCAACACCTGGAATCTTCTGAGATTTTGCAGATACCGCTTCGATTCCGAGACCTTCAAGCAACTGCTTGAGTTCACTGACTTTCTCTTCATTGCTACAGGCAATGATAATCTTTTCAAACATAATTGTTAAAAAAATTAAAAATTCAACATAGCTTTACTTATCACTTGGTAAGAAGCTTAGACAATTATTATTAAGATTGCAAGTGTTTTTTGTCTATTTTATAAAATATTTTTACGAGGTTTGCACCCACAGTAATCCTGATTATATAAATTCAATTCTTTTATCAATTGGTTACGCAATTCCTGCATTCCGTTTTTTCGCCCTTCTATCTCGACATAAGGCACCCCTGTCGCCGAAGAAGCCTTGAAAGCAGCCTCATTTACTTGAGCCAGATTTTTATAACGGGAAACACCCAAAACCGAAGCCACTGCATCAAAGCCGTTTTCTTTGGCATATTCCATAACTCTCTTAAGACGCATATAAAAACAAATACTGCATCGTTTTCCCCTCTCCGGCTCGTTTTCCAATCCTTTAGTTAATCGGCACCATCGCGGATTGTCATATTCCAATTCAATAAACGGAATATGATACAAATCACATACTTTCTTATTTTCATTACACCGCTTTTGATATTCGCTTTCGGGACGAATATTCGGATTATAAAAGACAACGGCAAAATCTTCCTTTTCTTCAGCCATTTTTTGAATAACGGCACAAGAACAAGGTGCACAACAGGATAAAAGTAAAATTCTCCGATCAGACATTTTCAGCTCATCTTGAGTTAAACCGTTCCAAACATAACAAAAAATTTTATTCAATGCAAGCTTCTGCCCTTGGTGGAGGTAATTGCTAAGCAAAAAAGCAAACTGCTTTGCTTTTTTGTCTGCAAAATCTTAGATAACATTAGTGAATAAGTAAAGCGACAGCTCACGAAATGAACTTATGTTTCTAAGGGGCCCCGCTTCCAAGAAAACGAGCTTTGCGACGTTTGATTGGCTACCGACACAAAAAAAACACCGCTTACCGCAGTGCTTTTTTTGGTGGAGGTAAGCGGGATCGAACCGCTGACCTTTTGAATGCCATTCAAACGCTCTCCCAACTGAGCTATACCCCCATAATAAACTAACAACGAGCATTTATTCAAACGCCTTGAGTACCTAAATTGCTCTGCGGTCGCTACCGCTCCCTTGTTCAATCAAGGTAGTCAAGATGTTACAGACAAAAACAACATCAATGTTGTTTTTACTTAGCCATCCCAACTGAGCTATACCCCCATATAAACTAACAACGAGCGTTTATTCAAACGCCTTGCCCATAAAATATAAAATAAATCCAATCTGTCAACATATTTTTTCAAAAAATTTACATCCATAACAATTAACAGCTTCATATTAAAAATTGACAAAACAAAACTCTTCTATAATTTAAAAGAAAATTCTTTAACTTCCAATGAAAGAAAAATAATGAAAAAATGGTTCATCAGATTTATCTGTTGTTTTATCCCCTCCAAAAAGCTAAGAAAAGAACTAAGAAACAAATGTTTTCCCAAAAGAATCACCCGTTTGGCCGAATACAGCTATGCCGACTTTGACTTTGTCTGCATTTCTCCTAAAACGAAATTCGGAAAATACACCTCTATTGCCACTCATGTAAGTTTGGGATGCAGCCAACATCCGACTACAACTTTATCAACCTCACCATGGGTATTCGGCATTAATCCCGATTTTCTGGATTGCGAAAAAAATGAAACTCCGATTACAATCGGCAATGATGTCTGGATTGGCACCAGAGTTATGGTAAAAGACGGTGTAACTATCGGAGACGGTGCCATTGTCGCTTCGGGAGCCGTTGTAACCAAAGATGTTCCGCCATATGCAATTGTCGGCGGCGTTCCTGCAAAAATAATCAAATACCGTTTTGACGAAGAAACCATAAATGACTTACTGGAAGTACAATGGTGGAATCTTCCTCACGAAGAAATTGTTAAGCTCCCTGTCGGAGACGTCAAAGAATGCATTAAAATTCTTAAAAACAAAAAAAATGCCGACTAAATCGGCATTTTTTATTAACTAATTTAAAACATCGGATTAGTTTTTGCATATATAAGTTCATCCCGAAAACCACCATATGCAAATTTGGCTCCTTTCAGACATCCTTCATAAACAAAACCGTTCCTTTCCGCTACTTTAGCCGATGCTTTATTATCCGCATCGCATTCAATAACCAAACGGTGAATATTTCTCGAAAATAATTCCTTTTCCAATAACCGAACAAACTCACTGGCATAGCCGTTACCTACCGCATTTTTATCAAGATAATAACCATATTCCGCCATTCTGTTCATATATGAAACCGTATGTATTCCTCCTGCTCCGACCATTTTACCGCTTTGCTTATCCAGAAAAACATACTCAAAAGAATTTTGCTCATCCCAATTTTTTGAAAAAATATCGGTAACTTTCCTGACATCGTCAATTGTTCTGGTATCGTCCACCCAAAACAAAAAACGCCGCAAAAATTCCCGAGAACCGTCAATTAACTGAAATAACGCCTCATCATGTTCATGCCCTCTTCTTACCAAAATCAATCGTTCTCCCGAAATTTTTTCCGGAAGAGAAAATTTTTCAAAATTCATAATACCTAAATCCAACATTTCTAATCTCCTTTGATGTTTAATCCATATCATCAAACATCATTCTCATCAATAAATTATTTTAACGCAAGTAAAACACACAAAAACGAAAAAGCACTTGACTATCCCCGACAATTATCCTATTTTCATCCCTGTTAAACACAGGGCTATAAAGTTAATGAGGTCTCTGACCGAATTTTACGAAGCGACTCAGGCCCTGCTCTTAATTATTATAAATAAGGCAATCTGCCCTAAACAAAACTTTGTTTTTTCTATGGGCCTATAGCTCAGTTGGTTAGAGCAGGCCGCTCATAACGGTCTGGTCGTTGGTTCGAGTCCATCTGGGCCCACCATTAAAAAGGAATGATACCAGTCATTCCTTTTTTTGTTTTAAATTTTATTTTATCTTTTCAGAAGTCCATATTTTCCAAGGTTTTGAGCAAAATTACACCGCTTAATCATACTTCTTTTGGCGGTGGTCTGGCCCTGTATCTATTTTATTTTTCTGTGCTGTCAGGAAAAAAGATACCAAAATAGATACTTTTGGTTTGGACAGACCAGACCTTGTAAGCATTGGAAAATCTGGTTCCATATTTTCATTCGTTCGCGTTTTATAAGCTTGGTACTTATATGTTCCGATTAACCAGATTTTTACACTCCGGCAGGTATAATAAATTGTTAGAGTATGGGGTTAAAATGGAGCATTTTGAAGAATATAAGAAACAAAACGAACCAGAGAAGCTTGAAAAAGCCGAGAACTGGGGAATTGCTATCGGGTTGCAGCAGGTTGATGGTTTGACGCCGTCAAAATATCTGATAGAGGTTGCCAAGGATAATATTGAGGGGAAAATTTCCATTGATGAAGCGAATGTGGAGATTTCTCGTTACTACAAACAAAATCCGGCACAGACGGTTCAAGAGCATAATGAAAAAGAGGCTGACGAGGTTTCGGCTCGTATTACAAAATTGCTCAGCACACATACATTTTCCTTTAGTCCGGCAGAGTTGAAGTCTATTCATAAATTTTTGTTTTCTGGTATTTTTGATAATAAGATTGTCGGTAAGTTTCGCACGTATGATATTACCAAAAATGAGCCGATTTTAAATGGGGATACTGTTGTTTATGGACGATCAGACAGTTTGCTTGAAACATTGAAATATGACTTTGAGCAGGAGAAGAATTTTAAATATGTCGGGCTGTCCAAATCTCAAAAGGTGGAACGGTTGGCAAAATTTACTTCCGGTATTTGGCAGATACATCCTTTCGGTGAGGGAAATACAAGAACAACCGCGGTGTTTATCATTAAGTATCTGCATACATTAGGGTTTGATGCTAATAATGATTTGTTTGAAAAGCATGCGAAATATTTTCGCAATGCACTTGTTCGGGCAAATTATCAAAACATGGAAAAAGATATTCCATATACGATGGAATTTTTGAATAAGTTTTTCGGGAACTTGTTGTTAGGTGAGAAAAATCTATTAGAAAACCGTGAGATGCAGATTAAAGATACTGTGAACCTAAAAGAAAAAAGTTCACAGAAAAATGCAGAAGGTTCACAGAAAAGTTCACAGAAAATATTAGAATTAATAGAGCAAAATCCCAATATCACAACAACTGAAATGGCAGAAATTATTGGTATTTCAAGACGTGCAATAGCAAAACAAATAGATAACTTAAAAAATAATAATAAACTTCGCCGCATTGGTCCGGACAAAGGCGGCCATTGGGAAATAGTAAAAAATAGCGATTGAACTGTCAGAATATAGCACCTCAGTTAAAAACTGGGGTGTTTTTTTGTTATCCGGTAAGATGTTTGTACTTTTGTTTATTTAAAATTTTTTTACGTAAAAATAATTCGTTAGCGTAAAATTGCAAAAAAATTAAAAAAAGTGGGAACGATTTTTCTGTTTCTGTGGGTGTTCTTGTCGAAAGGAGAACACTAATGAAAACAGATAGTGCTTTTGAGACTTTAATTGAGATGCTTTCAACACCGGTGTTGATTTTGCTTAATGAGCGAGAAAGTGGCGTGGAAGTGTCGAATTTACTGGATAAACAAGGAAAACAGAGCATCCATTGTGACAGGAGGTTCCAATGACCAGTTTGATAAATATCATTTTCGGAGCGGTGCTCTTATTGATTGAAGAAAGCAAAGGAGAAAACCGTGGTTAAAGTAGATTTGAATATTGATTTGCACCATATTCCACAGCTTTCGTTTACTGAGCTGAAGGCGTATTACGATGCTCTGTTTAACACCCCGACGACATCTACTCGCAAAGAATATTATATCTGGCGGATTACCTACAAATTGCAGGAAATGTGCTTTGGCGGGCTGGAACATAAAACGCGGCGGATGCTCGAAAATATGGATTTTCGGGAGATTAACGAACGCAAGATGGTTACCGGTATTGAGCTTATCAAAAAATACAAGGGTGCGACTTATAAGGTGCGTGTGGTCAACAACGGTTTTGAAATGGACGGTGAAATTTATAAATCGCTTGGTGCAGTAGTGCGAACAATAACTGGGCGTAAAATCTCAGGTCAAGCCTTTTTCGGAGTATAAAAATGGAAGAAATTAAATGTGCAATCTATACCAGAAAATCAACAGACGAAGGTTTGGAAAAAGAGTTCAATACCCTGGAGGCGCAACGTGAAGCCGGAGAGAACTTTGTGAACAGTCAAAAACATCAAGGCTGGAAACTGATTGAGGAACATTATGATGACGGCGGTTTTAGTGGTGGTAATATGAACCGGCCGTCATTGCAAAGGCTTTTGAAAGATGTGGAAGCAGGCAAAGTCAATATGATTGTGGTTTATAAAATTGATCGTTTGTCTCGTTCGTTGACGGATTTTTCCAAGATGGTCGAGCTGTTTGATAAATGCCATTGTTCGTTTGTGTCAGTAACTCAAAATTTTAATACTGCCGATAGTATGGGACGGCTGACTTTGAATATGCTTCTCTCGTTTGCTCAGTTTGAACGGGAAATCAGCGGAGAGCGTATCAGGGATAAAGTTGCCGCTTCTAAGAAAAAAGGGATTTGGATGGGCGGTTGCGTACCGTTTGGTTATCAGCCGCTCAATTGCAAACTGGTTATCAAGCCGATCGAGGCCAAAGTGGTCAAATTTATGTTTGAAAAATATCTGGAGTATAAATCGCCACAAGCGGTGGGGTATCTGCTTGAAGAAGCCGGAATGAAAACTTTTCCTAGAGCTTCCATTGCCCGTATGCTCAAAAATCCGATTTATATGGGGAAGATTAATCATCATGGCGTGTTGTATGACGGACAGCATGAAGGGATTGTCAGTGAAGCGATATTTAAGGCGGTGCAAGAGGTTGCAGTTAAAAAAGTCAAGACAAAACGCGTGTGCCTTTATAAGAAAAATGAAGTCGGGATTATGCGAGGCCTTTTGGTATGCGGCTGTTGTCACGCTTTAATGACACCGACAACCACTCAGTCACACGGCGTCAAGCGCTATTATTACACCTCGGTTGCGGCCAGAATGTATGGACATCATAAATGTTCTAACGGTTCGGTACCGGTGGCAGCGATGGACGAGTGTATGATAAAAATTGTGGCACAGCTTTTTCAAGATCCGAAAGTGTTTCAGGCATTGCTTGATAAGGTAGCACCGAATAAAACGATAGAACTTTTGAGGGTTCTGCGTACGCCAGAGAAAGTTTTTTATAAGCTCTCTGACCGTTATAAACATCTTTTGATGGAACTGATGATAACAGGCGTAACTGTCAATCGCGACACGATGGAGATTAACTGGACGGATTTGGGCTTAAGTTTGCTTCCTGAACATCTGTTGCAAAAGACAACCGGACACCAGACAATTATGCCAATGCCGTTTATCAAACATAAGGGGCGAACAGAAATTCATCTGCCGGAGAATATGACTGCGGAGCCTCATTATGATAACGAGCTTATCAAGGCAATTTGTCTCGGGTTTAAGTATCAGAAGATGTTGGATCAGACCAAGATGAGCATTACTGAATTAGCTATCAAAGAAGATGTTGATGCAACGAGTGTCGGTCGATTTATTCGCCTGACTTGCCTATCACCGGCGATTGTCCGTACTATCTTAAAAGGACATCAGCCGCCAAAGTTATATCTGCACAATCTTCTCCGTCATGAAAATCCCGCCGATTTGGGAGGACCAAGAGAAGTTATTCGGCTTTACGATTTTGGATTAATTTAGGGCCATTTTTTATCGTATCCGGAAACTGTTGATAACTTGTGCATAACTTTTTTTTAACGAGGTGCTGAAAATTTATGAAACGAGCTCCGTAAATTTACTTTTTATGATTAACGTTTTGTTAGGAATTGATGTCATGTCAGACGGTGATTAGGGTGTTGTTGAGATTTATTGACCTAACTGTATGAAAATACACAAAATTAAAGTAGCAAAACTAAAGCAAACGGACAGCAACTGCTAAGCAAACGCTGAGCAAATCTTAAGCAAAATTCAAGCAAACGTTGAGCAAAAGGTTAGCAAATATTTGTATCTCCCCATCAGATGAATCGGAGAATGAGAATGAATCTGAATCGGATAATGATAATGGTAGTAGAGAAAGAGAGGCGCCGATTGTGGATAACTTATGGAAAGATGAGTGTTATGATTTGGTTGTTGCGACAGGTGAATTGAATTTATACGGTGGTGCATTTGTAAAATTTTCGGGACCGAAAAAGTGCAAATCAGGTTCGATGAAAAGAGAGGTTGTACGTTGCAACGGGTGATGTCTGTAACTGTTTGAATTTTCGTGCAAATGCAGAAAAATCCGCGAGCGGTCGCACAACGATCGCTAAGCAAACTGTCTGCGAAAATGCTACCCTGTCGCAAAGCGGTCGCTACAAGAGTTGGAGAAGGAGAGTGAAAAGGAAATGGAGAATGAGTAGGATAATGATTTGGATAATGGTGGTAGAGAAAGAGAGCCGTAAATGTGGATAACACTGCGTTGGCAGGGTATCTTGGGAATGATGCCGGCGTGAAAAATGTCATAGACATATTTGGGCATGACAAATCGAAAAAAATGCCGTATAAAACCGGATATGCTCCGAGATGGGTGTTTGTTGTTTTGGGTTTTGTTTTTTCGGTAATACAGGCAGAGGGTGTGATATGCAGGGAAAAGCGGTAAAGAATTTGCAAGAGAGAATGTTGGCAGGGTGGCACAAGTTTTATGTGCCGGCAAAGCGAGTGTTTAGGATATTTGCGGAAAATCTGAAAACTGTCAATTTGGTGACAGTGCCGGTTCCGGTGTACTGTGGCCATGGGTCCTTCCTAGCGAATTTTTGTATGCGGGGGCGCAAGCCGCGGCATTTTTCTAGCGAAACAGCTTTTTGTTTACTGGTCACTATATTTGCAAAAACCTTTGTGCCTAAGGGTTTTGAGAATATTTGGATTCCGCCGTCTGGTCACTGGTCATTTCCGGCTGGTCACTTTGCAAAATTAAAGGGAAAATAATGGTAAAAATCGTATCAATACGTGAATATGCGAGAATTCGAGACGTGAACTTAAATGCAGTGCAAATGGCAGTAAACTCTGGGTATATTCATAAGACCTAAGACGGCAAAATCAATGTTGATGAGGCTTCTTGTATGATATGGGACGTTGATTGCCGCTGAACTTGATACCGACGAACATAAAACCACCGCCGTTATCGATGACTATATCTGCAAAATGCTCCTCAAAAGCAAGGATATTTTGAGTAAGGAGTTGTGAGAAACTTTATGTACATAACCTTTTAATTCTTCTAGATAAAGGAATTTTAACAAGCATTGCTGTAATAAAAAAACCTTCCAGTAAAACAAAGATTAGTAATTAGAGGAAATAGCAATGATATATGGTTATATTAGGGTAAGTACAGATAAGCAAGATTGCACAAACCAAAAACGAGGTATTGAGCAAAAGGCAAAATCGCTAGGCATTCTAATTGAGAAATATATAGAAGATTCAGGTGTTTCCGGCACTAAGGAACCAGAAAAAAGAGCCCTAGGTGGATGCCTAAAACAATTGAAACATGGTGATATTATTATTTGTAGTGAATTGTCACGTTTGGGGCGCAAATTATTTATGATAATGCGTGTTTTAGAATATTGTATGACAGTTGGAGCCAAGGTTTATACTGTAAAAGATGGGTACGAGCTCGGTGATAACATTCAAAGTAAAGTATTGGCTTTTGCATTTGGCTTATCTGCTGAAATAGAAAGAGATCTTATTTCACAACGAACTAAAGAAGCATTGGCTCGAATAAAATCCGAAGGTAAACAATTAGGACGGCGAAGAGGTAGTAAAAATAAGCACTATAAACTTGAGGGACAAGAACAAATGGTGCTAATGTTTTTAGCTAACAATATGACTCGCGAAAAAATAGCACGGCAACTAAAAGTCAGTCTTCCAACATTACGCAAATTTTGCCGAAAAATCGAAAAATTTTAACGAACGATATTTTTTTCATAACATTTATAATTTTTACTCGTAAGCAAAATTTTTAGCTCGTCCAAATTTCAAGCCATTATCTCACATTAATCTTTCCATTTTAATACTGTTTATATCACTAAAAACTTTAACCTTCGTTTGATTTTTCATTATGGAAGGTTAACAATGTCAAATGATAATTTGAAACAAGCAAAAAAAACTAAGAATGATGAATTTTATACTCAATGGGCGGACATTGAAAAAGAAGTAATGGCTTATATTGATTATAATCCTGATGTTTTTCGTGATAAAACAATTTTATTACCTTGTGACGATCCAGAGTGGAGTAATTTTACAAAATTCTTTGCTCAAAATTTTGAGGTCTTTGGATTAAAGAAGCTAATTAGTACCAGCTACGCATACAATAGTAAAAAGGTTAACATTCCTTATCAAACATCTTTATTTGAGAAACAAGCCCCACATTTTAATCCTGATATAAACAAAATCAGAGGAAAAATTTTTACACTTGAGCATGATACAAATCAAAATGGCGTAATCGATATAGAAGATTTAGAATGGAGGTATCTTGAAGGAGATGGAGATTTTAGAAGTGATGAAGTTAAAAAACTTCGTGATGAAGCTGATATTATAATTACAAACCCACCATTTAGTATTTTTCGTGAATTTTTTACGTGGATCACAGATGCTAATAAAGAATTTATAATCATAGGAAGCATTAATAGCCTTAATTTTGATGTTCTATTTTCTATGATAAAAAACAATAAAGTTTGGTTAGGAAACGGTTTTTCGAAAGGAAATGCCTTCTTTGCAGTACCGGAAAACACAAACAATCAATACGCTGAAGGTGTTTATAATGCCGAAACGGGGCTTGTAAAATTTAGAAATTGTTGTTGGTTTACTAATATTGAACATGGAAGAAGACATCAACAATTACAGCTAATGTCATTAGCTGATAACATAAAATACAGTAA
Source organism: Alphaproteobacteria bacterium (assembly GCA_048463395.1). GTDB lineage: Bacteria > Pseudomonadota > Alphaproteobacteria > RF32 > CAG-239 > JAGAJR01. The sequence continues at coordinate 24,606 of DBFWPL010000021.1, read as the reverse complement.
GCACAAAGATATAAAAGGAAGAGGATATAACAAATACTATAATTATAATGCAATAGATGTTCCTTATACAGATGCTATTCCTAATGATTTTAATGGAATTATGGGAGTTCCTATAAGTTTTTTGGATAAATATTGTCCTGAACAATTTGAAATCATAGGTAAAGGGAGTGATGTGGAAAAAACGATGTTGCATACTGTTGTTGGTAATGAAATTCACTTTATAAAAGATGGTATCACTGTATGGAAAACCCCATACACAGTTTCAGAAAGAAAAGCAGGTAATTCATTGAGAATAGACAGCAATGGAGTTCCCGGAAATATTCCGTATGCAAGAATACTAATAAGGAGAAAGATTAATTATGAAAACTGAGTTACATACAGAATGGACTGTTCGTGATATATGTGAAGGGTTTGTATATAACGAACTTGAAGGTAAAGGATTATTTGGCATGAATGGTAAATTAACCATACAACCCGAATATCAACGTAACTATATTTATGCTGACGGAAAAAAGGACGTTGCGGTTATTGATTCTATTTTAAAAGGTTACCCAATAGGATTAATTTATTTCAATAAACGAGAAGATGGACAATTAGAAGTTTTAGATGGGCAACAACGTATAACAAGTTTAGGTAGGTTTGTTACAAGCAAATTTGCCATAAGACAAAATGGCATAGAACAATACTTCCGAGGTATTGCTAAAGATAAACAGGATAAGATATTTGATACAAAGTTATTAATATATGTTTGTGAAGGAACAGAAAGTGAAGTCAAGGAATGGTTTAAGACGATAAATATTGTTGGTGTTCCGCTTAATCATCAAGAAGTACTGAATGCAATCTATTCAGGATCATTTGTAACATTAGCGAAAGAAGAATTTAGTAACTCTCAAAATAGTAATATAAATAAATGGGGTTCTTATATTTCCGGTGCAGTGAATCGCCAGGATTATTTAGAATGTGCATTAAATTGGGTTAGCAAGGATAATATTGAAGATTACATGTCATTACACCGACATGATGCAAACATCAATGAACTAAAAACTTATTTTAATTCAGTTATTGATTGGGTAGACGGTTTATTTACCGATGTATATTCTGAAATGAAGGGAATTGAATGGGGCAGATTGTATGAAATGTACCACAAAAAACCATATAATTCAAAAGACATTAGTTCCAAAGTTGCTGATTTATATGCAGATGAATTTGTAAAAAATAAAAAAGGAATTTTTGAGTACGTTTTAGGAGGCTGTGAAGACAGTAAATTACTGGAAATCCGTATATTTGAAGAACGTGATAAAAAAACAGTATACACTCGTCAAACAAAAGAAGCACAAGAAAAAGGTATCTCCAATTGTCCTTTATGTGCTTTAGGTAATGATAATAATAAGAATCGTGTTTGGAAAATTGCTGAAATGGATGCTGATCATGTAACAGCTTGGTCAAAAGGTGGCTCGACTGATATTAGTAATTGCCAAATGCTTTGTAAAACTCATAACAGAGCCAAAGGAAATAAATGATAAGTACCGAGAAAAGATAGTAAGTTATCCTTCCGTTCGCAAGAAACGAAAAAGCAATCGCAATCCATAAGCTCAATTATCTGCTGGCACATTTTATCTCTATAATGTTCTATTTCTGTTTTATTATTAGTGCAGAAATTTTTGAGAGTCAATTAAAACAAAAAAAGTTGTAAGAATACAAATTTGTATAATTAAAATTATTTTCTTTATTGTAAATTTTTTTTCCACAAGGTAAAAAAAATAAATTGACTTACAAATTATATTTTATATGAATATTTGTGTAGGGCTGGTATGAATATGTCCATTTATGGTTTTTATACCAAAAGGTTCCCGCAAGAAAGGGGTAACATTATAAGATGTTACCTGTGGCTATGTGAGTAGCCGAATTTTGGTGCAGGAATGTCTGTATTTATATATGTATAAATATATGATGTTTGTGTTCCTACGTAGCACGGGGAAAGTCGTGCTACGAGAAAATGTGGAGCTATATGTTTTGTGTTTTCCCTTGGGTCGTTTGATCTTCTTTTCAGCGGGAAACGCTTCAGGTTTAAAAATGTTCAGATGGCTGAACTACCTATGAAGTGTGAAAGGAAGGTAATAATATGCAAAAGACGGCTAAGCATAGTTTTTTATGTAAATGCAAAACTGTTTTATTAAAAATTATGTCTGACAGACGAGTGCAATACTTGCTAGCACGCTTAGTCATTAAGATTGCACAGCATCTGTCACGTGATGAGTAGATAAAACTAGCTCCTCACTTTTGTATTAAGGAAAATGTTATGCTTGGGAATACTTTGAGAATATTAAGAGTTTTACATGATGAGAAGTCAAGTGATTTAGCGAAAAAACTTGGCATATCTCCAGCATATCTATCTAAAATTGAAAGTGAAAAAGCTCAACCAACCCTTGAGATATTAAGCAAATATGCGGAAATATTTCAAACAACAACATCTACATTGCTTTTGTTTTCAGAAAACTTAGATAAAGAAAAAAATAGGGGCCCGTTTAAAATTGGCATGCGTAACGTGATGTTAAGGTTACTTGAGGTGTTGGAAGGGTATAAAAATGAAGCAAATAAAAACTTATCCAATAAGCAGTAGTCCTTTATATAAGCTATCTAATAAAGCTAAACTCGCAGAGCTTCTCGGGGTTGATAAAGGGTATTTACTTCACTTTAAATGTACTCGTGATAATTATAAATGCTGGGAGAGGTCTAAAAAAAATGGTAAAGGTACAAGACCTGTAGAAGATCCTAATTACGAATTGAAGAAAATCCAATCAAAGTTGAACAGGTTGCTTTTACGCATTACTACCACTGAATATTTAATGTCCGGTAAAAAACATTCAAGCTATATAGTTAATGCGCAGTACCACAAAGATAATCCATATGTTTTTTGTTTTGATTTGAGCAAATTCTTTCAAAAAGCAACAAGAAAGTACATTTTTAAGGCTTTTCTAAATGAATTTAAAATGTCTGAAGATGTTGCTTGGTTAATTACTGATTTAGTAACTATTCCTAATAAAGGTAATTCAGATGGATATATTCCGACGGGTTCTCCTTCGAGCCAAAGCGTTATCTACTGGGCATATAAAACTATGTTTGACAAAATATTATTGATAGCTGAGCAAAAGCAATTGAAATTTAGTTTATATGTAGATGATATGACATTCTCGTCCGATAAACCTATCAGAAGTGATTTTCCTAAAACAATTGAAAAAATGTGTGCCAAGGTTGGATTAATAATTAATGATACTAAAACTAAATATTTTTCGAGTGGTAAATATAAGGATGTTACGGGTTGCATTATTACTCCAAATCATGAGCTAAAAGTTCCTAACAAAAGAAGAAAAGATCTTTTAGATATGATAAAAAATAAGTCTATTGAAGATATGACGGTAAAAGAGATCCGCAGTGTATATGGAAAATTAAACTCCATGAGACAAATTGAACCTAATATATTTCCGCAAATATATAATAGGGTAAAAAAACAATATTATAAATTAGGTGCACAATATTCGGATAAATCGAGAAAATCCAAAGGATATTACTTATGATTAAAGTTTTGTTTAAAATATTTTACTAAGGATCTGATTAAATGGAATGTTTACAATGTTTCTGTGATTTTTTACATGATTTTATTGTTTTACTAAAAGAAAACTCTGAATGGCTGTGTGCAATTGCATTATCTGTTTTTGCATATATGCAATATAGAATTATTTTGAAACAGAAGAACCTTGCTTTGCTTGATAGAAGGTTGGAATTAAAAAATAAGTTTGAAAACCACGTAGATGAAAGGTTAAAAAATTACCTTGAATCTAAATTAAATATAGAGGCTTTCAAGGAAAACTACGAAAATATGACTAAAATAGCCGGAGATGCCTTTATATTATTCAATAAAGATATTTCTGAAAGAATAATGAAATTAGCAGAAAGATTTGAGGATTTAAAAACATCTGTTCATTACAATATGCGAAAAAACAAAAAAGATGATTTAGGTGTCTATAATTTGCACGATGGGGAATTTGAAAAAGATTATGGGCAGATCCATGCACAAATAAACCACCAAAAGAATTTGCTTGTAGCAGATATGCACCTTATTATGCGAAAAGATAAAGTTTAGATAGATTATGATTAAAGTTTTGTTTGTCTGTTTGGGAAATATATGTCGGTCGCCGATGGCGCAGTTTGTGTTTAAGCAGATGGTGGCAGAAAAAGATTTGTCTGACCGGTTTGAGATTGATTCCGCCGCTACTGAAAGTTATAACGAAATGTGTCATGCCGGCATTCATCATGGCACGCGTGAGATGCTAAAATCAATGAAGGTTCCGTTTGAGGAGCATTATTCTCGGCGTATCCGGCCGGCTGATTATGCGCATTTTGATTATATTTTGGCGATGGATGATAGTAATGTTGAAGATATTCAAGCTATCGTTGGAGCAGATACCGAAGACAAAATTCATCGTTTGTTGGATTTTACCTCTCATCCACGCAATATTCGCGATCCGTGGTATACCGGTAATTTTAACGAGACTTATTGGGATATATATGAGGGCTGCCAGGCATTTTTAGGGTATTTGGGACATAAGAAGGATTAAAGGAAAAGACTAATATGAATCGATATTTTTACGCTGATACGATTGAAAATTTTATAAATAGCGATCCTCATTATGTTTTAGGAGTGCTTGTAAAAAATTCTCCCTTTGACATTACAGATCTGCAAAGGAATGCCTGGGAAGAAGAAATCAGTTTACTGAATTCTGTTCTAAAAAATGAAAATGGGCAAATTATTTTTGAGTATGATATTCCGCGTTTGGGAAAAAGAATAGATGTTGTTTTGCTGATAAGTGGAATAGTTTTTGCTTTGGAATTTAAAGTTAATTCCATGGAATATTCGCGTCAAGATATAGAACAGGTATGGGATTATGCTTTAGATTTAAAAAACTTTCATGAGGCTAGTCATAATCTAACAATTGTTCCGCTTCTAATTGCGACATGTGCCCAAAGTAGTTCGGAAACTCAACAATTTAGTCATTATAATGACCTTGTTTTCGAACCAATTTTATGCAATGCCAATGTATAGTACAGAAAATAAAAGCTCAATATGCTACGGGTGCTGATTTAGGTGATTGGAAAAATAGTCGTTATAAACCAACCCCTACAATTATTCAGGCTGCAAGCTCGCTTTACTTAAATCATTCGGTGCAAGATATCACGCGCACGGAAGCTTCCGGAAAAAGTCTGCAACAAACAACTGATTTTATTTCTCAAATTATACAATATTCTAAAGATAATCATGAAAAATCAATTTGCTTTGTCACCGGGGTACCAGGAGCCGGAAAGACACTTGTTGGATTAAATGTTGCTGTTCAACAGTTTAATCAAGGTGACTTAGCTGTTTATTTGTCCGGGAATCAGCCTCTGGTTGATGTTTTAACCGAAGCACTGGCTCGAGATAAGAAAAAACAGGAAAATGATAAAAATCCACAAAGACGTTACACTCTTACCGAAGCGAGAAGAAATGTAAAATCTTTTATTCAAATTGTTCATCATTATCGCAATACATCGCTTAATAAAATTAAAACACCAATTCAAAATGATGTGCTAGAAATTGATCCAGCTAAAGTAAAAAAATATCAAGATGATGGATATTCAGAAGTTGAGCATGTTGCAATTTTTGATGAAGCTCAACGTGCATGGACACAACAGCAATTAGCCAATTGGCTTAAACGTAAACAAGGAATCAAAAATTTTCCTATGTCCGAACCTGAATTTTTGATTTGGTCGTTGGATTTACGAGAAGATTGGGCTGTTATTATTTGTTTGGTTGGCGGGGGACAGGAAATAAATACCGGAGAAGCTGGTATTTCTGAATGGCTCAGAGCTATCAATAATAATTTTTCTAACTGGAATGTATTTATTTCTGATAAATTACAGGATAAAGAATATGCCACAACTGAAATTGATAGATTGTTAGAGAATAATATCCGAGTTAGTAAAAAATCTGATTTGCATCTAGCTGTATCTATGCGTTCATTTCGAGCTGAGCAGCTTTCTGAATTTGTTCATGCTCTTTTGGCATCAAATATTGATGATGCAAAAAGATTGTATGAATCTCTTAAAGATCGGTACCCAATAGTTTTAACCAGATCATTGGATAAAGCAAAGGTATGGCTTAAACAGCAAAAACGTGGATCTGAACGTTATGGCATGTTGGTATCATCTCAGGCTCAACGTTTACGACCTTTATCTATTGATGTACGTTGTAAGCCAGATACGGTACATTGGTTTTTGGATGATATTAACGACATTCGATCATCATTATTTTTAGAAGATGCAGCTTCTGAATTTGATGTACAGGGGCTAGAGTTAGATTGGACATGTATTGTCTGGGATGGAGATTTACGGCGTGAGAATAATACTTGGGGTAATTATTCATTCACAGGAAATAAATGGCAAAATATCCGCTCCGAAGATAGAAAGTCATTCCAAATTAATGCTTATCGTGTTTTATTAACGCGTGCCAGACAAGGAATGATTATTTGTGTTCCTGAAGGAAATCCTGAAGATGGAACTAGAGATCCCCAATATTATGATGGAACATTTAATTACCTTAAAAACATAGGACTGAAAGTGATATAATTTTTAGGATTTTAGTTACTATGGCTCAAGATAAAAAAGCAGAAGAAAAAGAATATTTGAATTATTTTTTAGCCTCTGATGTAGGTCAAAAGTGGTATAAGAAAAATAAAATAGTGTCGTGTCAAGAGACAGAGCCACCTGATTTTATTTTTACTACAGAAGACAATAAGAAAATTGGTTTAGAAGTTACACGGTTTATTGTAGAGAGCAAGCACGGTCGAGCTTTACAACATTTAATGTCAATAGGAAATCAAGCTTGCAAATATGCTCATAAAAAGTATGGTCTCAATATTTCTATTCTGATTGATAAATTTGATCGGCGTGTACATCAAGCTCGAACTTATAAGGATCTGATGGACGCTGTCTATAATCCGGGATTTTGGGATATTTATAATAAAAATGCTATTAAATCCGGGATAGAACAAATTATTGATAAGAATGTTGAAAATTTGAAGCATTGGCCACGTTTGGTTAAAGAAAGTATATTGGTACAAGATGAATATTTTAATATTTCTATAAGCGGTTTCGAGAATATTGATGGTAAATTTGACTGTTATGTTAATAATGAGTGTTACAGCAAAGAAGACCCTTTTGATGAACTACAGGAACTAATCAATAAGAAAAATGAAAAATGGGTAACTATTTGAAAAAGTGTGATAAAATCTTTCTTTTAATATATTTACCGGATGTATCAAAGGGAAATTATTGTCATTTTACAAGGAAATTAAATAGGCATCTTTTTTATTCTAAATTTAGTTCTAGTTATATGATTAAAAGGGATAACTTTGTTCTGAAATTAAAAAGTTATAATTAAAAATATCGTATTTGCACCAGGTAGTTCAGTTTTATTGGGCTTTGTGGAACAAATTGCGCATTTATATCAAACGTGTATTTAAATTAGTCAGGTCATCAATTCTTCTTTTTGTAATGAAACCAAAGTTGCGATACGGCGTGGGAGAGTGGACAGATAGTGAAAATGGTCCGGACAGGGTTGGATACCAATGCTTTAAAAGGTGATTGTTTTGGCGTGGGAATTATCCGAGTTTGCATATTAGCATCTAATCCACCACCATTAAAAAGAAATGATACTTGTCATTCCTTTTTTTGTTTTAAATTTTTCAGATCTAACGTTTACGCCCTTCCTCTTATTTTGAAGGCTAAGCAAATTTTGATACTCCAAAAGCTAATTTGACTCATTAAATAAAGTGTTTTATATAATGAAAAAAAAGGATACAGCATGATTAATAACAGAATAGTTGATGAATTACATAAATACCAACAATTTAAGGAAAATTTTGAATTCAAAACAATGGATATAATTGAGCAAGACGGCATCCAATATTGTGATGGAATGCCTATTTTAGATGGAAACGGCAAATATATTCCGGAATGTGATAAATGGATAAATGTCGGATATAAAATCAAAGGCTCCCTCTCTAAACTTTTATCTAACTTATATCCTTATGAATTTGTTTTCAGAGGCTTCCATCTTCAGAGTATTGAAACTTTCTTTCAAGGGATAAAATTCAAGAATCCAACAATGCAACAAGCCGTTTTTTCCTACAAAGGAATAGATGCTTTTCATATTCAAGGGGCAAGCGATTATGATTGGAAAGAAACCGGCTATATTTATTGGCAAGGACAAGCCATAAAACGAGATAGTAAAGAATATGATATATTGGTTGATGAAATGTATATTTCCGCAACACAAAATCTGCTATATCGTCAGGCTCTGAAGAACATAACAAAACCGATAATTCATTCTATAGGCAAACTTTCAAAAACAGAAACTGTATTCACAAGAAATGAATTTGAAAAAGAAATCAACAGTTTATCTGCTTTTCTGAAACAGACAGATACGGTGTTTAATCAGGATTATCACTCCGCAAATAGATGAAATAAAAAAACTAATAGCTATTTTAAGATGGAATTTTTATAAAAAGGAAGAATATCTCTTGACTTAGAGGTAGCTCTAAGAAATATCTTTAATTAACCTATGATTAATTTATAAAGAGGATAAAAAAATGAAAGTTTTATTGATCAATGGCTCTCCACATGAAAAAGGCTGTACCTATACTGCATTGCAAGAAATTGCCAATCAATTGGAAAAAGAAGGTATAGGCTCCGAAATTTATTATATAGGAACCGATGCCGTCAAACCTTGTATGGCATGCCGTGCATGTGCCAAAATCGGCAAATGCGTTATTAATGATAAAGTAAACGAATTTGTTGATAAAGCAGCTGATTTTGATGCCTATATTATCGGTTCTCCCGTTCACTATGCCTCTGCAAGCGGTGGTGTTACCATCTTTATGGACAGAGCCTTTTTCTCTGCATCAATGAGCGGAAGAGCCAATTTCCGTCATAAACCAGCGTCTGCGATTGTCAGTGCCAGACGAGCCGGAACAACAGCAACACTTGACCAACTGAACAAATATTTCCAAATTTCAGAAATGCCTGTCATTTCCGGACGTTATTGGAATATGGTTCACGGAGCTAATCCGGATGAAGTGAAACAAGATAAAGAAGGTATGCAAAATATGCGAATTCTGGCAAAAAATATGGCTTATTTCCTAAAATGCAAGGAGGCGGCAAGCCAGGCCGGTATCGTTCCTCCAGCCGCCGAACCTATTGAATTTACCAATTTCATTCGTTAAGTCAGATTATTCTTTAGTCAAAAGCCCGACATTTTATAATCGGGCTTTATGATTATCTCCGATTTTGAGCTCATATATGCATAGTTAATTAATCAAGTTCAATAACCGGAATTGACCGTCGCCAATTGGCATGGGCATCTATCTTGCTTCTGTCTTCACGCTGCATTTGCCGCATAAGTCTATAACCGGTTATCGCCGCCCGGGCAAACTCCAATCTCTCTCCAAACGTATTTGCTGTCAAATGTTGAATATTCGGCAACGGAACAAAATTACCATCACTTTGGTTCTGTGAATTTTTGATGGCATTTTTCAAAATATTATTGGCAAAACTCTGTAGCTTCAGAGCCCCTTTGCTCATGTTGCCGACAGGTTCAAAACCTAAAAAATCATGCTCTCCCAATCTTTTTTCTTTTCCGGTATCGATACCGTGAATTTGTTTGAACCATTCCTCCCCGCTTATATGTTCGGCTTTTCGGGAAGGATTCCCCTCAATACCGGATTTATCAACTTGTGCACACATCAGGGCTTGTCCGTAAAACTTAGGAATAAAACATACCCCGAAATCTTTTGGAGACATTAAAAGCCATTCCCGTAAATAACTTTGATATTCATTATGCCGGTCTTGAGATGATTCAACAGAAATAAAACGAAATTTGGAAGTATATTTCGGACAATCAGGATTATACGCTAATACTAACAATTGAGATTTTATTTTTAACTGCTCCTCCTCGGAATATCCCAATTCGTTCATTTTATTATCCATAAGTTTTTCAAGTCGTGTGGCAACAAACGCTCCATGACAATGGGCAACAATATTCAAACGACGAATATTTTGTTCTGCCTGACGAAGAGGAAGACGTTCGTTTCCGTTTTCGGAAACAATACGAGGTAAAACAACTTGTTCAAAAATATCCTGAATATACGAGGGATTAAAAGTTTCATCAACACAATCTTCGGGAATATCACGTTTCAAAGCAGCAAGCTCTTGCGGCCACCAGGTTCCATAATACGCTCCTTTACGGGCAAGCTTGTCAAAATGTTTTTCGCCAAAATCACATACGGCAACACACACACGAACAGGAGAATGAGACATGCCGATATTGTTTTTGACAAAATTATCCGTTTGCTTAAGCATACCGTTATAACCGCGGAGATTAATCCCCTTCCCTCCCGTTCCGGCTAAAACCACAACACAATTTTCATCGGGCAAAAGCGGGGAAGCCGGCGTAATCCGATATGGAGCCTCATCTGATGTGGGACAACGTTCGGCTAAGAAGGCAAAGCTCAAACCATTACGACACTTCCGCCAATCTTCTATATAGTCGGTAATATTCAAAATATACACTCCCTAAAAAACAATATATTGGAACATCTTTTATCATAAACGCAAAATTTTGTCAAACATTTTGTCATTTTAGAGAAAAATCAGCAACGGCCCAAATAAATGATTGAACTTTACCTAAAAGTAGGATAAACAAGCAAACAGAGTGTAATTTTTTTATTTGTACAATTTTCTAAATTATTAGCATATGGAAAGAATTTCTATTATCAAAGATTTTCTTGGATTAGTCGCTCTTACCAAAAACGAGCGTGTCAATCTAATCCAAGAACTGATGTCCGAATGGCACCTGAACGAACTTGATGTAACGGCACCTTCCGTCCCTGCTACGAACAAAGACATTGAGCTTACGGATAACACAACAACAGCTCTTCCCGTACCAAAAAAACGGGGACGCAAAAAGAAAAGTGAAACGGAAAAAATTTCTCCGGAGGCAGTTTCTAAAGCTTCTGAAGTACCTATAGAATCCCCAAAAAAACGACGAGGCAGACCCAAAAAGATCCTCGCTGTCAACCAGGTTTCTCAGACGGATACAACGGAACAAGAACCCGAAGCCCCGCCGACAACACTTTCAAAGGAAGATGCTGCCTTAATTGAAGCTGCAAAAACAGAAAACATCCTTGACTTGCTCAACGATGAAGTTCCCGTTCCTACCAAAGCAAACAAACGACGCAATCAGGCGTTTTTCTATCTGGCAGACTATCCAAAACTGAAATCGTCTGCAATCGGTCAGGAATATCCTTTTGAGTTTCTGTACCAATGGATAGGAAAAAATCTGCTGTCTTCGTATGTACTGGCGGATATGATGCCTATCGGAATTTACATTCCGTACAAAAACATTGTATTCGGCAAATATCGCGGTTTCATCGTTTCTCTCTATGACGAACACGTCGTCACGAATGCCGTTGAAGCCCAAAATACGGCAAAAGCGATGCCCTCTATTGATGATGGATTCTGGACAATAATGGACTCATTACAGTGGAGCGTATTAAAAACCTATATCGGAATAGTCAACCGCATGCTTTCAAAAGTCGGCGGAGACTCTCTGAAAACCCAATACAAAACCTGCAGCCCAAAATCAAACCAAATCTGCGGCATAGGCGGTTTTCGATACGCAATCAATGTTAAATGAGTCTTCTTCTATCCCCCTTTGAAACTCCAAATGGTTTCAAGGGGGATTATTTTATCTGAAAACGGCACAAAAAAAGTCCAAACAAAAATTAATCTGTTCGGACCTGATTCAATAATTATTCACCTTTCGCAGGAAGAGCATAAGACTCAACGAAAACAACCCGATAGCGAGACAAAACACGCTCTGCCTCACCATATTGAAGACAATGAATATTTTTCATTGCCGCTATAAAATCGTTTATTGAATAGATGATTGGCATTTCAAGCACGCTTTTTCGAGCCTTATGCACAGAATTCGGATCACCGCTGACTAACGGATGATACTCCGGCAAATCTTTACCCTCAAACAATAAACGATAAGCACACGTTTCCGGCAGGAGTTCTCCCTGTGTTTTCAGCAAATTCAAATCCACCTTTACACAGGTACTTCCCAAACGGGTTTTGTAACGGGAACACTTTCCTGTTTTAAAGTCAAAGCCGTCACACATTTGGTTTGAGAAGAATATTTTGTTGTTTTCGACAGTCTTAAAAAGACAGCACTTTCCACAACGCAAACAAACGGCTTCCCACTCTTCTTCCGAAAAATCGGCAAGCTCCTTTTTCTTCCAAAAGTCTTTATCCATATCTTAATAATTTTAATCAGACTTCTTTTTAACACAATTTTTTGTCAAAAACAAGCCTTGAACTCATATTTTGTTAAATTCATGTTTAATATCTGAAAATTTTGTGAACTGTTTTCATTTTACCTACAGCCGTCATTTTTAATCTTTAAGACCGGAAGTAATACTCTTTATCTTGTCAAAATCATCCGGAAAACAGACAATATGAAGCCTCTTGACTTTACACTCGGGATAAAAAAACTTTGGAGAAAACTCAGTCATTTTCTCTTTTGTTTCATAATCATAAAATCCCATGCCCAAAACATCACATATAATCAAAGCCGGAGCAATATCCCACAAATTGGCTCGGACAAAAACCCCTTTGACCTTTCCGAGGATAAGATACAGAAAATAAATAACGGCGGCAAAATAATCCTGCATGATAAGAGGGCCGTCCATATGTTTTTCTTTCAATTCCACAGCCCAGGCATGACCTTGCACAATTCTGGAAATCGAGCACTTGTTTTTTTCAAGAACCTGAAGCTTTCCGCCTGTTTCATAATAAACTTCCTTTCCGTCGGTATAAACCAATTCATCCAACGCCGGAGCATAAATAAAACCATATAAAGGCTTTTTGTTTCTCAGAACCGCAACCAACACGCCATACAAAGGAACATCCGCGGCATAGTTGATTGTTCCGTCAATCGGGTCTATCACGAATTGATATTCGGTTTCTTCCGCTTTTTCAAAAACTTTGCCGTTAAGCTGATTGACGCTTTCTTCGTCAATAATCATATAATTCAAATCACTGAAGTTTTCTTCCACAAATCTTTTGAATTTAGCACTGATACTCAAATCAACTTCGGTAACCAAAGAACCGATTGCCTCATCTCCCCATTTAAATCCCCAGCGGTGATTATCCGTTCCTCTTTTCTCAAGCGAATAACGACCAGCCTCCAAAACAAACTGCTTTAATTTTTCAATCATCTGTTTTCTCTATTTCAAATTTTCAATAACATTATGTTTGTTCAACGGATCTTTTACCACAAATGTCGTAACTGGAGCTTGGGAATGTTTCTGGAAAAGCAATCCATGCCCCAAACACAACCCCACATTGATATTAAGTTCCGTTTTCTTCTCATTCAGATATAACGCCTGAGAAATCGGATCACAACAAGGCCCCTTCATTTCCTCACAAATATCACAACCATTTAAACCGCTCTGCTTGCAGTTTACGGAAAAGACCTCAAACCCGCTGTCTTTCAAAATCTGCACCAACTTATCGGCAAAAACCTGCATAGACAAACAATTAGCAACACCAATTTTCGTAAACCCCGAATTTCTTATAAAACCGATTAGTTCCTGCAAACGCGATTTATTTCTGGAATAATGAGATATCTTCATCACTTCCTTATCGGCATTATCATATAAATCACTCATTCAGCCTCTCCCTGTTAAGTTTTCTCTCTTTATAATTTAAAAACAATGAACACTCAAGCCTAATCAACTTGAGTGTTCACCTTACAGCTGAAAATTCTACCCTCGGAGAAAACACTCCCAGCTTTTAGGAAATCGAGAAAAATACGGCAGTTGAGCGACAAAATCTTTCGCACTTTTCCGCTCTTCCTCCGAAAACCTTTCACTTTCGGATAACGCCTTTACGACCTTGAGATAATTAGCGATTTCATATTCCTTATCAAAGAAACACTCCTCGTAACGGGAAAGATAGAATTGAAACAAATCAATCATCTCGCTGTAAACTTCTTTGTCCTCTTCTTGCTTAAATTTTGAAACCCATGATGTGAGAATCAAAAAACTTTCCAAAAGTTCGGAAATATTGACAGACAAGTATCCCATTGTAATTAACGCACCAAGGTTCAAAGCATCGGAATAATCTTTTTTTGCTCTGGATAATAATACTTTTGTTTCCATAATTTATGCATATTTTTAAATAATTACATCACTTACTATACATATTTTAATATTTTTGTCAATTTCTATTGGGATACAAAAAAATCCCCGAAATTCGGGGATTTTTTAAACTATTGATCCAAGAATGAACGAAGTTTGCGGGAACGGCTCGGATGTTTGAGCTTACGCAAAGCTTTCGCCTCAATCTGACGGATACGTTCACGGGTAACGTTAAACTGCTGTCCGACCTCTTCCAATGTATGATCGGTGTTCATACCGATACCAAAACGCATCCGCAAGACACGTTCTTCTCTCGGTGTCAAAGAAGAAAGAATACGAGTGCAAGTCTCACGCAGATTAGAATGAATAGCGGAATCCAGCGGCTGTAAAGCACTATCATCGGCAATAAAATCACCCAGAGAAGAATCTTCTTCATCACCAACCGGAGCTTCCAACGAAACCGGTTCTTTGGCAATTTTCATAACCTTGCGAACCTTTTCCAACGGCATGGATAATCTTTCCGCCAATTCTTCCGGCACCGGTTCTCTGCCCATTTCAGACAACATCTGACGGGATGTGCGAACCAATTTATTAATTGTCTCAATCATATGAACCGGAATACGGATAGTACGAGCCTGATCTGCAATGGAACGCGTAATAGCTTGCCTGATCCACCATGTCGCATAAGTAGAGAACTTATAACCGCGACGGTATTCAAACTTATCAACGGCCTTCATCAAACCGATGTTTCCTTCCTGGATCAAATCCAAGAACTGTAATCCGCGGTTAGTGTATTTCTTTGCGATGGAAATAACCAAACGCAGGTTTGCTTCAATCATTTCCTTCTTTGCACGATCAGCTTCGCGTTCGCCTTTTTTAATTGTGTCGACCATACGGCGATATTCGGAAATCGGCAAACCGCATTCCTGAGCCATTTGAGCAACGCTTTCTCTCAGTTCGATAATTTCCGAACCGTACTTTTCAACAAAAGATTTCCAATGCTTATCGTTTTTCTTTGAAATATTGTCAATCCAGTTCGGATCCAACTCAGACTTCTGATAAACTTCCAAAAAATCTTCACGTTTGATTTTACAAGACAAAGCATAACGAAGGAGCTTTCCCTCAAGTCCCATCAAACGCTTGTTCAAAGCGTTAAGTTGTTCGACAAGCTGCTCAATTCTAACCGCATTCAAATGAATGGAACTCATCAATTCAACCAAATCTTTTTTAACTTGAACATATTTCTTTTCGACGGAAGAGCTGACGCTTTTTCCGGCTAAAATTGCCTCGACACGACTGGTTTGAATTTTCTTCAAATCATCATAATAACTGGAAATTTTGGTTAAGATATCTAAAACCGGCTCCATAAGGGCTTCTTCCATGGCGGAAACAGAAGCGGCAACCCGTCCGCCGTTACCGTCCATATCGTCATCTTCAGAGGAAGCCTCATTTTCTCCCTCCTCATTCAAAGCAGAGGCTTCATCGTCTTCCTCGTCGACATCATCGTCAACGGCATCTTCCAACTCAATGTCATCTTCCAAATCATCATCAATGTCATCCAGATTTTCTTTGGTAGCCAGTTCCTCGGCCACTTTATCCAAATCATCTACGGAAGCATCTTCATCATCAAATACCATTGCCTCGGCGTCATCACCGTACATCATTTCCAAATCAACGATATCACGAAGCTGCATTCTGCCTTCAATCAAATCGTCTCTCCAACCGGCAATGGCCTTCAAAGTCATCGGGCTTTCGCACAAACCGTCAATCATAACGGTTTTTCCGGCCTCAATACGTTTGGCTATGGCGATTTCACCTTCACGAGACAACAGTTCAACCGTTCCCATTTCTTTCAGATACATTCTTACCGGATCATCGCTGCGGCCTAATTCTTTCTCGTCAAAATTACCGGAATCATCGTCATATTCTTCATCATCGACTTCTGCATCCGGTTCAAAGTTTTCGGCATCAACCTCGGAAATAATACTAATCCCCAAGTCAGAAATTCCGGACATAATATCTTCAATCTGCTCGGAAGATTCACGCTCCGGCGGAAGAGCTTTGTTCAGTTCTTCCACTGTGATATAGCCGCGGATTTTTCCTTTATCAATAAGCCTTTTGACGGCACTTCCCAAAGAGTCAATCAACGGAGCATCGGCACCGTTGGCATCGTAAAAATCTTGATTTTCTGTATCTGACATAACATTCCTTAAAAAATCGATTTTTCATGGGCACGGAAAGCCCATAATATAAATTGCTAGCTAGCAAACTTTTAATTATTTATCAGCCGTTTGTCAACACCTGGTTTGCAAATATAATCCCTTATATCCGCCAAAAAATC
The DNA here is from genome assembly GCA_048463395.1 of Alphaproteobacteria bacterium. GTDB lineage: Bacteria > Pseudomonadota > Alphaproteobacteria > RF32 > CAG-239 > JAGAJR01. The sequence goes on along the minus strand of DBFWPL010000021.1, from coordinate 7,968 downwards.
GCAAACCTGCTGTTTTTAAGGATTTTATATATGAAATTAATTAAAATTTTGTGTATTTAACAAAGCATCTTTTTCTTTTTTCAGAGACTCGTAGTGTTGATAAGTTTCTTCCGGAAACGACTCGGAGGTTTCAATTACCCGTAAACACTCTCTGATTTCGTTTTCCAGCTGCCGGAGCTGAACTTCGACAATTTTCATGTCTATTTCTTCCCGAATTTTGGTAATATAAGGATTTTGCTGTCGAAACATCTTGAGTTCCCACAACGTCCCGATTTCTTTTCCAAAACCTTCTGTTTCCAAAGCTTTTATCATATTTTCCCGATCATACTCGGAATTGTCGATATAAATCTCCACCATTTTGTCAAAAAGAGTCTGCAAAACGGGATTTGGAAATTCAAACATCGACATTTTTTCTTCGTATTCAGCAATCAATTCCGGATAATACATCATCGCCGCCAAAACAAACTTAACTACCAGTTCGTCCAGACTGACCTTCGGCCGCTCTGCGGAAACTTTCCTCTCTGCCCGGAAAGGCTTCTTACCTTGCGGAACAAAGGACTGCTTTTTCCAATATCCGCGGCCCAATTCATTATAAATCCGGTTCTGCATTTCCTGCACATAATAGTTGCGAACTGTTTCGTCAGCTATCTTAGAGACTTCTTCTTTAATGTTCTTTTCCACCAAAGCCTTGTGCTCCGGCGTAGAAACATCCTGTCCTTCAACATTCTTCCACCACAAAATATCCTTTAAAGGAAGTGTCGTTTGGGAAAACTCAATAAAAGCATCTCGCCCCTTGGCTTTCAAAAACTCATCTGGATCCTGCTTGTCGGGAAGGAACAAGAATTTCAGAGAATTTCCAGGTTTCAGGATTGGAAGCACTCTGTCGGCAGAACGCATTGCCGCCCGAACTCCGGCACCATCCCCGTCAAAACAACAAGTCGGTTCATTGCAAACTTTCCAGGCTTCCTGAATTTGTTCTTCCGTCAACGCCGTTCCCAACGGAGCAACCGCATTGTGGAAACCGTACTTGTCCAAAGCGATAACGTCCATATATCCTTCGCAGATAAGAATATTTTTCTCGGCATACCCATAATCACGGGCATTATTCATATTATATAAAATCCGCCTTTTGTTAAAAATCGGCGTTTCCGGAGAATTAAGATATTTCGGCTGTCCGTCATTCATCACCCGTCCGCCAAAAGCAATCGGCCGTCCTTTCTTGTCAAAAATCGGAATAATCACCCGATCTCTGAAAAAATCGAACGTTCGTTTGGAGGTGTTATCGGAAGCCAAAGAGACCAGCCCCAAATCTCCCATTTCCCGTTCGGCAATGCCTTTTGATTTTAATAAAGCATACAAACCGTTGTTGGCAGGAGCATATCCCAACCGAAACTTAGAGATAATTTCATCATCAAAACCGCGGTGATAAAGATATTCCAGCCCGTGAGCTCCTACCGGAAGCCGCAGGTTCTTTTCAAAAAACTTAACCGCCAGCTCCATAATGTCATAAAGCGAAGCCCGTTTTTCATTCTCTTCACTTTGCTCTCGGGACATTTTCGGAACCGGAAGCCCGATTTTATTAGCCAATTTTTCAATGGCCTCCAAAAAAGAAAGATTATTGGCGTCCATCTCAAATTTAATAATATCGCCATGGGCTCCGCATCCGAAACAATGGTAAAATCCCTTGGTTTCGTTTACCGTAAATGACGGCGTTTTTTCGTTGTGAAAAGGGCAACAGGCTTGATACTCCCGCCCTTTGCGAACAAGATTTACTTTCGCTCCGACAACATCGACAATCGATATTTTCGCCCGCAATTCATCACAGAATTTTTGTAAGTCCGTCATTTACAGCCCGAAACTAACCCAGCAAAGACTTAATAATGCCGTTAGCCTTTCCCATATCCAGCTGACCGGCATATTTGCTTTTCAAAGAGCCCATAACCTTGCCCATATCTTTCATGGAAGCAGCACCGGTCTCAGCAATAATCGCCTTCACGACAGTTTCGATTTCAGCATCGCTCATCTGCTTTGGCAGAAACTTCTCAATCACGTTGATTTCATTCTGTTCCTTGTCGGCCAAATCTTGACGATTACCGTCAACATACATTTTAATTGAATCCCGGCGTTGTTTAATCATTCCTTGCATCATGGACAGCAGCTCGGCTTCAGAGGCTTCTTTCAACCCCTTACCTCTGGCATCCACATCTTTTTCCTTCATGCCGGCAATAATCAGCCGAACGGCGGCAACCGTATTCATATCTTTGTTCAACATAGATTCTTTCAAAGCTTTTTGTAAGTCTTCTCTTAACATTTTCATATCCTTTCATTTTGGCAATTGCAGCCAGAATAACGCATATATCCAAAAAATCAACTGGAATATATATTGCTTTCCGTTATATTTTACATTAAATTCATCTCGGACAAACCATCTGAAAAGGCAGTTATCATGAAAACAAGCTTGTTTATTTTATCTTTTCTTCTGACCTCGGCAACAGCCATGGCACAAAACGACGACTTAATCACCCCCGATATTGAAAAAGCCCTGCAAAAAAGCAATGAAGACATGATTAATTCCGTTAATGAGATGAATAAAACTTTTGAAGAGGTCATTCCGCAAATTACCAAGTCCGTTGAAGAGATGATGGGAAATTTCCTCAACTCGATAACTCCGGTTATGGAAGCCATTGAAAAAGATCAAACCTTGTCTAAAGCTTCCAAAAAACTCTCTCAAGAATTTGAAAACTCCGTAAAACAAATTCAACAACCGGATTCTCTCGCCGTTCAGGGCACCAAAACCGGAGACGGGCACCGTCTGGGATTTAATTTCAGCCAAAATCCGGATGACATTTCACATACCGACAGTTTGATTATTCAAAAATCCAATCCGGAAAACACCCTGAACCCTGAAATTTTATCCCTGAACAAACAAAAACTTCCGTTGGAACGCTTTAAACTGATTATCATTAACAACAGTTCCTTTTTGGCTTATGACGATGAAGAAAAACAATATACCTATCTTGTCGGAAACTTAAATTCGGGAGCCAACCTGCAGGTAGAAGCCAATGGTGCCGGACACAAAGAAAAAGCCAGAGAATTTGCCGCTTCCGTCAACGCCATTCCTCAAGCCGTTCAGGAACCTCAGCTTCAAGCGAAGGAAAACATTCCGCCACGCCGGATAAGCTTATATCCCTCCAGCCGTTAAAATCAAAAATGCTGTCTTAAGGAAATCATGGTCTCATCCAAATCATGTCCGTGGTTTTGATGATAAGTGTAATTCAACGCAATTGCCGTATTTCTGCTTAAACCGTATGCTGCCTCGATTTTATATTTCATTTTATCTGCAAAACGATTCGTAGCCAAAACTTTCTCAGCCTCAGCCAACAGACGGACTTTTCCCCAATTGCCGTAAATTCCGCCGACAAAGCCCAATCCCGCCCATTGGTTATGCGGAACAAAACCGCCATAAGCCAAGTGATTGTTCAACAATGCATAAGCCAGAAGATTATCGGTAATGTTATAGGATACTCCGCCGCCGACAACCAGATTAAAAACATATCCCTCTTTTTCCGTCTGCGGATTCATTTCCCTCTGAATGCCCGCTTCAATATTATAAGAAAAAGGAAAAAACATATCATTAAACGGAAACAGAGATTTAATTCCGACCAAATCAAAATTTTGCAAAACATAATTGTCCTTGCGATCATAATGACGGGCAGAAATATTCAAAAAATTGATTTCCGCCCCCGACAACATCCCGTAACTGTCATCCGTCAAAGAATTATACGCCGGACGATAAGCTATTTCCTGAAAACCATCTCCGTTACGAACGCCGAAACCGACCGATGCCCGCATTGAATCATGAGCTTCCGCCGGACTTTTACCCTCTTTAAGCTCTTCAAAATACTCCTTAACGTCAATTTTATTGCGGGCGGTTAAAGCCTTGAAACTTCGCTTGCGATAATCCCCGAGTTCCAAATCCTTCGCCACATATTGGTACTGAATATATTGATAAGCCGTTTCCAAAACATCGGCTTTTTCATCATCATTCAACCCGTCCAAAGCCCAATTTTGATTTTTAACCGCTTCCAAAAAAGCCTCATATTGGGTATTGCTCATCTGCGAAACCCGATAAATAATTTTTGCCTGACGGGACGGACGATAATTCACGCTTTTTACCAAATCCGGACGGGAAACAACCGCTTTAATCGTGTCCAGAGGAATGGTCTGAGCCGGAAATTCGTCAGCCAAATGCAGCGACGGACGAACCGCGTCCAAAGTTTCCATCAACATATAAGAGCAGTTTTGCGTAAAGAAATAATATTTGGTCTGCGTATGCCCGATTTCCCACAAATGAGCCACAAAAAAATCCAGTTCTTGAGGTGTCAAATCCAAATTAAATTCCCAAATATCCCTGTTTTCAATATTGTTATAAGTATTGATAATATCATAATAAGGCTTAACCGTAAAACCGCCGTAATATCCTCCGGTCAAACCTAAAACCGCAAACAACACACTGTTTTCCTGTCCGGCGGTAAAAGCTCCGTAATTGGCTCCGTGAGCCAAAAGCTGCGTTCCTTTTCTCCCCGTGTCTATTCGCAAAAGCGTGTGCCCGAACAATGACGACGGATTATTCATATAGGCGTTTGTAAACAAAAGCGTAACCCCGGCCGGACGCAAATCTTTATAAAACTCTTCATAATCTTTGCATTTCGGAAAATTTTCCAAGTCAACTCCCCGGGATTTTAAAAACTTATAACGAGCCGGAAACAAACATTTTTTTTCCTCATCTCCGGAGTTAAACAAGGCAATCGTCGCTTCAAGCTCGGCCTGAGGATTCGCCTTTCCTTCCGAACTCAGAAAAAAAGTCTCAGAATCAACCGTACTTTCATAACCTCCAAAGCGTTTCGGACGATAATGCACCAGACTTAACCACGCCTCGTCTTCAGACAAAATGATTTCCGCATTCGCGGCCGGAATACAAAAAAGAAAAAAAGCTATAAGAAAAAATATCCGCATTTTATACAAAAAAAGGCTGTCTTAACAAATAGATAAGACAGCCTTTTCCCTAACAAATTATGCTTCGATTACCTGAAACAATCTCAATGTAACATCAACAGCATCTGCATTTTCATTTTCAAATAAGAAAGCAAAATTCTGTTTGGATTTAGCACCCAGAGTTTCACTGTCCATATTCAAAATACCGGCAAGAGTCTCAATTGTCTCACCATGACCGGCAGCAGCATCCATGGCATACTGTTCCAAATTGTTTTCCAGAAAAGCCAGAGTCATTCTGCCTGTTCCGCCAGAAATACGTCCGTTCGGATCACAACCGGAAGTACCGAATGTAATACCAAACGTCTGTGTAAAGAACAAACCGTTGGTTGTTACGGCCAAAACCTGAGCAACCGGACCGGACTGTCCACGCCATGCCATTGAACCCAAACCGCAGCCTGTACTGTCAACCGCACCGGCATTGGAAGATAACATCATTGCACCACAAATAAGAGATGCCAGATAAATTTTTTTCATTACAAGTCTCCATAAATAAAATTTACGCAGACAAGATTATCATCCCTATCCTTTTTGTATACAAAATATACCGATTTTATAACAGAATATTTTGCTTGCAGTATTTTTTTTATATGGTATAGTTAAATTATTAACACAAACAAACAGACTGTGAACGGGATTTTCCCTTCGCAGTCTAATTTTTCTAACTTTTTTAAACTTTCCCGACTGAATTAAACTTTTCAGCAAGGTCTTGTATTGGAGTAAAGAAATGGATAAATTCCCTTTAACAAAAAATGGTTTTATCGCTTTGGAACAAGAATTAAAAAACCTGAAAGCCGTCGACCGGCCGAACATTATCGCCGCCATTGCCGAAGCCCGTTCCCACGGTGATTTATCTGAAAATGCGGAATATTCCGCCGCCAAAGAAAAACAAAGTTTTATTGAGGGACGGATTCAGGAACTGGAAGCTGTTGTCAGCAGAGCTCAGGTAATTGATCCTTCCCAAAACAACGGAGACATCATTCGCTTTGGAGCAACCGTTGTCGTGGTTGACGAGGATAATGATAAAGAACAAAGCTACCAAATTGTCGGGGACTATGAAGCAGACATCAACAAAAACCGTATTTCCCTGTCCTCGCCTCTCGCCAAGGCTCTTATCGGCAAAGAAGTCGGAGACATTGCCGAATATATGGCTCCGGGCGGCAAAAAATCTTTTGAAATTTTAGAAGTTATTTACAAGTAAGCTTCTTGTAATTTCCCGTTTCGTAAATATATTAAAGCAGATCCTGAGGAGTCTGCTTTAATTTTATGTATTTAGGAGGAAAAGATGTCTGAGGATAACAGCCCTAACACAACTTATCATTACGATTATGCGAAAAAATGCGATTGCAGCGACGATGACAACTGCGGTTGTTCTTACCCAAACAATCTCAAACACGACTTTGATTCCGCACCTGACAAAAAAGCAAACAGCAACGGTTCTGACACCAATAACAAATAATCCGTCAAAACACAAAAAAATACTCTTCAATTTATGTTGAGGAGTATTTTTTATATCTCTTGAAAAATATACTCTCAGGCTGTACTTTAAGAACAAAAACACAGGAGTAGTTACCATGGCTGAATTTAACACCAAAGTCCTCATCATCGGCTCCGGACCGGCCGGATACACCGCCGGCATTTATGCCGCCAGAGCAGGATTAAATCCGGTTTTGGTTGCCGGACCGCAAATCGGCGGACAACTGACCATAACCACCGACGTCGAAAATTTTCCGGGTTTCCCTCAACCCGTAAACGGCGGCGAATTAATGCTGAAGATGAAAGAACAAGCCGAAAAAATCGGCGTCCGGATTGTTGAAGACACCATAACGGAAATAGACTTGTCAAAATCTCCGTTTTATTGCAGTTCCGAAAACAGTCATGTGTTCACCGGTCAGACAATCATCATTTCCACCGGGGCTTCCGCCCGTTGGCTGGGATTAAAAAATGAAGAAAAATTCAGAGGATTCGGTGTGTCGGCTTGTGCTACCTGCGACGGTTTCTTTTATCGCAATCGGGATGTCGCCGTTATCGGCGGCGGAAATTCCGCTGTTGAAGAAGCCCTTTATTTAACCAACTTTGCCAACACAGTAACATTGGTACACCGCAGAGACCAGCTTCGGGCAGATAAAACCATGCAGGAAAAACTTTTTAACAATAAAAAAATCATTATCGAATGGGATTCCGTGGTAGAAGACATTATCGGTTCGGACAATCCCCGCGGCGTAACTGCCTTAAAACTGAAAAATGTCAAAACGGACACCATAAAAACCATTAACATCGACGGCGTTTTCATTGCCATCGGCCACCATCCGAATACTGATTTATTTAAAGGACAGCTTGACTTAGATTCCGAAGGTTATATTATAACCAAACCGGATAGTTGCCAAACCAACGTTCCCGGAATTTTTGCGGCAGGAGACGTCCAAAACGCAAAATTCCGACAAGCCGTTGTCGCTGCCGGAAGCGGATGTATGGCTGCTTTAGAAGCAGAACGATACTTAAGCAGACTTTAATAACAAACCACAAGGATTGAACTGAAATGTGTAATTGTCATAGTGAAAAAAACAAATGTTCCTGCGGTTGCGGCTGTGATGAAAATTGCACCTGCGGATGCCGGGAAGGAAAAGAATGTACTTGCAGATGCAACTGTGGTTGTGAATGCGGAAGCCACGGCATCAGTGATAAGGAGATGGCCTTTGAACTTTGCAAAACATTAATTGAAGGCCGAACTTATACGGCAGAAAAAACCGCTGAAACTTACAAAATTCTGTATGAAGCTATCAAAACCTGCAATTAATCCAAAATCCCCTCAAATTGAGGGGATTTTTTATGTCATTTTCCCCTTTTTAAAATGTAACAGAAATATTAAAAGAACATTTTGCCACACTTTTTTGTTGCAAAAAAAAAAAAAGACTT
>DBFWPL010000020.1:0-21638 GCA_048463395.1 Alphaproteobacteria bacterium | reverse complement strand
CCTGCGTAGTGTCCATCAAACTCTGGGTGTTTTGCAAAGATAAAAGGTTGGAACGCATACTTGCGGTTAAAGAAATTTCAGACATAGCTTTTCTCCATATACTGTGGTTAATACTTGTCTATCGGCATACTGCCAATACAAGATATATAGTATCACAATTAGCATCGGAATACAATATTGTTTACGAGTTTACGTGGATTTGTCTAAAAAAAGGTTAATATTACAGGCATTAAAAAAGGCGGTGAAACCACCGCCTTTCTTTTCTAACCAATCTAAAGATCAGAACAGTTTCAATACGGACTGAGCAGCCTGAGAAGCCAAACTCAGGGAGTTAATAGCCAATTGCTGTCTGGTCTGCAATGCCAACATATTTGCACTTTCTTCGTTCATATCGGCCAAGGTCAGTTTGTCTGCACCTTCGGTCAATACGTTAATCAGACTTTCCGTAAAGTCTTCACGGTTTTGAACAACCGAATAGTTGTTACCGAACTCAGACGCCATTGTACGCAATTTGGAAATTGCGGCATCAACATCAACAATAGTCTGGTCAATTGCCTTGTTATCCGGATTAGCCCAACCGGAAGCTTCTGTCAGACCCAAACCACCGGAACTGGCATCGACACCTTTAATTACCAAATTAGAAGAACGGTCTTCGTTAAAGATTACCGTCAGGTCATTGTTTTGCAACAAGTTTACACCTTTATAACCGGAATCTTTAGCCAATTGGTCAATTTGTTCCAAAATGCCGTTGAACTGTTTTTCATAGTTTACGCGAGCGTTACTTCCCTGTTCTCCGGAGAAGGTAATACCGCCAATTGTACCGCTGAGGGATACACTGTCGGCAGAATCTTCAGCAACAGTTGCCTGAATTCCTTTTCCGGCAACATAAGAGAAGGTTACTTTGGCACCATCCGTTGCACCGAAACCGGTAGTTTCATTCTTCATTGCATTATTCAACGCAGTTGCCAATGCAGCCATATCTGTCGCTTCATCATAAGGATCTGAGAGTTCTACATCTGCCAACAAGGCAATATTTTTCTGAACACCGTTTAACGTTACGCTTAAAGTATCACCTGTTGAAGCTTTTACCTGAGTTCCTTTTCCGGTTACCGGCTCAGCCTTAGCGGCATCATCACGAGCAGAGTTGGCAATAGCCTTGGCCTGCTGAGCAAATGTCGTAATAGCTTCAATACCTTCGTTAGCGGCTCTAATGGTTTGGATACCTTGTCCCATACTATCAAGTAAAGCATCTAAGTCGCTGGCACGGTTGTTTAAGCTTTGTGCCGTATAGTAAGAAGAAGGGTTGTCAATTGCGGAGTTTACCTTTTTACCGGTAGACAAACGTTCTTGTGTGGTGTCCATTAATTTTTGAGTGTTTTGCAAAGACAGCAAGTTTGAACGCATACTTGCGGTTAATGATATGTCAGCCATTTTTCATCTCCAAATACTGTTGGTTATTTCACTTGTTTCGTTCTTCTGTCCTAGCCAAGCGTAAATACATCGTATCTTCTATATAATGCTTTGTTATTGTTAAATTTAACCTTTCTTTAACAAAATACAACAGAAAAAATACAACTACTAACAGCTCTTTTGTCAAAATATTGCATACACCGAGGCAACGGCAAAAATGCCGTTGCCTCCTTAATGTATATGGAGAAGGTTCTATAAAAAAATCAGAACAGTTTCAACACCGACTGAGCAGCCTGAGAAGCCAAACTCAAAGAGTTAATAGCCAATTGCTGTCTGGTCTGCAATGCCAACATATTTGCACTTTCTTCGTTCATATCGGCCAAGGTCAGTTTGTCTGCTCCTTCGGTCAATACGTTAATCAGATTTTCCGTAAAGTCTTCACGGTTTTGAACAACCGAATAGTTGTTACCGAACTCAGACGCCATTGTACGCAATTTGGAAACTGCGGCATCCGTGGAAATAATTGTTTCCGTCAAGGTCGCATCATCCATCCAACCTTCAGCCGTAACTTGTGACATTCCCAAACCGGCGGAACTGGCGTCAACGCCTATGATGTCGATTTTAGAAGAACGGTCTTCGTTAAAGATAACGCTTAAATCATTTTTCTGAAGCAAGTTAATACCTTTATATCCGGAATCTTTAGCTAATTGGTCGATTTGTTCCATAATACCGTTGAATTGTTCGGCATTGGCTGCTCTGGTAGAGTTTCCGATTGTGTTGTTAAAAGTTAAACCGGCGGCAGTTCCCTGAATGGATGCCTCCGTTCCGTCAACAGAAGATATCTTAATTTTACCGTTATCATTTTCCACAACAAACTTATCTGCCGTGGAAACACCTCCTACTGTTGCACCGTCTAACGCATCTTGAATAGCCGCAACCAAATTATCAATCGTATCGCCATTCGTATTGTCTATTGCCAAATCAGCAATCGGAGCATCAGATCCTGAGATGGAAATTTTCAAAGACCCTTTATTCTCGTCAGCCGTTACCGCTTTGAACGTTCCCGTTGACTCAGCCACTTTGGAAGCACTGTCCAAAGCAGCGTTTGCAATAGCCTTTGCCTGTTGAACAAATGTCGTGATGGCTTCAATACCTTCATTTGCTGCTTTAAGGGTTTGAATGCCCTGTCCCATACTGTCCAGCAAAGAGCTTAAGTCACTGGCACGGTTGTTCAAACTTTGAGCTGTATAGAAAGACGACGGGCTGTCAATTGCAGAGTTTACTTTTTTACCTGTTGACAAACGTTCTTGTGTGGTGTCCATTAATTTTTGAGTACTTTGCAAAGACAGTAAGTTTGAACGCATACTTGCGGTTAGTGTGATATTTGACATTTTCTCTCCTAATACATTTTCTAGTATATTTTACAAATTAACACAAGACACATCCCCATGCTTTTTATTTAATGTCACTAAAAATGTTTTCAATATTTTAATTAATTTACTCACAAGTTTTTAGACAAAACAAACCCCTTTGTTTTGTCAACCTTTTAAAGCAGGTATAAAAAAAGACGGTATTAACCGTCTTTTTAGAAAAAGCGTTAAATTACTCTCCGCCCAACATCGCCCCAAATAACTCGGTTTCTTTTTTTACAAGTTTATCGGCATTTTTAATCGCGGAATAATAATCGTTATTAATGATGTTTTCATTCACCACGGCAATGAACGGTATCAAACTTGGTGCCGCAGCCTGCAAATCGCGAACATATTCCAGATACAAGCCTTGCAGTTTGGACGGATCTTTGGCCAGATACATCTGCTGCACGACAAAATAAACCCTTTTGCTCGGCGTGTTAGCTTCTTTTTCCCGCAGAATAAACTTTTCACGCAGGATCGGCACATTACCTTCAATATAAAAACGGGTGCGTTCACCGTCATTGGTTATCAAAGATTCGCCAATAATAATGCTCTCGTGTGGTTTTAATTCAATTTTCAAAGGCATAGAAACGCTCCCCCGCAATATTAATTTCATTTTTACTGCCGCCATTATATAATTCTTTTATTTCTTTTTGCAAATCTTTATTTTCTAATGTATAAAGATTTTAGTATTTTATTTGAACCCGGAAGGATTTTATATGTCATTGCTGGATAAAGACTTAACCGAAAACGAAAAACGCATTTATGCCGATTGTCTGACCTATATTTTGAATCTTAGCCCAAACAGCAACAAAAACCAACGGGAATATCTGGAAAAACAAATGGGAGATATCGGCCTGCCCGCCTCCAAGCTGAAAAATTTAAAAAAAACAAAAACAGAATCCGTTATCAAAGAGCTGCAAACGATTTCTGATGTCAGAGTCAGACGTTTTATCCTCAGAGAGATGATTTTGCTTGCCATCGCCGATCATGAAATTTCAGATAAAGAAATCGAAACAATTTATACCATCGGCATAAAAACCGGCATTAAACAGGAAAAAATCAACGACTTTTTCATTTGGGCGGCAAAGGGCATTGAATGGCAGATTGAAGGAACGCAACTGGTAGATGAAGATTTATAATGTTTGAACCGCCTATTCTGACCATAAAAAACGCTAAATTGAGTTTCGGAACCAACGAATTGTTTTCCGATGTTAATCTTTACATCAACAGAGGCGATAAAATTTCTCTGGTCGGCAGAAACGGCTGCGGAAAATCTACTTTATTAAAGGTCATTTCCCAAACCATAGAACCTGACTGCGGAGAAGTTTTCGTTCAACCGGGGGTTAAAGTTTCCTATATGCCCCAAGATCCGGACTTTTCTTCATATAAAACACTTCGGGAAGTTGTGCTTTCCGGATTACCGAAAGACGATGTCAATCAAGAATACAAAGCGAATATCCTTATTGATAAATTTGGGATTAACGAGAATCAAAATCCGGAAATTTCTTCCGGAGGAGAGAGAAAAAAAGCAGCTCTGGCCAAGGCTCTTATCCAAGAACCGGACATTCTGCTGCTGGATGAGCCGACCAACCATCTGGATATGCCAACAATTGAAATGCTGGAAGAAATCATCATCAAATTCAGAGGGGCCGTTATTCTTATCAGCCATGACCGCATGTTTTTAAGCAACACCTCCCAAACCACTTTCTGGCTGGACAGGGGTATTCTCCGCCGAAACAACAAAGGGTTCAAATTTTTTGAAGAATGGCAAGAGCAGGTTATCGACCAAGAAATTATCGAGCAAAAATATCTCAACAAAAAGATTGAAGAAGAAACCGAGTGGCTGCACAAAGGCGTAACCGCCAGACGCAAACGAAACATGGGGCGTTTACGGCGATTGCAGCAACTGCGACAACAAAGAAAAGAACAAATCAAGCAGACCGGTTCGGTCAATATGGAAGCGGAAACCACGGATTTTCGTTCCAAGTTGGTTATTGAGGCCAAACATATTTCAAAAAGTTTTGGCAACAGGGAGATTGTCAAAGACTTTTCCATTCGTGTCATCAAAGGGAATAAAATCGGTATTGTCGGGCCGAACGGTGCCGGAAAAACAACCCTTATCAAGCTATTGACCAAAAAGCTGGAACCAGACAGCGGCAGTGTGAGAATCGGAAAGAATCTTGAAGAAGCCTATTTTGACCAAAACCGCATCACGCTTGACCCTAAAAAGACTTTATGGAAAACCCTTTGCAACGAAGGCGACCATATTAATGTCCGGGGACAATTCCGCCATGTGGTGGCTTATCTCAAGGACTTTTTATTTCGCCCCGATCAGGCTCAATGCCCGGTTTCGGCTCTTTCCGGCGGAGAGAAAAACCGATTAATGCTGGCAGTTGCATTGGCTCAAAAATCTAATTTTCTGGTTTTAGACGAACCGACCAACGACTTGGACATGGATACTCTTGATTTGCTGCAAGAGGTTTTGGATGAATATGAGGGGACAATTCTTCTGGTAAGCCATGACCGCGACTTTATTGACCGAGTAGTTACCTCGGTGATTCATATGCCCGGAGACGGAAGCGTTACGGAATATGCGGGAAGTTACAGCGAACTGCTTGAAAAGCTAAAAAACAAGCAACCAGCAAAAAATGTCAAAAAAGCCATCCCCGCCAAAACGGATAAAAGTGAAAATACTCCGAAAAAGACCGTCAAACTTAGTTATAATCAGCAACGTCTGCTTGAGGTTTTGCCGGCAGAAATAGAACAGTTGGAAAAAGATATTGTCCTGATTGAAACAGAACTCTCAAATCCGTCTTTATACACAGAAAACCCGCAAAAATTCGACCTGCTCAGCAAAGAGCTGGAAAACAAGCAAGCTGCCAAAGAACGAAAAGAAAACCAATGGCTGGAACTGCAGATTATAAAAGAAGAGTTAGAAACGATCTAAAATTTTTGCCAATTTCATTTTAGCTACTTTTAAACAGAGTTCCGCTTTACTGCTCTTTTTGACGGAGGCAAGTTCTTTGCGAAATCTTTTCAGCATATTTCTATAAGCGGAAGACAAAACCTCCAAAGCCATACGGCGGCGTTTTGGGACCGAAAAATCAGGATTATTAAATGCTTCGGCATATCTTTGCTCTTCCGGACATTCGGATTTTCTCGGTGAAGCGACAAGTTTTCCATGCCAAGAATGCGATAAAAGGAACGCCTTCCCCAAAGAAGCCGTTTTTCCTGACGGTAAAGGCACTTTAACCCCACAGTCGAATGCCGCAAAATGGCACGGTTTCCGGAATAAGGACAAATCTTTATCTGACAGTTTCACACCTGAGTTTTGGGCAAATTTTCCAAATTTTTTACGGGTTTCGTTCAGTTCCGCCTCATTAGCAAAATCCAGTCCGTTATAAGCCCAGATATATCCGCCATAGACGTTCATTTTATTTTTATCAAAACCGGACGCCGCATTTAATAATATTTTGGAAGCCTCCGAGTTTTTTCCTCTTGATTTATCCTGGGCATCAATAAAATATTTCATTTTACCAATAACAATGTTGCCGAAATTACTGCTTTTTGTACCGCGTACTCGGCACAGACTGTCAAAATTAATGCTGAGGACTTCATCATCAAGAGTCATTAAGGTTCGGATGACAAATCCTTCTTTTTTATTACCGACACTGATCGTCAAATCCAAATTTTTTACAATTCCGCACTGGGTATATAAAAATTCCGCTTTATTATATTCCACGGTGTACCCGTTTTTTTCAAAATCAAACGGCCACGCTTCTTTAGCCGCGGGAGCCAGTTCTTCAAAAAATTTATTCAGTTCGTCAACATCAGGGGCTTTTTCCCCTCCACAGAAAGAACTTGCTATAATCTCTCCGACATTAATGTTTTTGACCGCCATGTTCTTCAGGTTGATAAACAACCTTCCCCTCTAAAATTTCACGTATTTTATCGACATTGGGCATAACCATGTCGATTTCCTGTTGGGATACGTTTTCCACGGACGACATTTTTTGTTGTTCAGAAATAACCTTACGGATATTGTCGGCAATCTGTTCGTTTTCTTCCTCTTGCAATTGCCGCTCCAAAACTTTTATCGTGCTTTCGGCATGTTTTTGCAAATAAACAGACTTAACGACAGATGCCAGACGCTGCTCCACATAAAAGAAACGATCCGCATCCTTCCATCCGCGTTTTCTCAACCATTTTTTCAAATCTGCAGGAACATCTTTGTCCGATAAAGACAGCTTTAAGGACATTTTCCGGCTGGTTCCGCTGTATATATATTCCGACCAGACGCTTAAAAACGCCTTCATTTCATCTTCTTGAACAATATCCGGCGAAATTTCAACCGCAACTTCCTTTTCTTCCTCAACCGGAACACCAACCGTAGAACGATAAAACCAAAAACTTATTGCACAGGTTATTAAAAAAATTCCGATTAAAGAAGAAAGACGCAAGTGCATATTTACCACCTTAGGTTAGAAATTATAAAGTCAGGATACGCATCAAAATTCGTAGCCAGTTCACGGGTTTTAGCCACATCAGGAATATAGCCTTCCCCCAAAAAGTTCACATGCACCCCTTTAGATACCAAAGCGGACGAAACCCCCAAAAGGTTGGCTCCCTTGATGTCCGTTGCCAGATTATCACCGATAAGCAACGTTTTTTCCTTGTCAAAATCAGGAAGTTCTTCCGTTGCATAAGACAGTATTTCAACATCCGGCTTACCAACCGTAATAATTTTTCCGCCAAGGACGGCGTATTGTTCGGCAAAAGCCCCGGTTGAAAGGCATATTTGCCCATCCATATAACTGGAAGTGTCATTTCCGGCACAAACGAACGGCATTCCCAAACTGGCGGCATGTTCCAACTGCGGAAGATAATTTTCCAGCAAATCATCCGCTTTTGCCACCTCGCTCATATAAATAAAATCAGCTTTGGCAAGGCTGTCGGTCCGGAAATAGTCCAAGCCGCAGAAAATACCCGTATCTTTTCGCCCGCCGATTTGGAAATAGGTACTGCCCACCGCAGCAAAATCTCCCAGACGGCTTTTGAAACGATAGTGCAGGATTTCTCCTGAAGAAACAATTGCGTCAAATACCGATAAAGGCACTTTGTCGGTATGCAGAAAGCGGGCTATCTGTTCGACACGCAACGGAGAATTGGAAACCAAAACAATTCGTTTTCCGGCTTTTTTCATATTTACCAAAGCGGAAACAGCCTCCGACTTAATGTTATTTCCTTCGGTCATAACACCTCTAAAACCGACAATAACCGTATTATACGGTTCTATCACCTTTGAAATATTGACTACCGGTTTTATCATTTTCATCATTTTGATTATCCATTATAAAAAAATTCCGCAATTTATTTGGGATAATACTTTATCCACGCTTGTTTAGCAAGATAATATCTTATGTTTTAAACTGTTAATTGGCTAAAATTTTTCCAAACGGTTTTTTTTATTTATTTTTTGTTTTCCGATATTTTTCCAAAGCTTTCGGAAACGGTTCTAAAACCCTTTCCAAAACGCCTTTCAGTTCGGATATGCAAACACCGTAATTGGTAATCGGAACATTAACGCTTTCGCACTTATTGATTCTGGACAGGATTTCCCTGCGATTGTGCATACAGCCGCCACATTGGACAACCAATTTGTATTCGGACAGATTTTGAGGGAAATCATGTCCGGCGATATGGTCGATAATAAGTTCTTTTCCGGTTTTATTTTTCAGCCAACGAGGAATTTTTACCCGTCCGATATCGTCTTCCACCGCATGATGCGTACAAGATTCCGCAATCAAAACCTTATCGCCGTCCTGCAGATGTTCAATTACCGCAGCTCCTTCCACCATTTTGACAATATCGCCTTTCAGGCGGGCAAACAGAATGGAAAACGTCGTGCAGGCAATCTCTTTCGGTGTATTTTCAACCATAAAATCCACGACTTGCGAATCGCAGATAACTAATGCCGGGAGCGTTTTCAGATTATTCAATGCCTGGACGTAATCATTTTCTTTAACGACGACAACGGTATGGTTATAATCCAAGCCATCACGGATAGCCTGCACCTGAGGCATAATCAAACGCCCTTTCGGAGCTTCAAAATCTATCGGGATAAGCATAACCACCGTACTGTGCGGGGCTACCAAATCTCCCCAAACAGCCGGTGTACTGATAAATTCTTCCGGACAAACACGGATTAATTCCGCTTTTAATTTATTCAAAACGGCATCCCGTGAAGATTTATCCGTGGAAACAACAGCTATTCCCTCTCCTTCGGCCGGAAAAATATCAGCCTTATTGAAAATCTTAATCAGAGGAAGTTTCCTTTTCTCCGCTTCATCAATTATCTGCTGCTCGTAAGAACCAATCTTATTCCCTTCACAAACCAGAACCACAATATCACAACGGTCAAAAACAGCCTGTGTTTTTTCCAACCGCCGTTCTCCCAGTTCGGTATTATCGCCCCAACCGGCCGTATCCATCCAAACGACAGGGCCCAGAGGTAAGAGTTCCTGAGCTTTTTCCACCACATCAGTTGTTGTCCCCTCTTGATTAGAAGTAATGGACACTTCCTGACCGCTGATCAGATTAAGAAAACTTGATTTTCCGGAGTTGACCCTTCCCATCAAGGCAATATGCAATCGTAATGATTTTGGTGCTGTTTCCATTTGTTTATCCTTTTTTGACCTTATTCTTTTTTCTCTTCCGTCAGTCTTTTTATGACGGCATTGGCAATTGTCAGCCCGAAAATGGCCGTAATCGTCGGCAGAGAGCCTAGCGTGTTTCTTATACGTCCGCTTTCCTGTGTTTTGTCTTCGCTTTCCATAATCGCCGTTTCGGGAAGATTGACCTGTTCTTCCGATGACACGCAAGTTATTTTATTGATGTCTACACCGCGTTTTTTCAATCGTTTGCGAATAAATTTTGCCAATCCGCAGTTTTTGGTTTTGCTCAAAGCTCCCAGACGAATAAAAGACGGATCAGACTTTAATGCCGCCCCCATGGAGGAGATAAACGAAATTCCTTTTTCCTGCAGCGTTTGCATCAGGCAGCATTTGGGATTTAGAGCGTCTATCGCGTCCACCACAAAATCAACCGGTTCTTTCAGAAGCTCATCTATTGTGTCCGTGTTTACAAAAACATCTTTTGTTTCCACAACACAATCCGGATTAATTTCCTTTACCCTTTGAGCGGCAACCTCGGTTTTCTTTTTTCCGATTGTTGAGGTTAACGCCAATATCTGCCGGTTAATATTGGTTTCGTCAAAAGTATCAAAATCAACCAAAATCAGACGCCCCACTCCCGCACGAGCCAACCCTTCCAAAGCATAACCTCCGACAGCTCCCAAACCGACAACCATGACGGATGCCTCATTCAAACGGCGAATTCCCGCTTCTCCGAGCAAAAGTTCTGTTCTCATAAAACGACGGTTGTTCAGCATTGCACAAACTCCAATGAATTTTGATAAACACGGGCAGCAAAAAACGCCTTATCCTCACCCCGAATATCAGAAATTCTTCCGGCTAACTCAGGAATAAATTCCGGAGAACTTTCCTTTTCAGGATAAAAACTTTGGTACGGCCCATCCGTTTCCAACAATATTCTCTCAATCGGAACAGCTTTCAGAATCTTCTCCTTATCCCGATTTTTGAGAATTGAGGCGGAAAATGAAACATAGCCTCCCTGTGAAATAATCTTTTTTAACAATTCCAATCGCCCGTTATAAGAGTGAAACACAAATTTTTCCGGCAGAATCGACCAATAATCTTCCAGCCAATCCTGACATTTAACCGCGTGGATTAACAACGGACGACGATATTTTTTTGCAAGTTCAATATGCTTACGAAAGATTGTGTTTTGAGGTTCTTTTTCCGGAAAACGCAGTCTGTCCAAACCGGCTTCCCCCACCAAAGCCTGAGGATATTCCGTCAGCATTTTTTCCAAACCGCTTTCCCAATCCGAAGAAATTTTATCGACATACCAAGGGTGAAGTCCAAACGCAGGGATGATTTTATCCGGAAAGTTCTCATACAATTCGGAGATTTTCTCCCAATCATTCTGAACAACTGCCGCACAAACAAATTTTTCCACACCGCAATTTCTTCCGGAAGCAATAATATCCGTTGCACATCTCGTCTTAAAATCTTGCAAATGAATATGGGTGTCGATAAACTTCATTTAATTTTGTTCCTCAGGGAAAATTTATGTAAGGATAATATTGAGTTATGAGTATTTTAACAAGACCAATTTTAGAAATTAATTTAAATAATCTGTTGGATAATTACCGGACACTGCACAAAATGTCTGAAAAATCAATCGCCGCTGCCGTTGTTAAAGACGACGCTTACGGCTTAAGTGCTGTTGAAGTGGCAAAAAAACTTTATACGGAGGCAAAATGCCGCCATTTTTTTGTAGCTCACGGCATTGAGGGAGAGAGAATCCATCCGGTTGTTCCCGAGGCTGATATTTATGTGCTTCAGGGAATTGGGGAAGACAGTTTGGAAAGTTTTCAAAAATGCCGTCTTACTCCGGTTATCAGCTCTCCGGAACAGCTTGAATTTTGGAAACAAAACCGGATTAAAGGCATTCGCCCGATTATTAACATAGAAACAGGACTAAATCGTCTCGGTTTCAGAGAACATGACTTGGAACAGCTCACGGCCGAAGACAAAAAAGAATTTTCTTTCGTGATGTCGCATTTAGCTTGCGGCGACGCCAAAGAGCACTTTATGAACGAACACCAACTGACAACGTTTAACCGCCTGAAAGCAAAGTTTTTTCCTAACCTTCCGGCTTCTTTATCCGCATCGGACGGAACGTTTCTCGGCGAAGATTTTCAAAAAGACATGGTGCGTCTTGGTGCAGCCATGTATGGTATCAACACGGCTCCATACCGCACAAACCAGATGAAAAACGTTGTTACCGTCAAGGCTCCGATTTTGCAGATTACCGCTTTGCCTAAAGGAGAATTTGTCGGTTATTCGGCAACATACAGGGCCAATTCGAACAGAAAGATCGCCATTGTCTCCATTGGTTACGGAGACGGCATTCCCCGCAGTTTATCCAATGTCGGCAAGTTGTTTTTCAATGTCTGCGGCAAACTGCACGAATCCAGAATTCTCGGCCGTCTGTCTATGGATAACATTATTTGCGATGTTACGGAAATTGACAATCTTCGCACCGGAGACATGGCCTATGTCATTTTCGATGATTATACTCTGGATGACATGGGACGCGATGCCGGAACCATCAGTTATGAGGTTTTGTCCCGTATCGGCAAAAATACCCGATATATCAGAACCTATAAATAAAAAAGATTCTTTAAGAGAAGATTTTTAATTACAAATTAATTTGTTTGTTTTATCATCTCCTTTGCAGTTTAGAGATAAACTGCGGAGTGTGGAAGCTCCTTCTAAACAATAAACTACTCCTCCTGAGGGGAGCCGGGGATATAAGGCTATGCTCGAATAAACCGGACTGCGTTTAGACAGTTTCCAACTCCCCTGCCTTTTAGAGGCAGGGTTTTGTTTTAGTTAAACAAAATTAAGGAGTTTGAAAAATGATGACTGAACATAAAATCAAAACCAATTTTTTTACCAATCTAATAACAAGTCTGTTTCCAAAGCCATACAACGGTCTTTAGGGATGCACTTATTTCACATCAGGCAGAAACGGAAACTAAATTCTTCTATTGTCTGTATGGACTTGCACATAAAGCAACGGGATTTGGATAATGTGGAAATCGGGCGGGAGGCTGTCAACTGGCCGCTCATTCAAAACTGGCGGATTATTACGGACTTCATGTCTACGCCGGTTTCTTTATCAAACCGGAATAAAACAAATCCCCTCAAATTGAGGGGATTTTTTATGGTTAGTCTCTGCCACCAGACTTCTGGTACGTACCTTGTTGGGTAACCCCTGTACCGCCTTTTTTCAAGTTTTCATTCAGTTGTTCTGAATTTTTAACCCGATAATCGGTATTCAAGTTTTCACCACCGGTCTGAGCGGACATTTCCTCTTTGGTCATAATGTTCAGTTCAATACCAGATCCGTCTTTAGAAGGAATATAGAATTCAGCTTTTCCGTCTCCATCCGCATCAGCAACAACAATGCCCGGATATTTCTTTCGCAGAATTTCCATCATATTACCGTCTTTATCAAATTCGGTATTAAACTTCATATTTAACGGTACATATCTGGTTCCTTGTGCCGGTACTTCAACCTCTTCCAGATGTAAATCCGGCAAATCATTGTTAATTTCAACCTTAGGAATTGTCGGTTTCTCTATTTCAACAGGCACAATTTTTTTGATGATGACAGGTTCCTGTTCAACAACAGAATCCGGTTCCTTATCCGGAACAATAGTTGTTCCTGACGGTTTTGGAGGCACTTTACCACCATGTTCATAGTGGTTTACATTATCTTCCGGACAAGGTCTGCCGTCAATCTTCTTCAGGTAGAAATCGGTAACTCCACGATCATCTCCCGGACCGACATATTGTCCGCTATCTTTAATATGCAACAAAGCAGCTTTAGCGGCAGCCGCACGTTCAGCACTCAACTGATCTCCACATTCCAGCATGGACTTCAAATCTTTTAATTCCGCATCCCAAACATGGCGGGTAGCTCCGTCAATAGAAACGCCCGTTTTGGGATTAACAATTTTAGTAACGGCATCCAAGCGGTTGTATTTATACAAAACCTGCTCTCTGGTCATCCCTTCGAAGTTTTTCATCATATCGTCATCCAGATTGTTATACATTCTTAACAAATCTTTAGATGAACGAGTTCTCAGCACGGTTGCATACTGCCATTCTTCAATGCCCATATCGGAATTGTATTCCGGAATTTGTTCAACAAAGTAATCATCGGCAACAACATCAGCGGCATTATCAGCAGCAACATTAGCATTAACGTTAGCATTTGCATTGGCATCCACTTCCGGAACGTCTCCCTGAGCGGCACCATCAAAAGCATTATCCGTAACTTGCTGAGCATTTCCGCCTCCATGGCTCAAGCCGGCATAAGTTGCAATACCTCCGACAACTAATCCCAAACCCAGAGCATTTCGTGCCAAGACATAGTTCTTTCTTAATTCTTCTTTTTTGTCTTCAGGGGCATTTTTATAAGCATTCCTTGCAAAAACGGTTTCAACACCCAAAGCCGTATTGGAACCTGCAACGCGGGTAATTGTCGCAATTGTCCGCTCGCTGACGGCAGCAGCGGCAGAGGCTCCGCCAAACCAACCGGCTACGTGTCCGGCTCCGATTAACCCGCCGCCGAGAATGGCAAATCCGGTGTTAATGGCGGCTTTTCTTTTATAAGCGGCATCTGCTGCTTTATTTTTACGAGCCTGTTTCAAAGAGGCCCACAAACCAAGTTTCTTTCCACTGGCTTTAGCGTCTTTACGCAAAGCGGCAGCTTCATCCAAAATCGGGGCAACCCAAGCCGCAGCTGAAGTATAAGCCATATATCCGGCCATAACAGGAACGGTTACCTGAGGAGCCAAAAGGGCAGCTCCGGTTACTGCGGCAGAACCGGTCAAACCAAGTCCGACTTGCCATTTGTTGCGTCTGACACTGGCAATAATGCCTTTGGCGATCTCCCATTTGTTTTTCCACACCTCTCGGCAGCCGTTGTCAAAATTCTGAACCTCTTTTTTGAACTTTTTAACAACCGGAGAATTACCGACTTTTTTCCCCAATGTCTGAACATAATCTTCCAGTTTAACCACACTGTCGGCACAAGATGTAATTACGTTTCCGGCAGAAAGATTGATTGGTTTATCTTTATCGCTTAATACATTTCCGATTGTGTTCTTTACTTTAACGGAATATTCCTGAAGATAGGTTTTGTATTCTGGAGAACGCGGATCGCATTCCTTACCCTGAGGTTTTCTAATTTCATCAGCAGCGGCAGTAGAGGCGATTTTAGTCAAAGCAATTGATAAAAAGTCATCCAAAAGCTTTTTGTTTTTCTCTTTATCGTTCATTTTTGCCACTTGAGCATCACCAAGGCTTAAAGCCTGTGCTTCAAGGAAAGAGGCTCCGATTAACTTATCTACATATATCTGAGCAGGAACATCTGACTGTTCATCCGTAATTTGAATACGACTGACAATCTTTTCAAATTCGGCAACTTTGTTTTTGTCTTCGGTTTCCATCTTTTCATCGTCAAGTTCTTCATTCAAAATCCCGGCATTGTCTTTCAACGTGGATTCTTTCGTTTCATGCACATTATGAAGAATCTCTTCTTCTTCCTGAGCTTCTTCAACTGTCATTGCCGGAGCAGACTTTGGCTGTTTCGGAGTTACATCAGTTTTGACTTCCTGACCTTCATCTTTCAGAAGTTTAAGAGCGGCATCCAAACTTTGATATTTACCCAGACTTTCAACCGTTTCGTCATACATGAAACCATAATCATCCAGAATGGCTTTTTGAGCATCCGTCAGTTTAGTGCCCAAAATTTCTTTTTTGCTTTCGGCAGCTATTGTTTTGATTTTTTCCTGAGCGGCTTTTGCTTCTTCGGTCAGATTTCCGTTTTCATCACGACCAAAAGTATTTATCATCTGCTGATATTCAATAGCATCTTCTAAAGAAATACCAAATTTGGCGTCGTTAAACGCGGCAATATGGTTTCTGGCATATTCATTTAAAGAAGCCATTTCAGAAACATATTCATTGTTTCCTTTAAGGCTTTTGTACAATTCCAGCAGTTCGCTGACACTGACATTATCCAAACCAGATTTAATTTTTGCTGCCGCAATTTTTGCATCCATAACTAAAATCTCCCGATAAAATATTCTTGATTGACAGTAATGTACCACATTTTTTAACGCGATTCAATATTTTTTTGTCAAATTTCGATATTTTTTTGAAAAACATAAATCAGACATGTTTTTTAATTCCCATGTCTGATTTTAAGTTCGTTAATATTTATTCCATTCCTTTCCCTTTTGCCGTTCTTACCGCATTAAACGTATTGTTTTGGCTTGACGTTATTGTCGGATTTTTTGTTTCATTATTTGTCGGCCCGGTTGTTTCAGAACCCTGCCTCAGCTTTCCGCCAACTCTATTGAAAGCACTTTGGCTACGTTGTTTAATATCCGGATTATTTTCAGTTTCCATTTTAGCGGTAAAATCTTTCTCCATAGCTTTGAGTTTCCCTAAAGTACTGCCACGATCACCGGAATGTTCACTCCAAGCTTCATTTATCGCTCTGATTTGCTCACTGGAGATTTCACCTGATTTTACAGCATCTTTCATAACATCGGAAATATTTCCGCCGGATTCCGCCGTTTCTTTCATTCTTCCGATAACATTTGAAATCCCTTTGTAAAATTCCGGATTGTTTTCATTTGTTACGGTCGCAGAAACAGAAGCATTATCGGAAGCCTGTTGGCTTGCTCCCTCATTATCTTTTACTCCCATGTGTTCTCTGAAAACTCTGTTTTGGGCTTTGGCCAATTCCGAATTTTCAAAGGCATCCTGCCGATATCCCGGAAGTTTGGAAATATCGCCGTTTTTGAAATTTCTCATATCCTGTTCCAAAGCCTTCACTTCAGCATCGGCCGTTCTATAACGCTGAGCTAACTGAGATTTAGTTCCTAACTGCTCCTTTTCTGCCAGAAGGGCGGCTCTTTCCTGATTAAGCTTCTGAATTTTATCATATTCTTTTATGTTATCCTCTGCTGTATTCAGGTATTCCTTGGCTTCCCGTTTATCTGAGTCATAATTTCCTTTCAGGTCAGGAGCTTCATTATCCTCAATACCGTGTTTGCCCAATTTTTTATCAATTTCGGCAACCCGTTTTTCTATCTTATCATAGCGGCGGATATCTTCTTCTGCCTGATGACGAACATCTTTCGCATCATGAATATCATGTTTTAATTGGTCTTTATATAAGTCGACGTCCGCTTTGGACATTTCCATCTGATCATGGACCAGACCTTTAACGGCCTGTGCGTGTTTTAATTCCGCAGCCAGACGGTCCGGATGGTCTTGCGGCAAATTCTTTACCGCTGCCAGTCCCTGCTCTGCCGTCTTTACTTCTGCCAAAGCTTTTTGATATTGAGCATAAGCCTGTGCCGCTTCGTTCTTAGACTTAATCAAGCCTTTATCATCCCCTTCGTCAACCTTGTAAGCTGCGGCTCTTTCGGCTTTTGCTTCCAGATTCTCAAAATTGTTATGGCTGCTCATCAACAGACTTTCAGCTTCCGCATATTGTCCGTTGTTTACCAAATTCTGATGCATTCTGAACGTCTGGGATGCCATTTCTTTTGCTACGGCCGGATTACTTTCCGCATAGCGGTTTTCCAATTCCGTATACAAAGCTTTTTCACTGCTGCTTAATTGGGAAACATCAACCAATTCAATCTTAGATGTTTCTCCTTCGCCGGAATGAGAGGAATCATTATCCGAAATTTCATCATTATCCACTCCGTCAAAACTGCCGTTACCGCCTTTGCCGGAACCACGGCCGCTTCTTCCTCTGCCCTGATTATGATGTTGTGTATCCGCGTGTTCGGCATCGGTGTCTTGTTCCACACCGTTCGGACGATAAGAATATCCGGTACCGCCCATATGGCGGACATCATTGGTATAGAATCCGCCGTTGCTGACATTGTTTTGAGCGGTTTCAATAATTTTCATATCAGCTTCGCTAAGCTCTTTACCCTGCATTGCCCGCAGCAATGTTGCACGCACATTGGTATCTCCTTCGGTCATAATCGGATCATTCGGAGCCAAAAGACGGGACTGTTCCAATTTATAAAAAGCAACTTCCGGATTCTCAATTCCCTGAGCTTTGAGGTTAGCGTAAACCTTATCCATATCCAAATCAGGATGCCGTTCCGAGTTTCTTAACAACATGGTATTATGCTGCGTTTCACTCGGAGCCTCGTATCCGGTATTGCCGTTTCCTGAATTTACGCTTGTTTCGTGTTCTCCCGCAGCGGGGGCTCCTTCATTCGCCCCCGTATTACCGGAAGTTTCAACCTCAGCGGTATGTCCGTGCTGCATGGAACCGGTTAATCCGGTAATACCCAGTGAAAGACCGGCACCCAAAACGCCTCCGGCTAAAGAACGACGGGCATTTTTCATAAGCTGTTTGCGTTTCTCGGGATCTTTTTCCCTCAGTGCGGCAAGATAATCTACAGCACTGGCTGCAACACCGGAAGACAGGGATATTGTGGCTCTTCCCAGTACCTTTTGGCTGCCCATGGCATTTAATCCGTTTTTAGCCCGATCCATCAAGGACAAACTTTCACCGGCATTATCTCCTTTTGACAGCATTTGAGAAAAATCAAGATTATTCCACCATTGGCTTATGCCCCCGGATTCATAAAACTGTCCAACCAACCCCAGAGAACTTGCTCCATGTTCCAAAAGTTCAGCACCGGCAAAATAAGAAGACAACATTGTACCGGCTGCAGAAGCTGTCAAGGTTATTGCTTCTTTCGGATTATGCCGCAAATGAGACATATATCCCACTATACTGCCTTTACCATCATTGGCTTTTTTATAATCCTGATATGATTTTTTGAACGCCATACCTGTTCTTACCGCTGCAAGAGCAGCCAAACCGGCACCGCCGGTCATTAAGCCTACGCTGCCGCTGAGAGCCATATTTTTGGCCATTTTCCAAAGTTTTGGATGTTTGGCGGCCATTTTGGCGTCAAACTTCTTGAACTTGCCCAACAGCTTGTTGAAACCTGTTTTCTTGGCAATCCGATCACATTTTGCCAGAGACTTATTATTGTTATCGGCAAGCACTGATACTGCAACGGAACTTTGCAACCTGAATCCGGAAGCCGGTGCTTTGCCTGTTGTCAACTGCTCTTTTATTTCATTAATTTCTTTTTGGAGCTCTTCCTGATACTGATTGGTTGCATCAGTCAAAAGTTTCCGTTCCTCGTCAGTCAGGTGTTCTTTGTTGAGAAGCTCTTTATTTTTCTCCTGAAACTCTTTTGATCTTTGCGTAAGAATCATCTGTAAAACAGACTGCTGCATATAACCTGCCACGGCTTGCATAATGAGCTTTTGCCGTTCTTCCGGAGGAAGGGTCTTAAAGGCCGGATCAATAATCAAATCCGTTTCAGCCTGAAGCATGGCCAACTCTAGTAATTCCGTTCTAACATCTTCTTTACCGATTTTGCTGTCAACATCGGTGTTTTCAATCTCCAGCTTGTCTAAGAAGGAATCTATTCCGGCAAATTCCGGATGAGTCGGTTTTCCATCCTTATCTTTGTCAAACGGTTTGAAATTCTTGTAAAATTCTTCAACCGCATTGTAATTGGCTTCAATTTCAGGGGCGGATTCCGGAGAAAGATTCTCCAAATTGTTTTCTTTGTCATAAGCCGCCAGATTCTGTTCAATTTCCGAATCTAACTTTTCTTTATCTTTTTTTCGGTCTTTATTGATTTCCTTATTCAACTCATTCAAGGCTTCCATATCTTCCGGACTATAAGCCTCTTTCTTCCGGTCAAAAGATTTCAGCTGTTCTTCCGCATGAGCGGCAACCATGGCAAATGCGGCACCGGCCTCGCCGTTTGTATTGTTAAACGGTACCAAGATTTGATAAACACGAGCCAACTCGGTAAGCGTTAAATTTTGCGGCCCTTTGTTAGCCAGTTCAATTGCCTCTTGAACTTGTTTTTGTTTAGCCGCTTCTTCCGCTGACATTTTATTTTCAGTTTTTTGGGAATTTAACTCGTTTTCCTTATCAGCCATGAATCTACTCCTGATGAAATTTCTACATATTACTTGTTATAATAGCATATTTTTCGAAATTTTCAATAAATTTTGTCAAAATAGACTATCAGGCAAGAATATTTTTATGTTTTTTATCATAGCTGCAAATATTTAAATATTATTTACTGAAATGCCGATTTTTAGGAATTTGCTCTATTATTCTTCAACTGCAAAGCCAGATTCAGAGAAGTCTGGTTGGACATGGTCCGTGCACGGCCATTGTTTTGTTTGCTGCGGCTCTTCTTCGGGCGGATACGTCCGCTGAGTTGAGCCGCCTTCCAATCGCGATATTTTTTAGAAGTCTTGTCTATCGGATTCTTTCTTTTTTTCTTCTCCGGAGCAGGTGCGGTCTTTTCCTCCTTGTTCGGTTCCGGTTTCTTGGTTTCCGAACTTTCTTTTACCTGTGGCTGCTTTAAGACCTGTTCTTCTTTTTGTCCAGACGACGAAGGAGTATTTTCTTTTCCTACATTGACATTTTCAGGAGCTGTCTTTTCAGCCTCTTTTTTCTCTGTCGGAGTATTCATCTCCTTTGCCGGTTCTTCTTTTTTGACTTCGTTCTTATCTTTCTCTAACCCCGGCCAATTCTGCATATCTTTTTCTTTAAGTCTTTCTCTGCGAAATTCCTGATACTTTTCGGCATTTTTACCGGTCAAACAATCCGTATAAGCTTTATTAATCGCATCCGGATTATAGTTTTCGGACCCGTAAAAATTATCTGCCGCCACCATTCCGTTTTTGGCAGCATATTCGCTTAACATACAGCTTTCTCGATTATGCCAACTGGTATAATGCTCCATTCTCTCTTTGACTTCCGGAGAATGTTCGACTCGAGTTCCTCTAAGTGCTGCTTTAATAGAATTTTTATTTGCCGTCTCAGCTATCGTTTCCGTATTGTGTGTTCCGTTATCTTTATCATAAGAAGAATACATTGCCTTTTTTAATTCTTCATCACTATTTTTTTTCTCTTCTTCCTTTTCTTTTTTAGCAGTCTGATTTTCTTTTACGTTACTGACCTCATTGACGGCTTCTTTAGCTTTGCCTTCCATATACTGCTGATAGAGTTTTTCATCTTTGTTGCGGAGTTCTGCTTCTTTTTCTCGCTGTTGACGAAGCATAATGTTATCTTCCTGCTGGACTACCGGAGTCGCTGCATTTTCCGCTTTTGACGCAGCTTCTTTCTTCTCCGCCGCGGTTACGCTCTTGGTGTCGATTCCATATCCCTCAAGAATCAGGGCAACGTTGTTGTTTCGTTCGGTTTTTGCTTCAACCTGATTATGATTGATTTTGTCCTGAACATCCTGGCTGATTTTAAGCCATTCCGCCGCCTGTTTGGCATTTCCGGCCGTTAAAATACTTTTATCGGCACTAATGGAGTCCAAGTATTTGTCCGCAAAGGCTTTTATATTAGAGAGGGCGTTCACTTCTTTTGCATGTGGTTTTCTGGTCTGCTCAATATCTTTCAAGACATCATAAACAAAAGCGACCTGCTCCGGAGTTAAAGTCCCCAATTCTCCGGAAGCCAGTTTTACGGCCAAATTTTTATTCTTTTTATTTTTGAGAGTTTTATAAACTGATTTTGCAACATTATAGCTTTTTTTGCCGACTTTAAGGGTTACGCTCATAACCTTTTTGGCGGCATTCAGTGCTTTTTTTCCTCTCGATTCGGATAAACCGGCATTTATTTTGCTATCTTCAGCCATAAATTTCTCCTCAATATATAATATGCACTTTAGCACATTTATATATTTTTGTCCATTTTATTAATCTATCAGCAAATATATAAAAATATGTTAATCCCAATAAATAGTATTACTTCCATTGAAATCCGATATTCCGTTAACCATTTCTTAGACAAATAACGTTAGGGTAAAAAACAGTATTGTATTACGCTTAAAATTGTGATACTATATATCTTGTATTGGCAGTATGCCAAGGACAAGTATTAACCACAGTATATGGAGAAAAGCTATGTCTGAAATTTCTTTAACCGCAAGTATGCGTTCCAACCTTTTATCTTTGCAAAACACCCAGAGTTTGATGGACACTACGCAGG
>DBFWPL010000019.1:0-75968 GCA_048463395.1 Alphaproteobacteria bacterium | reverse complement strand
ATCGGTAGCGGCAACTCTACCGCGATCATTGAAGAGGGAGTAAGAGAGCGGTTGTCCGTCGGAGATATGTTTGATACCGGCTTTTTGGAGTGCGGTAACGTGGATAAAGACATCTTTTTCGGCGGGGATTTCAGGCAAGATGAAACCATAACCTTTTTTAGCATTAAACCATTTGAGAGTACCTTTGAGCATATTTAGATCCTTATAAATAAAAAAAGGGTTAAGACAGGGGCAGGGCCCGAACACAACTACAGGTTAATGCGATAACAGAATACAATCAATACAATAAATTCTAAAGGAGATATCGAAAAAGACGAACAGGGGGATGAGAGAAGAAGGACATTGTAATTGTGGGTATCTCGGGATATTAAAGAGTTTATGTGAGATATGCAAATCCGGAAATATTCCCCAAGAAGGAACGGGAGAATAAGGGAGTTTATCGGAGCGGGAGATATAGGTTTCAGATACAAAAAAGCTTCCCGGAAGGGAAGCACAAAACGAGTAAAAAGGAAGAAAGCATTATGGTGATTAGAAGATCTGGCAGCGACCGACTCTCCCGTGCCTTAAGACAAAGTACCATAGGCGCAAAAGGGTTTAACGTCCGAGTTCGGAATGGGATCGGGTGGGACACCTTTGCTATTACCACCAGATCATCCAATCACCATAACAGAAAAAGGAATACATCTATTGAAGCAGATTATTTATACGTTAAAGAATCAAGCCAATCAGACTATTAGTATCAGTTAGCTAAACTCATTGCTGAGCTTACACACCTGACCTATCAACGTGGTGGTCTACCACGGTCTTAATTGGGATACCTAGTTTTGAGGTGGGTTTCCCGCTTAGATGCATTCAGCGGTTATCCCGTCCACACTTAGCTACCCAGCGTTGCTTCTGGCGAAACAACTGGTACACCAGAGGTATGTTCATCCCGGTCCTCTCGTACTAAGGACAAATCCTCTCAAGTATCCTACACCCACGGCAGATAGGGACCGAACTGTCTCACGACGTTCTAAACCCAGCTCGCGTACCACTTTAATCGGCGAACAGCCGAACCCTTGGGACCTTCTCCAGCCCCAGGATGTGATGAGCCGACATCGAGGTGCCAAACTCCGCCGTCGATGTGAACTCTTGGGCGGAATCAGCCTGTTATCCCCGGAGTACCTTTTATCCGTTGAGCGATGGCCCTTCCACTCGGGACCACCGGATCACTATGACCGACTTTCGTCTCTGCTCGAAATGTCTCTCTCGCAGTCAGGCTAGCTTATGCCATTGCACTCAACGACTGATTTCCGACCAGTCTGAGCTAACCTTTGCACGCCTCCGTTACTCTTTGGGAGGCGACCGC
This sequence comes from Alphaproteobacteria bacterium, assembly GCA_048463395.1. Taxonomy (GTDB): domain Bacteria; phylum Pseudomonadota; class Alphaproteobacteria; order RF32; family CAG-239; genus JAGAJR01. The sequence goes on along the minus strand of DBFWPL010000019.1, from coordinate 74,620 downwards.
CCCAGTCAAACTACCCACCATGCAGGGTCCCTCTTCCGGATTACGGAAGCAGGTTAGATATCAAATAACAAAAGGGTGGTATTTCAAGGACTGCTCCACTACAACTGGCGTCATAGCTTCATAGCATCCCACCTATCCTACACATTCGTCACCTAATACCACTGCAAAGCTATAGTAAAGGTTCACGGGGTCTTTCCGTCTAACCGCGGGTACTGAGCATCTTAACTCAGAATTCAATTTCGCTGAGTCTATGTTGGAGACAGCGGGGAAGTCGTTACGCCATTCGTGCAGGTCGGAACTTACCCGACAAGGAATTTCGCTACCTTAGGACCGTTATAGTTACGGCCGCCGTTTACTGGGGCTTCAGTTCAATGCTTGCACATCTCTCCTTAACCTTCCAGCACCGGGCAGGCGTCAGACCCTATACTTCATCTTTCAATTTAGCAGAGCCCTGTGTTTTTAGTAAACAGTCGCTACCCCCTAGTATGTGCCCCCCACCTTAGGTTGCCCTAAAATGGGGCTTGCTTATCCCGAAGTTACGCAAGTATTTTGCCTAGTTCCTTCAACATAGTTCTCTCAAGCGCTTTGGTATTCTCTACCTGTCCACCTGTGTCGGTTTCGGGTACGGTCTATACTAGGGCTATTTCCTGGAACTCTTTCACTGCACATCCAATCCAATAAGGACATACAATTTACTGAATCCGTCACTTCCTAGTTGGTTCAGGAATATTAACCTGATTCCCATCGACTACGCATCTCTGCCTCGCCTTAGGGGCCGACTAACCCTGCGCAGATTAGCTTTACGCAGGAAACCTTGGACTTTCAGCGGAAGTGTCTCTCACACTTCTTTTCGCTACTCATGTCAGCATTCTCACTTCTGATACCTCCAGCATTCCTTACGGAACACCTTCTCAGGCCTACAGAACGCTCCGCTACCACTTATGATCAAATCATAAATCCGCAACTTCGGTATATGGCTTTAGCCCCGTTACATCTTCGGCGCAAATCGTCTTGTTTAGATCAGTGAGCTATTACGCTTTCTTTAAAGGATGGCTGCTTCTAAGCCAACCTCCTGACTGTTTTGGACAATTCACTTCCTTTACCACTTAGCCATAATTTTGGGACCTTAATTGGCGGTCTGGGCTCTTTCCCTCTCGACCCTAGACCTTAGCACCTAGAGTCTGTCTGGTGAGTATCACTCTTGAGTATTCGGAGTTTGATAAAGTTTGGTAAGGATCGCTCCCCCCTAGCTCTTTCAGTGCTCTACCCCTCAAGGTGTCCGCTCACCGCACTACCTAAATAGTTTTCGCGGAGAACCAGCTATTTCCGAGTTTGATTGGCCTTTCACCCCTAGCCACAAATCATCCCCTACCTTTTCAACGGGAGTGGGTTCGGTCCTCCAGTTGGTGTTACCCAACCTTCAACCTGTTCATGGCTAGATCACTCGGTTTCGGGTCTAATCCACGTAACTTAACGCGCTGTTAACACTCGCTTTCGCTTCGCCTACACCTATCGGCTTAAGCTTGCTACGTAAATTAAGTCGCTGACCCATTATACAAAAGGTACGCCGTCAGAGCTTATTGCTCCTCCGACTGCTTGTAGGCATCCGGTTTCAGGTTCTCTTTCACTCCCCTTATTGGGGTGCTTTTCACCTTTCCCTCACGGTACTTGTTCACTATCGGTCAATCAGTAGTACTTAGCCTTGGAGAGTGGTCTCCCCATTTTCAGACAGAATTCCTCGTGCTCCGCCCTACTCAAGAATAATTAACCTTTCTACCAATACGGGGCTATCACCCTCTACGGCTCAACTTTCCAGTTGATTCTTGTTCTTAATTAATTATCCATCGGCTGGTCCGATTTCGCTCGCCACTACTTTCGGAGTCTCGGTTGATTTCCTTTCCTACAGGTACTTAGATGTTTCAGTTCCCTGCGTTCGCTCTCTGTACACTATCTATTCGTGTCAGAGTGACCTTGCGGCCGGGTTCCCCCATTCGGACATCCACGGATCAATGCTTGTTCACAACTCCCCGCAGCTTTTCGCAGTGTACCACGTCCTTCTTCGCCTCTGATTGCCAAGGCATTCACCAAATGCCCTTACCTATCGCTTGATTTTTAACGTATAAATAATCTGCCTCTCGGCAAATCATTCATACTACTCAGTAAAATTTACCCGTTTTTTTAATTCGTCATTAAAAAAGGTGTATCTTCTACTTTTTCTCCATTAGATTTTATTCTAATTCGTCAGCTAAATATCAAAAATATTGCTATTCTTAATATTCAACTCTTCTTTCTTCCTATTTACAATGTTTTATAACTATCTTTAACAAAATGTCTTGTTGGTGGAGGTAAGGAGGATCGAACTCCTGACCCCCTGCTTGCAAAGCAGGTGCTCTCCCAGCTGAGCTATACCCCCATTGCGATCCTTTCGGTCGTGCACCTGCTTCGCAGATGCCTTGAGTATCTAGCCTCGCTTCGGTAGCTGTCGCCAGCCTCTCTCGGCAAGATAGCCAAGATGTTACAGATAAAAACAACAAATCTTTGTTGTTTTTACTTAGCCATCCCAGCTGAGCTATACCCCCGTAATGGTGGGTCTGGGAAGACTTGAACTTCCGACCTCACGCTTATCAGGCGTGCGCTCTAACCACCTGAGCTACAAACCCATCGGTTTGCCACCACTCATTTTGTTAAGAGGATACGTAGACGGTAAATACCAGTCTTCTTTTTCTTTGAAAGGAGGTGATCCAGCCGCAGGTTCCCCTACGGCTACCTTGTTACGACTTCGCCCCAGTCGCTTACCCTACCGTGGTCGCCAGCCTCCGATAAATCGGTTAGCTCAACGCCGTCAGGCAGAACAAACTCCCATGGCGTGACGGGCGGTGTGTACAAGACCCGGGAACGTATTCACCGCGGCATGCTGATCCGCGATTACTAGCGATTCCAACTTCATGTACTCGAGTTGCAGAGTACAATCTGAACTGAGATGCCTTTTTAAGATTGGCTCAACCTCGCGGTCTCGCTCCCCTCTGTAGGCACCATTGTAGCACGTGTGTAGCCCAACTCGTAAGAGCCATGATGACTTGACGTCATCCCCACCTTCCTCCGGCTTATCACCGGCAGTCCTTTCAGAGTGCTCAACTTAACTTGCTAGCAACTGAAAGCAGGGGTTGCGCTCGTTGCGGGACTTAACCCAACATCTCACGACACGAGCTGACGACAGCCATGCAGCATCTGTCACTTATCCAGCCTAACTGAAAGACGGAATTTCTCCCATCCCCGATAAGGATGTCAAGAGTTGGTAAGGTTCTTCGCGTTGCATCGAATTAAACCACATGCTCCACCGCTTGTGCGGGTCCCCGTCAATTCCTTTGAGTTTTAATCTTGCGACCGTACTCCCCAGGCGGAATGCTTATCGCGTTAACTTCGTCACCGACCCATCGGCCAACAACCAGCATTCATCGTTTACAGCATGGACTACCAGGGTATCTAATCCTGTTTGATCCCCATGCTTTCGAGCCTCAGCGTCAATATATAGCCAGATAGCCGCCTTCGCCACCGGTGTTCTACCCAATATCTACGAATTTCACCTCTACACTGGGTATTCCGCTATCCTCTCTATAATTCAAGCTAAATAGTCATAACGGCAATTCCGAGGTTGAGCCCCGGGATTTCACCGCTATCTTACCTAACCGCCTACACTCCCTTTACGCCCAGTAATTCCGAACAACGCTTGCCCCCTTCGTATTACCGCGGCTGCTGGCACGAAGTTAGCCGGGGCTTCTTTAGATAATACCGTCATCATCGTCTTATCCGAAAGAGCTTTACAATCCGAAGACCTTCTTCACTCACGCGGCATGGCTGGGTCAGAGTTCCCTCCATTGCCCAATATTCCTCACTGCTGCCTCCCGTAGGAGTTTGGACCGTGTCTCAGTTCCAATGTGGCTGATCGTCCTCTCAGACCAGCTATAGATCGTGGGCTTGGTAGGCCTTTACCCCACCAACTACCTAATCTTCCGCGGGCCGTTCTTGCGGCGATAAATCTTTCCCCCTCAGGGCTTATGCGGTATTAGCGTTCGTTTCCAAACGTTATTCCCCACCATAAGGTACGTTCCCACGTGTTACTCACCAGTGCGCTACTCTCTTGTCAAATAGCAAGCTACTCAACAATACCGTTCAACTTGCATGTGTTAAGCCTGCCGCCAGCGTTCGTTCTGAGCCAGGATCAAACTCTCATATTAAATTTAATCCTGTCTATCTACTTTAACTTAAAAGAATTTTCTTGGTTCCTTTGTTCAAATACACAGACTTTTCCATATCTTCCGATACTCACCGTCTGCGTATCCTCTTCTTCCCTTATTTACTATACTATTATAACTACCAGCAACAAACCTTTTCGTTATCAGCTCGTCGCCGGTGAGTGGGTTTATAGGACACTCCCGCTCAGATGTCAACACAAAAAATCAAAAAAAATCGATTTTTTTCACTTTTTTACATAACTCGTTGAAAACTTAGGAAAATTTAACGCGTTACTTTTGACCGGAAATATTAGGTGCATATTTCCTTTTTTTTAACTTAATGGCGTTACTATGAGTTCAATATAACACAACGGAAAATGAACACAAGGTAATAAAAATGTTAAAAAATAATATCTTAGTCATAACTTTATGCTTAATACTTTCGGCCTGTGCCTCTGAAAAGCCAATTCTCAACGGTGTTGACGGCAATGCGATTCCTTTGGCATTTGCCCACTTTCCCGACGTTCCGTTTCCTGACAAGGCTTATATTGATTTGAACGACACCAAAGCTTTAGGCAGCGGAGAAAACTGGATCGGCAGTCTTACTTATACAACACCATACGAGCCGAGTCAGATTTTTGATTTTTATATGTCGGAAATGCCTAAATTCAAGTGGATAGAAGTAGCCACCGTTCGGGCCAGAGTCAGCCACATGACTTACATACGCAACAACAGAGCTTTACAGATTCTTATTGAGGACGGTTCAGACACTGTTGTTACTATTACAGCCATTCCTAACACTAATGTTATCGGGCGGTAAAGCCAGGGGTCAACAAAATGCGATTCGACTTTTTTACATTAGGGGGAAGTCAATTCTGGGAAGACGTTTTCTTTTATCAAAAGTGGCGAATCCAAAGAAACTATCGTTCAAAGACTTACAGACTGCTTGATAACTGGGATATCAGACGTCATGAAGGAAGTTTTGAAGACTGTCGCAGGGCGTTTGTTAAATATATAGAGATATACCAACTTTCCCGTCAACGCGGACATATGATTATTATGCTGCATGGTCTGGGCGACTCCAAAAACATTTTCCAGCCTTTATGGAGAAAGGCTCTGAAGGCCGGCTACATGGCGGCAGCCATTAACTATCCGTCAACCAGAAAAGATATGGAATCGCATGTCCGGCAACTCGAATTTCTGCTGGAACACCTTGAAGATGTTACAGAGGTTTCTTTTGTTACCAAAGGTATCGGGGGAATCGTTTTACAAAAGCTGATGGCAAAAAATTCTAAATGGCAAAACCGATTGAAAATAAACAGAATTGTTGAAGTTGCACCTCCGAATCAGGGAAGTTCTTTTCTTACCAAGCTCGGGAAATACAAATTCTTCCGATGGTTGTTAGGTCCGATTATATCGGAAATTTCCAAGAAAGAGGTATCAAGGATTCCGCCTTTTCCACAGCATTTAGAGGTAGGAATCATCTCCAAACAATGTCCGTTTATATGGCTGGCTCACTTGCTTCCGGAAAAGTTAAAATCATTTTTCCCGCCATCCAATGAAGCAAAGTTAAACGGGGTAAAAGAGATTATTCATATTAAAACGGGAATATGGAATCCGTTCAAAAATAAAAAAATTGTAAATGCTTGTCTCAATTTTATAAAAAAAGGAAATTTTAAGTAAAAAATCAAAAAACTGTAACAAATTTTTTTACTTTTATATGGTACACTATTTTTAGAATGAACCAGTGGGTTTGGAGCTGAGAGGAAAGAATGAAGGCTTTTTTAGTTAATATCGGAATCATAGTTGCCCTTATCGGAGCATATTATATTGACTTATTTGGCTTGTTTGCCAGCCCGAACGCCCTTTCCTACTCCGTTATCCTGGTGATTATAGTCCTGATTGCGGCATTAAAAGTACTTGGCAATCCGTTTAAAAAGGAAGACGACGATGAAAATAAGTAATATTAAAATCCTACTTTTATTAGTACTCGGAGCTTTCACTCTGACGCTTCCTAATACGGTTCGGGCCGGTGAAAAAGAAATGGACTGGTTTGAGAAACAACGTAATGCCGGAAATATTCGAGTTGCGGGGGATGCCGACACTCGCGAGGAAGTAAACAAAAGAAATGAATTAGCCGCCAAAATAAAAAAATATGAAGAAACTTTCAAAACAATGAGAAGCAAATTAAATGATGATGTCTTAGGAGATTCAACTGTCGGCTATCTTAGTCTTAGTTCTGCTTTAGAATGTGGAGCGTGGGATGCTCTTCAAGTACTTGTTGATTCTAGCGATTCATTTGAGGAATTACAAAAAAGACCTGCTACTTGTATTAAGACTGCTTATGAAGAAGCAATCAAAAAAGCCAATGAAGCTCTAGCTGAAGCGAAAAAGGGAGAATGTCCTAAAATTTCGGATATTCTCAAAGGAGAAGGCGGAAATGCATGGAAAGCTATAAAAGCAGAAGCTCGTGCATTTGTCACTGAATTTGATTGGAGCACCTTTGGTTCTGCTGTGTGGAATACCATAACATTGGACGGATCTGAAGCAATGAAAGACTTAAAGAAATTAGTTGATGATCGCCCCGAAGATGCATGTCAATCTATTGAAAAAATGATTAAAACATATCAAAGTTATGTAAAACTTGTCGATGAATTCGTAGCAGAGATTCCTCAGCTTATGTCTGCCAAAAAAGATTTCAAAACAACTTTAGATATGGGTAGTATTAAAGGTGAATTATATGTTTATACAGACCCTAAAACAGGTAAAAAGTTTTTATTTGAAAAGAACGGTGATACGATAGCCTCTGTTTCCGGAGTTACTAAAGGCTGTATTCCTATGCCGGCAAAATTAGCCGAATCTCAAAGTTGTTTGTTCTGCCCGTTATTCCAAGTCATTTTCAATACAGCAAATGACATAGCAACAGCGTCGGCGGCAAAACTTGCCACAACCATAGCTCAGATTCTTCTGCTCGGGTTTGCCATTTATGTCGCATTTTCTGTTCTTAAGCTGGTCAGCTCCTTTACAAAACAAGATGGTCCGAAGTTTGTTACCGAATTGTTAGGGCAAGCCTTCAAAGTCTTTTTCGCCTACGTTTTGTTAATAAAAATAGGCAGTGTTTATACTTATATCATCAGTCCGGTTCTGTCCGCAGGATTAGAATTCGGTTCATCTCTGCTGTTTGAAAAAGGAAGTACATATGCTACTCTAAAAAGCTGCGGAGACATCACTGTCAGCGGAGGTATTCTGCCTGCTTCTTTAGGTCAGAAAATTATATGTTTCATCAAAGCCGTACAAGCTGAAATTTCCGTTCCGCAAACCATAGCTTCAAGCCTTATGTGTGTTGCACGCAATACTGCGGCCACCGAAGTTTTATCTGTTAAATTCTGGGATTTCGGCATGATGTTCCAAGGATTGCTGATTTACTGCTTCTCTTGGTTGATTTCGCTTGCATTTGCATTCTACCTGATTGACGCAACCGTTCGTTTGGGGGTTGTCGGAGCATTAATGCCGTTCTTAATTGCTTGTTGGCCTCTTAAAGCGACCAGTTCATACACCGGTAAAGGTTGGGAAATGTTTATGAATTCCTTCTTTACTTATGTAATGCTTGGATTAGTTGTCAGCGTCAATGTTCAATTAATCGGGCAAGGACTTACCGGAGGCAAAGGCGGATTCAGTGCCATTGAAGAGGCTTTAAACGGGGATAAAGTTCAAGTTTTGCAAGATTTACTGGATATTGGTTTTGGCGGATTCTTAGTCCTTATTGCCTGCTGTCTGTTTGGTTTCAAATTATGCGGACAAGCTGAGCAACTGGCCGGAACCATGGCTAAAGGCGGATTTGCCGGTAACGGTGCTGCCATTGGCGGATTGGCTGCCAGCGGGGCTAAAGCCGTTACGCTCGGTGCCGGTAAGTTAGGATTGAAAGCGACCAGATATGCCGGCGAAAAGACAGGGGTAACTCCGGCTCTCCGCCGAGGAAGAGATAGAGTACTCGGAGCTGTCGGGCGAGCATTCGGCTTTGGACGAAACAGCGGGGCAGCAGGAGGAAGTCAGGCCAGGGCCGCTGTTCCAGCCAGAGGAGCCGGAGCTGCTGCAGCAAACGGCAGAATCGGAAGTGCTGCTCAAAGCACCAATAAGCCAGGACCTAATACACCTCCTCCAACACCGTCTACTCAGGCGAAACAGGTTCAAGATGCCGCTCCTCGTAACGGAAGCAACAGAGCACAAGATAACAATGGTACTGCAGATCCGGTCATGAATCGTAATGTTCAGCAGTCAAGACAAGAAGCTGACAGACATATTCATAACTATGTCGGTAACAAACAAGACAATAATGTTGCCTGGGATAAATATCAGAAATCCGAAGCTTCATTAAAACAGACAAAGAATGATTATGAGACGGCTCGACGAATGGCTGCTCAAGCAAAGGGAACGCCTGATGAAGCTAAATATGCCGCCGCTGCCGAAAAAGCCGCTCAAAGATATGCCGGTGTTCAAAAGTCTCACAGCCAAAACGAACAGAACGTTCAGGAGACGCAGGACAAAATGAATAACTCTGCAATTAACGCTTACGTTAATCAGCAAAAAGCCATTGCTCAAAGAAACGGCAAATCTTTTGATGAAAATAAGAGCCGAGAATATGCTCGAACCCATTTGGATGAAATTAAAAAGAATCTGGATACAATTATAAAATCAGATCCTCGGTATAATTAATCCGAAGCTATAGGACTAAAAAGATGATAAAGGCCATGAACATAAATAAACTGTTAAAACTACTGATGATTGTTTTGTCTGTAGTGTTCATGGCTACTGCCTGCAGTCCTAATAATGACACAAACAGCATGGGGGCTATGGGCAATTCAACTGAAAGTGATGCTGATAATTATTCCGCAGAACAACGTCAGTGTTGGCAGACCGGTGTTGTGGATTTGTTATATGATGAAATGGGAAAGGTTGCCATGGGAAGTTACTCCAAACTGACCAAAGGTGCTTTGGCAATGATGATGATTGCCTTTGCCGTCTGGCTTTCTTTCCGCTTAATTAAGCACGTCAGTTCCTTTACTGAAGAAAATATGGCCGAAGTATGGACTGAAATTTTTAAGAAATTGTTCATTTGTATTGTTTGCGGATTGCTGGCTTCATCTACATATCATCTGTTATTTGTAATGAATTCAATCATCTTTCCTCTTTATAATGCCTTTCTTGAATTTGGAAGTCAGATTCTTGCCAAAGCCAATAACGGAACCTCCGGAACCATCTCCTTATTCGGAGAAACCTGGAGTGTGGGACGTCCTGTTGTTTGTAAAGCCTCTGAAATGACCGCTGCCAATTTGGTTAATTTTCCGGAATCTCCAAAGCAAATGATGGACTGCATGATTTGTGCCGTTAATGAGCGTTTGAATCTGGGATATGCCATATCATTTAAAGTGATGAAGGCTCCGGGAATTATGCCTGTTTTTATCGGTCTTTTTGTTTTACTTTGCTTTACTTTTGTAAAACTCGGGTTCGTTTTTTATCTTGTTGATACCATCTTCAAGATGACTATCATGATGATCATGCTGCCGCTTTTAATTATGGCTTTTGCGTTTGACCAGACAAAGAAGTGGGCCAGTTTCGGTTTCTACACCATTCTTAATTCAGCCGCGTTTATGATGTTTATTGCCGTTATGATGACAATGGCATTGTTAGCTATGGAACAAGTTCTGAAGGATAATGCTGCCATCTTTGATGCCGGTCAGGATTATCAGAGCTTCAAAGAATTCAGCGTTCCGTTTATGTGTCTGATTATGATTGCCTTTTTAATTATATACTCTATCGGAATCGCTCAAGAAGTATCCGGTTCGTTAGTCGGCGGAAATGCAAAATCTGAATTCCAGAAAAAACTTAAGGGTGTTGTTAAATGGCTTATTAGTAAACTTCCTGTTATCGGATGGATTTATCGTGCTATAAAAAAATTCAAAAAAGATGATGACGAGGATGATAAAAAATCTATCATCGGACAAACTATAAAAACATATCAAAAAATCACAAATGCCAGCGATTCCTTAAAAAATTCCTCTCTTGAAGATTTAGATAATGAAAAACCTTCCGGAGGTCGGCCATGAGAAATATAAATTTACATATTTTAATGCATAAAATGCAAAGCTTTGCATTTGGGTTGCTTTTGTGCCTTTTGTTTGTCAGCCCACTCTTTTCCTCTTCGGCTATAGCTTACGAAAACATTCCAGAGAGCAAATCAATAGTTGAAATTAAGAAACAGGAGGGTTCTAACGCCTCTTGTAACATTGATGGTATGAGACGGAAATATCAATCCTCCTGTTATTCGTGCATTATTGTAAAAACACTTATTACAACCTTTTTGGATGCCTGTTCCAACGCAGAAGATATTACCACGGAAGCCGCGATAATTATTCTGCAAATAGGTTTAATGCTTTGGATGGCTTTCTTTGTTATTCAAAAAATCTCTAGTTTTACCAACGTAGAGCCGGCTGCAATGGTTAACGAGTTGTTTATAACACTATTCAAGTGTTTGGTGGCTTATGTTACTATCGTTTCCGGTGTTGCTACGTTTATGACTTATATTGTCGAACCGATTATGAATGCCGGTGCCAGTTACGGAATTTCTCTGTTAGAGGCATCGCCGGCACATCTGGAGCTCACGCCAAGCACAACCTATACCGTTAAAGGTACAAAAGTCGTTTCTGCTCAAATGATTAATGACATTATGGGTTTTACCGAAAGTATGGATAAAACAGTTTCTACCAATCTGATTATCGGGCACTCTTTGACTTGTCACTCCATTAATGCCGGAGCATGGCGTTGGACTGTCAAGTTTGTCGGAGAAGAAATATTTACTCTTGCCATTCCTAATTTTTGGATTTGGGTATGCGGGGCGGTTATTTGGTTTTTCGGTTTTATGCTGACATTAGGTTTTTCTTACTATTTATTGGATATTTCGTTCAAAATGGGATTTGCCGTTATTGTATTCCCTGTCCTGATGGCTCTGTGGCCATTTAAACCGACCGAGGGCAAGATAAAATCTTGTATATCCATGATTATTAAATCCGCCGGCACATTTATGATGTTAGGCATGACCGGATCATACGCCCTGATTTTGGTAAGCAAATCTATTCGTGATCTTGATGAATTCTATAAACGAATCGAAGCCGGAGATTCTGAATGGATATCAGAGACATTTGCTATTACCGGACCATACTTTATTATTATTGTTTTTGCTTATTTGTATTCAATGAAACTAATAGGTTCAACCATTTCCGATTATGTTAACACTTTCTTTGAGGGCGGTCTCATAAATTCAACCCCTATGCATACCGAAATGACCCGAATGACAGATATCGCCAAAAAAGCTACTCTCGGTACCGCTAAAAAAACAATAAAAGTAGCAGCGAAGGCTGGTGGTAAGGTTACGGAGAAAGCGGTTAAAAAAGCTTTTAAAGCAGCAAAATTCATTAGAAATAAATTTAAAGGAAAGGATGAAGAGAAGGCTCAAAATGCCATTTCCGCTACCGGAGCTACGGTTAAGAACACCGGTGTCGCAGTTAAACAAACAGGAAAAGCCGTAAACATGGCCGGACAAGCCACAGAAGGAGCCGGACAAGCCGTAGAGGGAGCCGGACAAGCCGCAGAAGGAGCCGGAAAAGGTGTTGCTGCAGGAGGCAGTGCACTGATGCAGGCAGGAAGTGGCTTATCCGCTACCGGACTTGGAGCTATTGTCGGCGTTCCGATGATGATTGCAGGTGGTGCTGTAAAGGCCGGCGGAACGGCCGTCCAATATACCGGTACAGCTGTCAAAAAGGTCGGTCAAGTGGTGAAACAGGTCGGAAAAGGAATGAAAAAAGCAGGAAAAGCCATTGAAAAAGCAGGAACTAAATTGGAAAAGACCGGTCAAGCTTGGAAAAAGAAAGGCAGCCAGATGGGGCAGATAGGCAAAAGAGGCAATACCATAAGGAACGATAATATCACTAATGGCAGTATTCCTAATGACAATGCCCCTACCCCGGATCAACAAAACAACAATGCCGACGGACAGGATAATCAGTAGCAGGTGGTTAAAATGATGAAACTGAACTTAAATGGTCTGAAAATATTAAGAGAAATAAGTATATTAGCTTTGCTACTATTCTTTGCCTCATCTGTTTTTGCCAAAAATTATGACTCGGTTGGTACAAAAAGCTATAATACTGCTGCTGAATGTAGAAAAGATATTAATGCCGGAAAAATTCATTGTGAGTTAGATGCCAGCTGTAAAATTGCCGTAAACGAAGTTCATAGGTGTTGCACTTGGGTTAATGCTGACAACACAGCTAACAACAACCAAAGTTTTAGTTTTGCCCCATTTAATGGTTCTCCTTCAGCAAGGAATTCCGCTCCTGGGAAGCGTGCGAGAAAAGTAAATGGAAAAACAAAAATTAGCCACCATGATGGATATGATTATGCTATGCCTCAAGGTACTGAAGTTTATGCTGCAGCGGATGGAAAGGTATCGGATGTAAACGAATGCTCAGGAGGAGCTGGAAGGGTAATAAAAATTTTACACCTTAAAGCTGGTAGTAAACAAGATTATTACACCTCTGTATATATGCATTTAAAAAGCATACTTGTTCAAAAAGGAAACGTTGTAAGAAAAGGACAGAAGATTGCCCTTTCAGGGGGATCAAACTGCTCAGCAAAGTGTCCAGGAAAACCTATTGATTCCGGTTACGAATGCAGCAATGGAAAAATTATAAAGAGCACTAAAAAAGCTTCATCCGGAGAAAGAAACTCTGGTTACGGACCTCACCTTCACTTTGAAGTCCGTGAGGGAGATTCTACAAAAAACAGAAATGCACCTGTATTAGACCCTGCCTGTCTGGCAAGTGGTAATAAAGTTGCCAGCAACCCTACCGGGTTAGAAACTTACGATATGACAGCAGAGCAAAAACAACAGACGCCATTGACATCAAACACTGCTAATTATTGTCCTCAAAAAGGTTGTGTTTACTTTTTTCCTGCGGATGATTTAAAGCAATTTACACATCGCGGCGAATCTGGCGGAAATTACGCTGCATTTAATAAATGTGCCAAAGAAGATGCAGGAGGTTGTACTTATGGTGCAGCACAGCTTGCTTGTGATTCTAAAGCAGGAAAGATGACAGGCACCATGTCCGTATTCTTGAAAAAGTTACAAAGCAACTCTGAATTATGGAATGAATTAGGGGGCGGTTCTTACGATAATATGTTAAAACGGGCTTGTACCGGTGATGCCAGTTTTGTAAAAGCTTGGGCATCTGTCGGACCCAAAACGGCTGCACTCCAAAATAATACTGTTGACAACGAAAGTGATCCAAACTCAACTAGAGGGAAACTCAAACGCTCATTTCCTGCATACACAAGTTATGCCCCTGAAATTCAAATGCTTTTATGGTCTTTTTTTAACCAAGGTATAACTAATTCTTATATAACACAAATACGTAATGTATGTAACAGTAATTTAAAAGACGATGAAATTATTAAAAAAATTAGTGAAATATATAGAAATTACCTCAGTAATTGTAAAGCCATAGGGAGTGATATAAAATCAAGCTGTCTTAACAGACGAAAAGATGATGAAAAATATGCTCAACAATCATTAGCAATCCGCAAAGAATTAGAAAAAAATCCAGGAAAATCTGCAGACGAAATTGCTAAACAATTATATAATGGGAAATGTACTTGTAAAGAAGGACAATCAACATCCGGGTCCTATGGTGGTGCCTCAGGTGGCGGTGGAGGTTCATCAACAATCGCTGTTCCTCAAGGAGACAAAGGCACCAGAGAATGCAATGTCAGCTCTTACAGAAACAGCTACGCCGACTGCATATTCTGTGATTTGTTCGGTATTTTATTTGAAACAGCCAGTGGGATTGCCAAAAAAGCATATGCAGCTTTAGCCGATGCCATGGCAAAACTGGTAATGCTTGGTTTTGCAATTTGGCTTTCCATTACTATTTTGAAATTCATATCTGCAATGGAGCAAAAAGAACCACGAATTTTAATTAAGACAATCTTAAATCAGGCTTTTGTTGTCATTGTTGTCGTGGTATTTTTACGAAGCGATGCCACAACGTTTTTCGGTATGGCAATGGAACCAATTTTTAATACCGGAATGAAACTTGCTCAAGTTGTGGTTGACGGAAGCTCCTGTAAAAATGACTTTGGATTGTCTGATAACGGGGGATTACCAATTTCTATGGGCGTTAACATCCTTTGCACAATCAAAGCTATTCAAGACAAATTATTGGATGTCATGGCTCTTGGATCAACTTCTTTGTGTGTCGGTTTCTTTGTCGAATCCTGGAGAGGATGGCCGATCTTCCCTAATGTCGGATATGTTATTGTCGGACTTGTTCTCTGGATTTCGGCTCTTCTGCTTATGATTATTTATCCGTTTTTATTGATCGATGCCGTCTTGCAATTGAGCGTTGCCACAGCATTATTACCTATGGCAGTTGCAGCTTACGCTTTCAAGATTACTCGTAAAAAATATGTTGGGAAAATTTGGGAAACATTCTTAAATTGTATGTTCAGTTTTGTATTCCTCACTATCATTATTTTCATTTTATCCGAAGCCCTGACGGGACGATTAGCTGAAAGTTTTAATCGCACAAACACAATCAATGCCGGAACAGATTCTGATTACAGCGTCATTTTATCCGGTTTGGCTTGGTGGGGAACCACATTCCTTGAACTGGCATTCATCATGCTTATTGGTTGGGCCGTACTTGGAGAAGCGAAATCTCTTGCCGGAAACTTTGCTGAAACAATTGGTGTCGGCAACCAAGATATTGGCTCTAATGTCGGAACACTGGCCATGAGCGGCGTTAAAGGCATTGCCAAACCAACTGTTCTCGGGGCCGGAAGATTGGTCGGCAAAGGTATGTCCGCGGCAGGAAATACCGTAAAAGAGAAATTTAACAATGCCAGAATGAGTTTCCAGGCTTGGAGAATGAAAAACAGTTCTAATGCTACTTTAGATGAAAACGGAAATGTTGTTGTCAATTCCAAGAGTTGGTTCCTCCGCAGAAACGTTACAAAAGTTTTATCTACGGATGCCTCCGGACGCCAAAACATCTCCAGAACAAAAACAAAAGGAAACGGAGCATCTACTACGACAAAAACAGACACTTTCTTTAGTGTTAAGGAACAACGTGATAAAAACGGCAACGTTATTTCCAGAAAAACAGAAATGAAAGCAGCCGGCGGAAAATATATGATCAATAAAGACGGTTCTGTTAATCAGGTTGCTCTTCATGCTATTCGTAACGGTTCCACCCATGATGCGGATACTGTTAACGAGGCATTATTAAACCAAATGTTGGCTGAGAGAATGCCGGGTATTGAAGGAGCCACACTGAACGGTTCATTTACTCAACGTAACGTCAGAAGTTTTAAAGATGATAAAGGTCGTGATGTTTTTGAAGTCAGCCAAGTACATAAAGACGGAACCAGAAGCAACTTCAGGATGACTCTTTCCGGAAACAGAGCTTTAACAGAATATGAAACCATTACCAAAAAAGGCGAAGCTGTTAAATACTCTTCTGATGGTATTGTTAATAAAAAATCTTCTTACCAATATAATAAAGACGGAGAAAACGGAAGTTTCGGTTCAATTGCTCAAGGTACGGTAAAAGATAATTTCTCCTTTACTTCCTATTATGACAAAATGGGCGGAAGACCAATGGATAGTCTTGGCAATATCTCCGGTAGCGTTCCTAAAGACGAAATTATGTTTGGGGCGGAAGACATGAAGGCATTCCAAGACCAGATTGCTCGAAAAGGACACTCCGGCCCATTAGGAGGATTTAAGTAAAAAGAAAGCCCCTTAAAAAAGGGGCTTTCTTTTAATTTCCAACAACATCCGAATCTGCATTCTGTATTATTGATTTAATATCATTATATTGTTGATTAGTTATGTCATAAATACACTTTTGCCGATTATATTCATCAATTCCTATATAATTTGACATGGAGAGTGTATATAAGGAACAATAGTTATCTCTATAACTCAACCAGTCATTAAACAATTTTCTCAAATTATCAGAATTTTGTGATTTTCCTTTATTCCAGACTGTAAATCTGGAATCTTTTCCAATCGCATCATATTCTGCTTTTATTAAATTTATCAATCTGTTACTTTCTGTTTTCATACAAGCAGCATACCCCCAATCATCTTTTGCAGCTGCTGAGCATTGTTCATAATTAAATGAATATGCCGGAAATGAGATGGCTGTAAACATTAAGGCTGATATCCAAAGCTTTTTCTTCATCATTCATCAACTCCATATTAAATTGTCTTTGAAAAGATTATGAACCAATATTCATAAAAATCAATTAATAATATAATTAATTCAATTTCTGCATATTTGTACACATATTGTCTTTTTTTGTACTATTTTCTTGATTAATATTTCTCATCTATTATGATGCAAGTAATTGAGTACAGTTGTTTTTTTACAATAAAAAAGGTGAAGCAAAATGGAAGAAATTATTTTCCCTAATCAGATTAGAATGTTCAGAAGATTACGCGGACGCTCTATGCAGGAGCTTGCGGATCATCTTTCCGTCAGTCTTTCCGCTATTTCTAAAATTGAAAAAGGATACAGACGTGTTGATCAAGAACAACTGGTCAGAGTTGCCGAATTTTTGGACTGTCCTTTGCAGGAATTATTCGTAAATGAACAAAATTCCCAACAGGAAGTTGTACAATCCTGGAGAAGAGAACAGGAAAGACGAAATAAAATCAATGAAAAAAGCGGTTTAAAAACTTTAGGTGCCGGCTTAAGACAAATCAGAAACGAAAAGAATCTGACTTTGATTGAAGTTGCCGAAAGTGCTGATATGACTTTGTCCGTTTATCACCGCATTGAAATGGGACAGAGAGAAGTTTCCGATAAAGAATTTAAAAACATTGCCAAAGCAATGAACACTTCTGTTGACGAGTTGAAAGAAAACATCAAAAACCTTGAAGAAAAAGGTATGTTGGAAGAAATTATTCAACGTAATGATGCTAAATATAAATTGCTTTCTACTCCTCGCGGTGCCATTTCTGCCTTTGGAACAACCGCTAATCAAGACGGTGTTAAAATTTCCGTTTACGGTGTTGCCGGGAAAGACGGGGATATCATTATTGATTTTGAACAGGAAACAAAGAAAGTTCAACGTCCGCCTCAACTTTACAACAAAAAAGACGCTTATGCCGTTAACTTATGTTCAAGAAGATTAGGCAGCTTATTGCCAACCCGTTCCATTTTATTCATCGACCCTCAGGACGTTGTCAGTGTCGGAGATATTGCGATTTATTATGCCAATGAAGAAGAAGCCAAAATCGTCAGTATTCGTGAAGATGAAAACGGACAATTATACGGTTTAAGATGGAATCCTGACGAAAGGATTGAAATCGGGAACGATGATTTGAACAAAGTTCACAAGGTTGTTGCCATTTACCTCTAAAACTTAGACACCGCTTAGAAATAAGCGGTGTTTTTATATGTAAATCTATTGAATAAAATGGTTTTAAATAATATTTTAATGATCTAATAACTTTTTATCATATAATATAAAGAAAAACTAACTCAGGAGGAAATATGTATAAAAAATTTTTAGCAGCAATACTTTGTATTAGTTTCTTGGAGATTTCTTTTGCATCCGCTTCTGAGGAATATCAGAAATGTATCAGCCAAAACGATATGCCAGATTTTGCATTAAAACAATGTGTTATTACAGAGACAGTCCGTGTTGAAAAAATAATAAAAAATACACTACAAAAATTAGCAACATCCCCTTATTATGCAAACTGGAAAGTTTACAAACAAAGCCCTCAAAATGAAATAAAGACTATGTTTTCTGAATGGGAAGCATATGCATCTACTTTTTGTTCATTCTTAGCTTATGCGGATACTCAAGGAGAAGGAACACTTTATTCTTTGGGTTCAACCTCTTGTTTTCTAGGTGAAGCGAATCGTTTTTTGAATAAAATAAATTTTATAAATAAAACATACGAGAAAAAATAAAAAAAGCTCCTTATTATAGGAGCTTTTTTTATTTAACACTTCTATATATTAACCTGAAATTTACGACATAAGGTTTAAAATCGGTAATATGGATGGATTTTAAACAGAAACTGTGTAGATTCGGGAAAAACATTGGCAGATACGCTGCAAAAAAATACCGGCTTGAAAAAAAGCTACTTAAAAAAAGGCAATGAAGAAGACCCTATTATTGTCGCACAGCGTTTTTTAAACATTTTCCGCCAACTTCATATTTTCAGCCCGGAAAGAAAAGAAGCTTTCAACAAAATGGTCTTGGAGCTGGCTCCTGAAATCAGAGGAATATTCTCATCCCTTCCGGGAGGAATTATTCTGCAAGAATACGTAGATGATTTAGAGCAACAAGCCGGTCTTTCCGGAGGTACGACAGATAATTCATCAGGAGAAATTTCTAATTCGCAAATTTTGGCTTCTGCTTTAGCCGGAGCCCAGCAAGAGAAAAAGGCACAAATGCAGGAACCGGAAAAACCAGCACCTGTCCGAGAGGAAGTTGTTCGTCCTCAAGCAACGGCTGCTTCAGGAAAAATCGTTGCCGACGCCTCATTTGCCAAAGAATTTGCTTCTGTTTTCAAGGAGGCCATGCTATACACGGAGGCCAACCGTAAGAAAGAATCCGAACAGCTGACGAAAGCCATTCTCAGTTCACAAAACGCTTTGGCTAAAATGGTTTTGCAGAATAATACGGCGGCAGCCAGCAACAGCTCCAACAATAATGCCAATAATATTCAGATTAATACAGCGGCAACTTTCCCGCCGATTGAAGATATGATTTCAGGTATTGTCAAAGCCCAGTCCGAACTCTTTCGGGAAATGGCCAAAACACAAACCGAAGAATTGTCATCCATCATTTCCCTTGCCCTTAAGGAAAGCCAGCAGATGTCAACACAGACAATTGTTGATGCAATAAAAGCTTTTCAAAAAGAAAATATTGCTCTTTTAAGCATGAACCTTTCCCGTACACCTGTGCAAGAGCCTATTGTTCAAGTTACGATGCCTCAAAAAGAATCCTTTCCCGTACAAAAAGAGGGAATTTCAGAAACTTCTGCCATTGCTCAAAAGGGAGAAACCGACATAAATGATATTCCCGAAACATTAACGGAAGCAGAAGCAGAGGCAGCTTCGGAAGAAGAAGCCCAACCGAAGAAAAAGAAAAAAAAATCCTCGGAATCAGAAGCAACCGATGATCAAGCTCTAGAAGAACAAAACGCCCAAGAAACCGAATCAGAAGACGGATATGAATATGTCTATGTAAACCACGAAGAACAATTGCCCACCGATAATGAAGACGGTGAGGAATGGGCTTGGGAGTATGAAGAAGTTTCTCCTAAAAATGCGGAAACACCTCCTGTTCAGGAAAGTTCTCCGGCTCTGGATACATCACTATTTGACAGCGATGATAACGGGAATTTTGACCATAATACCGATATGCCGCTCTCTGATGATAACAGCAGTGAAGATGATTTTGAATGGCAATATCAGGAAGCCAGTGCCGATACTGAAGAAGATACCTCCGGTTTAGAGGAACAAAGCTCTCCCGAAGAAGATATCCTTGCAGAAGAAACGGCTGAAAACGGAGACTGGGAATGGGAATATGCCGAAGAAGAAGCTTCCCCATCTTCTGAATTAGAGAATAATCCGGAAATAAATGAAACCGAAACTTTTTCCGATGAACCGGAAGAAGAACAAGACCGGACTTATAAAGAGGCAGAGAGCCCTGATGAAAGTGAAGAAGGACTTCAGGAACAGGAAACGTCTTTGTTTGTTGAAGATGAAAAAGAAACCGAGGATTTTGATATTCAGGAAGAATTTTCAGAAACAGAAAATATCCTTCCTCAAGAGAGTGAAGAAAATACGGAGATTGAATCGTTCAGCGGTGAAGATGATTTTGACAACACGTCTTCAGACCTTGACATTACCGAAAAAACTGAGGAGATAAAAACTATCCCTTTGGACAATCCCCTTCCTGATAATGTTTCCGAAGAAACGCCGGTTTGGGAAGAAAACCCTGAAGCCGAATCTGAACCGCAAGAGAAAGAAGAAAACACGTTTCTTGACAAACTACCGGAGACTGAATTTGTATCTTTGAGCGATTTTGACAATGAAGATACCGCTCCGATTGATTTGGATGCGGACAGATATGCCGATGAACCGGAAGACATTCCTGAAGAGAATCAGTCTTTGGATGCCTCCGAAAACACTGAAGAAGAGTGGGAATGGGAATACGAAGAGGATACTGATGAAAGCCCTTCCGAACATGAAATGACAGAAGAAGTGCCTCTGTCGGTCGAAGCTGTTCCGGAGCATGAGGAAGAACAAGACTGGGAGTGGGAATATGAGGAAGACACCGAGGAAGATTCTCCCGCAGAAAACGCCGAAACCGAGACAGCGGATATAACTTCATTAGATGCAAGCTCCAATTCCGAAACGGAAAACACTGAAGAAGAATGGGAATGGGAGTATGAAGAAGATGCAGAAGAAGAAAATCTTTCTCCCGAAGGTAAAGAAGACGACCTAACTGAACATGCTGACGACAATAACGGTGAAGGCGAAGAGTGGGAATGGGAATACGAAGAGGATACTGATGAAGGTTCTTCCGAACATGAAATGACAGAAGAAGTGCCTCTGCCGGTTGAAACTTCTCCGGAGAATGAGGTGGAAAATCTTCCTTCCGTTGAGCAATCTGATGAAAATATGGTCGAGATACAAGAAAATTTTTCGCAAGAAGCGGTTTCGGATAATGCGATATCTTCTCCGGAAAATACAGTCTCCGATCCTTATCAAAATTTATTGTCCGACAACACAGAGCAAACTCAAAATTCCTCAGAAGATATTTATTTTCAACAGGACATTCTCACACCGGTAACTTCCACCCCTGCTCAGCCACTGTTTGACAATCTTCAGGAGACAAATATCGGCATTGCAGAGCTGGATAATGAAGAGAACAATGAACCTTACAAACCCGGCAATATATAATTGGGTAAAGGTTGGAGAAAACAATTTACAAACATCTTCCGCTAAACTAAATTAAAGGTTAGAATTGAGGAGTTGTATAAATGGAACCAAACGTAAACACGACACCCGCTGTCAGCAAAGAAACTCTATGGTATCTGGATAATTACATCGTTCTGAGGGATTACTATGACCGGACGATTTCAAGAATTGCCGCCAGATGTGTGCGTATGGGTAATATTGCCATGGAGGAATATCCTTTTTATCGGTATATTCTTGATGTTTTGGAAGAAATCAGCGAAACCGGAGAATTTATACTTGAACACAAAGAACTTTATCCTTATGTGGAAAAGAAAATTGCCGGCGGCGTTGAAGCGTTAAAGAAAAACCTTCAGGAATACCAGTTGGAACTGAAAAACAACTCTTCCCCTGAAATGATTAAGGAAGATGCCGGAGAGCTTGACAAGATGAAGCAGGCTCTGGGCGAGTTTGACAAGTCAGATGACCCGACCGCCGGTGCCGGAATGAATATGGATCAGTTAATGGAAAAACTGATGAAACAGGATCAAGAGGAAAAAACTCTCAAAAAAGTTATTAAAATCAAAAAACCGATTAATCCGGAAAACATGCAGGCCGTTCCGCCTAAAACCGAAGGAAGCAACTAAGTCCTATGAATAAAATGAAATTACATAATTCCGCGAAATTTTTTCTGGCAGTATTTGCTTTTCTGTCCGTAGTTTCATGCAGTTCCAAAGAAAAACCTCTTCCCAAACAAGAAGAGATTATCTCATCCAATATGCAGGTTATTCTTCCTGAAGATCCTAACATGATACGGACACCGAACGGAGCCAGTTCTCTTGACTTGGAAACACCTCTGCGTTGTTCCGCCAACTGGGTAACACAGGAAATGATTACGAGTATTCCTTACAACGTTACGGCATTTAATCTGGTTAAAAACGGGAATAACGATGTTTTGCCGAGGTTTGAAGTTACTGGCTTTTCGTTTGACACCATGCCGGCGGAAAAAGCCATGCTGAAACTTGTTAAAGAAGCCGGTATCAAACTTGTGGCAAAAGACGCTCCTTATGCCAATATTTCCGCCGAGAATTTACGCGGTGAGTTCTCCGAGGTTATCAATATGATTGCCGACGCTGCGGAAGTTTACTATTATTACAACGCCGACAAAAAAGTTCTGACAATCAGCCGAAAAGCGAACTTCAGCCTTTATGTTCCGAAATCCCGTCCGATTATCCTCGGTCTGCTGGACGTACTCAGAGGGTCCGGCATTACGGACATTACTACCGACTGGTCTGATTATTCCATTACTTTTGATGCTGATTTTGAACTTCGCAATAAAGTCATGGATTTGATTAAATATTTTGAAGACAATCCGGTTTTGGTCGCTTTTGACGTTAATATCTTCCGGATTTATCCATACAACCGGTCTCAAGACGTTAACTGGCAGAATATGCTTAAAGTTTTTGACTATGGAACAATAAAAACCGCCAAGACCGGTGTAATCGGCAGAGTATTGACTACATCTAATGAGTTAAACGTTGGAACTTTACGCGGATTTTTGGGACAGCAGGCAATGGTTGTTCCGGTTGCCGAAGGAAAGTTTGTTGTTCCTAACCTCTGGTTTGCCCGTTTTGACATCGGTAAATGTGCAAAGAGAGATTCCATAGAAGCCGGACTTTCCATTTTGGCAAAAGCGTCTTTGGAATATGACAACAAAATCTTTTCCAATGTTACGTTGGAAGGTGCCAACGGAGAAATTACCCAATTTAACGTCAGGAGCCGTCTGGGTGAAAATTTCCTGATAATCGGCATACCGAACGGGGTATTTGGCGTTAACTCTCCGAAATCCGAAACCGTGGTATTCATGGTACCGAGAATTATAAGAACAATGAAAACAAATAAACCGATTAAAAAGAATTTATAAGAGGCATTACAATGGACGATAATATTTTCAATAACAACGGCATGACACAGGGACCGGCAGATCCTAACCGTCCTAAATTAAAAAAAGTAAAACGCCCGGTAAAAAAACTGGTCAGCAATCCGAACGGAGCTCCGGTTCCACCGAGAGCACCCGGAATGCAGGGACAAAATTTTCAGCAGCGTCCATCTGCTCCGACAGGAACGAATTTTGACGAAGATTTTAATCTGGATGAATTTTTGGATGGCGGCAATGCTCAATCTACAGGCATTACCAATGTTCCTGCCTTAAATGAAAACAAAAATGTTTTTAACAACGAAAATGACTTTACACCACAGTTTTTAGATGATCAAGATTTGGCTGCTCCACAGTATTCTGTTTCCGAGCAGTTTGCCGCAGGCAACGTTTCTACAAAAATTGTTGCCATGATTGGTATTGTTATGTTCATTGTCGGTTTTGGTCTGGCTAAATTGTTCTTTACGCAAGAGACAATCGTCAGAGACGGTTTACAGGGGGTTGTTATTAATCCGGAAGTACCGAGAGGCCGTGCCCGTTGCGGTATTGCGGAAAGAACACAAGGCTGCGTTTTGTATATTATGAATCCGCAAAGACAAGAACTCAATGCCAGAGATTTTTATGATTTGGCTTCGCAGTTGACGGGACGACAAAGATTTGTTATTGAAACCGGAAATATGCGTTATTCTAACATAAAAATCAAGCCGGGGAGTATTGCTCAGTTAAATATCCCGCCTTTACAATAAATAATCTTAAAAAAGCCGGAGTTTTCCGGCTTTTTTTGTGGTCAGCGACACCCAGGGGTGAGGCAAAAATTAGCTGGTGGTCGGCGACCACTGGCGAAAGTTGACGGTGTTGAGTATCTGCCTCAACTCCCCGATGGTATCAATGTGCGTGCTGAAAGTTAGTGCCATAGAATTTTAATTGCAAATTAATCTATTTCCATTATCATCTTTCTTGCAGTTCAGAGGTGAATTGCGGAGTGTCACAGCTCCTCTCAAGAAAAAGAACAACTCCTTCACGGGGAGCTGGGGATATAAGGCTATGCTCGAATAACCCGGACTGTTCTTGAGCAGTTGTGAACTCCCCGCCTTAAGTATTTTAAGGCGGTTTTGTTTAACTAAAACAAAATTAAGGAGTTTGAAAAATGAATAAATGTAAAAATCTTGATAAAATCATCGGTCGGCAGTTAGGGGCGGCTCTGTGGGCAGAACGCCAACAAAAAGGCATCCGTCTGAACTCTATACGGGTACAGACGGGACTTGCACCGGAAGTAATTGACCGTATAGAGTTGGGAAAAGCCATCATTCCCACCAGTATAAAAAAGTTACTGAACTTTTATAACAAGAAAATCAAAATCGAGTTGATTGACTAATTCCTCTTAGAAACAAAAAGCTCCTTTCTCAGGAGCTTTTTGTTTATTTTTAAGTAACTTCGGTAATAGCACGCAAGTTGCCATCACGGTTAATTTGCACGACACGGAGCTTTTTATGCATTTCTTCAATGGTTTTTACTCTGTCAATTGTCGGATACGTGTGCAAAATACGGTCGGTAAAGGCCTTGTAAGCAGCTTCGGAGCTCTCGGCGTGGATTGTTGCCAAACAGTTATCGTGTCCGGATCCCATCAGTTCCCACAAGGCTCCGGCATTGCTGGTGGAAATCTCACCGCCGATGATGGCATCAGGCGTAAAACGTACCACCAAGTCGATGATTTTGCTATAGTCCATGGCATTGGTTTGTTCGGTACGAGATAATACAAGGTGAACGCGGTTAGGGTGCGGCACCAAGAGTTCTCGGGTATCTTCAATCGTTACAATACGTTTATTGATGTCCAAAATCTTAAGCAAGTTATTTAAGAACGTGGTTTTACCGGTTGAGGTTGCACCGCTGACTAAAATATGATCACCGCGTTTTAAACTGAGCAAAAGACGTTCATACGGGTCTTCCGGGTCTTTAATATCCTTTAACGGATTAATCTTATGCAACCCCGAGCCCTGGCTTAAACCGTAATCCTGCAAGCCGAACGCAACATCTTCACTATGAAGACGGATGGCAATCGCCACACCTCCGGTCAGGTCGTCTTGGTCATACATAACGTTTCGACCGGCAATAGCTGAAAAACGATGTTCTCCCGGAATTGTCGCATACACGACCGGTGTCCCCTGAACCGGATCAAACGGCAACTCGTACGTATTGGCAATGATATAGAGCAAATCCACCAGATATTCTTTGGATAATTTTTCATCTTTATACATTACCCACGGATAAGCTCTTTTGCCGCGAAGACGCAGCCAAATCTGACCGGAGCGGTTGATGGCAACTTCTTCGATATTATCCTGATTATACCAATAAGATAACGGCCTTAACACTGATTCCAATACTTTAAAACTCATTTCCCATTCTCCTGTCAGAATAATTGAGGAACACTACTGTCGCTGTTTTGGCTGCTGCCGGAACTTCCAGAGGAAGCGTTATTGGCTCCCGGAGTTGTCGAATACGTCGGCGGCGGAGGTGGTGTGCTGCCGCTTACCAAACCAGGATTGGTCGGTTGACCTTTGGCTTTTTTCTTGTTCTTGACACTGCTGTCGTCAATCAGTTTAGGCGGAGCGTCAACAGCCTCAATACCTGCATCATCAGCTTCATACAAGACATTTCCGGCCTGAGACGCAGAACTTGCACTGATATTGACGGCACGCTTGTTTTCTTGCAGTTTTCTGTCATTGGTTACTTTTTCGTCATCAATAAAGACATCTTTCTTACTACCCTGTCCGGTACTTGCTTCCGCATCACGTTCTTCGGTTCTCATCCACAAATCAACATTCGGGAAGACAATAATTCTGGTACCGGCAGGAACATAAGTCAGCGGTTTGATGTTTGTCTTGTCCGCCAAGATTTGTTCAAACACCTGATTCATTTCATTCAGGAAGTTTTGACGAGCGTCATTGGCGGCCTGTTGTCTGGAGCTTTCAGTCTCTCCGCTGCTCTTGTCGTCATCAGCCATTAAATAAGACGTATAACTGGTCAACGCCGTGGTCATAATCGGCAAAGTATATTTCTTAAACAGCTGCTGATCCAAATAACCCAGAGCACCGCCACGACCTTGAGCGTCCGCGGTGATACCGGCAAAGGTAAACAAAACACCGTCTGGACGAATCAAACGTTCCCAAGAAATTTGGACTTTAGCAGATTGGGACGTGGTTTCCGTCGTTCCGGTCAGACCGCCCAAAGTTCCCACCAGACGGCTTCCTGCCGGAATAATGATGTTTCGGCCTTCTTCAGCATAAATATTTCTTTCCACAAAAGCGGTAATCGGGGTCGGGTTGTTGCTGTCGATAGAGCGAGACAATACGGCCGGAATAGGTTTGTCTGCAAAAATCATCTCGTCTAACTTAACCCGCCATGAAGAAATGGCTTTGGAAACACCTTGTTCATCCCAGTTTTTCTGGTAACCGTCAAAGGCTTCTTTTCTGATATTAGTACTGATTCTACCGACAGCCATTCCCTGACGACGCTGGTTTTGTGCAGCATCCAGAGCAGCCGCACGCTGAGGGTCGTAACGCTCTCCCGGACCAAAACCGCCTCCAGGTCCCAAGTTGGTTCCGGAACCGTTACCTACGCCGTAAGCTCCGCCGCTGCCGAAAGTTCCCGCCGGAATAAACATTCCGTCCGTGTTCGGTTTGCCGGCTTCTTCAATGCCGATTAAAGTTCCGTCATCATCTATAACCAACCCGTCCGGCATTTTATGTCCCAAGACTTTTCCGTTCTTGTCCACGACATTGCCGTCTTCCATAATTTCGCCAAGGTATTCTCCGTCCGGAGTCAGAGCTATTCCCAAAGATTTGCGATATTGTTCTTTGATTTCCTGATATTCATTGACCCCAACCTCAGGAAGTTTGTCGTCTTTAGGTGCTGTTTGCGGGGCTTTTTCATACCAGTCAAGGGATGTTCCGCCAATGATGTTGCCGTTGGCCGAAATGACAATGCCGTCATCATTTACCAGACCGATAAGTTTGCCGTTTTCATCAACAACACTGCCGTCTTTGTTTACGTAACCTATGAGGTTTCCGTTTTCGTCATAGACTTTTTGGCGGTCTAACGTCAGGTTATAAAACTGCAAAGGTTTAGCCGTGGCAATCGTTTTGCCTTCGCTGTCCAAAATATTACCTTCTTTGTTTATGGTGCCGATAATTTCTCCCGAAACATTAACCAGTTCACCATCCAAGTTTAATTCACCCAGAACCAAATTACTTTCATCACGGATATAAAAATCACGATTACCGCGACCGATAACCTGTCCGCCCCGATCAATCAGAAAACCACGGTCAAGCGTTCCGAGTTTTTGCCCCAACAGGGAAAGAACCGTGCCGTCCTTGTTAATATATCCCATAACGGAGAAATTATTGTCATAAACATAAAAATCATATAATGCATAGCCGATTTTGGCTCCGTCTTTGCCTAAAACATAACCGATAAAATCAACTTGTCCGATTTCTTCGTTTCCGGCATTGACAACCTTTCCGTTTTCCAAAACCCGGCCGATAAATTTGTTATTATCGTCAAAAGCAACCTTATATTTAAATAAATCTCCTATAGGAACTCCGGTTTTGGAGTTTATATTGCCGTCTGGTTGCATATAACCGATAACCATATTTTTATCATTGACAACAGAACCATCCAAAATTCCACGGCCGATAATCGTTCCGTTAAAATTCATAACCGGAGAATATTCAACATTGCCGCCAATGATCGTATTATCGGCATTTTTCAAAAGTTTTTTCTTATTCAGGCATCCCAATTGTTCGTCCGCATAGTTTAACACCCGACCGTCGGCAGAGGCAACGCCAAGAATATTGCCGCTATAATCAACTACCGAACGGGCATTAACTGCATAACCGATATAATTTCCGTTTTCGGAAACAGCCTGTCCGTTTAACAAAACCTTTCCCAT
Organism: Alphaproteobacteria bacterium; assembly: GCA_048463395.1. Lineage (GTDB taxonomy): Bacteria > Pseudomonadota > Alphaproteobacteria > RF32 > CAG-239 > JAGAJR01. Next base: position 46,453 of record DBFWPL010000019.1, on the reverse strand, counting down.
GCTGACATTACGGAAATTTCTAATTTCACCTTTCGGATCAACCACGCCGATGACTACACAATCATCATCAACTACCGTATCAAATCCAATCAGTCCGCCGATAACAGACCCGTTATTATCAACAACCATGCCCTGTCCGACAACTTTCCCCAAGCGGTTTCCGTTAAAGTCGCGGACACTGCCGTCGTCATTTGTGTATCCCAAAAGGTTTCCGGTATAGCTTATTACAATATTATTTTGATAAGCATTTCCCGTTTTCGGGCTTAAATCGACGGAATCATCGGAGGATGTCGGAACAACGGAATTATCCGGCAAAATTTTCGCGGTAATTTTCAAGCCTTTATTCAAAACCAGATTACCTTCTGACATATTTCCCAGAGAATTTCCGGATTCATCCACAGCAAAGAGAGGGCAAACGTTCTTACCGAGAATCCTATTTCTCTCGTCAATATTGACACCTGTCTGAGTTAATTTTCCCAGAGCCAGACTCCCTTTGTTATACAATTCTCCGTTCGGGGAAATTTCAGAAACAGGAATACCGCTGATATTGTATATCGCCCCCAAAGGCAGAGCTGCACCGTTAATACTGCCATCCGTATTAAAAACATATCCAAACGGAGAAACAATGCGGCGGTCTTCTCCGTCAAAGACAGAAGCATTAATTCCGACAATTCCCAAAGCCTTGTTATTGCCGTTAACAACCAAAAGCTCATCCATTGTCGCTCCGCTCAAACGTCCGTTATTATCAAATGCCTTGTTGCCGATAACATAGCCTGCCGGAGTACCTTCCAACAAAATGACTTTACCGTTTTTCAATGCATGAGCTACTAGGGAGCCTTTATAATCAAAAACCGGACCGGATTGAATAATACGGCCGACGGCATTGCCGTCTTTATTATAGATAATGCCCCTCGCACCCAGTATTCCGGCTTCTTCTCTGGCCCGATAAATTTTTCCGTCCGGCATAATGCGTCCCAAAAACTTTCCGGTAGAATCCGTTGCCGTTGCCGAGATATCAACGCTAAAACCTATGATATCATCCTTTTCTCCGGCGATTTTACCATCAGAACGCAAATGTCCGACCAATTTGTCTTTATCCAGAACTTCCCCGTTATAAGTTACAAAACCAATATAACGTCCGAAATTGTCAAAAGCATATCCCGAACGCACAATACGGCCGATAATTGTATTATTCTCATTATAGGCAAAACCGTTTGCCTTGATAAAACCAATTGTTGCAGCATCAAAATTTGTAATATTTCCTCCCGGAGTAACACTGCCGATAAACTCTCCGCTTTCGGAAACCACCATCTTGGATGAAATCAGGCGTCCGTCAAGCACATAATCCGTCCCGACACGGCGGTAAGCGTAGCCGTCAGGAGATATGAAGCCGATTTCCTGTCCCTGCAAGTTAGTATACAAACCGTCTCCGGTCAAACGTCCGACTGTCTGTCCACCGTCTGAATAAACCAAGCCCGGAAACAAAACTGCACCGATAACGTCAAAATAATCATCAATAACCAAGCCGGTCGGCAAGACTTTACCGATAATTTTTCCGGAAGACATACGAACGGAACCGTCATTGTTTACCTTACCCAGCAATTTATTATCGTTACCGATGGCAATTCCCTGCGGGACGACACCACCTATCAGTTCGCCGTCAAAATTTACAATCAAGCTGTCGGCGGTAACGTTACCTATCAATTGGTTGTCCAGACTAACGACTTTACCATCCGGAATAACCTTACCCAACAAATCGCCGTTAAAATCTATTGCCGTAATTTCTTGAGCTTGAGCTAAAGAAACAGACATAAAACAACAAATTGCCGCAACACTGAAAGTTTGGGCAAGTTTGCTGAAAAAACTATAAAAACTATTCTGTTTCAAACTCAGTTCCTCCGGTTTTTAGCCACTTCCTGAAGGGCATAACCCGATACTTTTTTATCCAAATCTATAAAAGAGCCGTTATTTTTGATGTAGCCGATGTTCTTACCGTTTGCGTCGATAACTTCGCCTTCCGGAGACAAACGTCCGACGTAGTTTCCGTCATTTCCTAAAATAGTCGCCCCTATTTTATAAATTCTGCCCAGAATGTTGTCGTTGTTGTCAATTGCCAAGTCTCCCGATAAAGCTCGACCGATAACGCTCTTATCCTTGCCGATGATTTTACCATCAAAATTAACATATCCCACAACTTTATCAGAGTTATCAATAACAATATCACCGTCAACCACTTCTCCGATTAATTTTCCAGCTCGGCTGATCACGTTTCCGTCAGACAGAACTCTGCCGATTGCCACATTTTCCGTATCAATTACCCGTCCGTCAGGAGCTACGGAACCGATAACGTTGCCGCCAAAGTCTATGACAGCTCCCCGTTTCAAGAGACTGAGGTTTTTATCCGTGGAACCGCCCGGCAAAATAGCGGTAATGTTGTCATTTTTCAAATCGAACACATCTCCCAGAGAGTTTACGCGGCCTTTATAATTACCCCAGATATCAACTACGATGTTTTCCGGAAGAATCTCGCCGATGACATTATTTTTATCATCTAAAACCTTACCATCCGCACTGGCTTTTCCTTCATTTTTTCCATCAAGATTAATAATACTTCCGTCAGCCAGACTGTATCCCAGATAAGCTCCGTCATAACCAATCGCGGCTCCTCGCAACAAAGCTGCACCTTTATATTCCCCCTTATAATCCAACAATGTCCCTTTGGCATCAATTTTACCGAGTGTTTCGCCAAAACGGTTTACTACCGTTCCGTCTCCGCTGACTATTCCGAGACGTTTGCCGTTAAAATCAACAACTTCGCCTTTCGGCATCGGCCGGCCGATTTGCTTATTATAAAAGCTCATGCCGTCGCCGCTGATTTTGCCGACAGCCACGCCTTTATCGCTGTAAACATATCCGTCTGGGAACAGACGTCCGAGAACCTTGCCGTCCGGACTGACAATTGTTGTTTTCTCACCCATAGCCATACCGATAATCGTATTATTATCATCAACAATCAGATTATTGGCCAATAATCTGGACGGAGCCTGCCCGGCCACATAAACCCGTCCGTCTTCACCGACCATATTCAGGAAGTTGCCGTCCAGGTCAAAAGCATATTTGTTTTCTAAAATTTTTCCGATGTAGCCGCCGTTTCGGCTGAAAACATCGCCGTAGGTTCCGACACAGCCGACCGGAAGCAAGGCCGGAGAAATAACCAAGCCGTCCGAAGAAACTTTACCGAGATATTCTCCGTCATAAGAAAGGGCTATTCCGCTTTTAACCGTACCGCCGATAATATCGCCTTTTTCATCCAGGACCGTTCCGTCCGGATTGACACAGCCGACGTAGTTGTTGGAACCGCCGCGAACAATACCGTCCGTGCCGACCTCACCCAAAAGCGTGCAGGAATTATCAAAAACTTTTCCCGGAGAAACAACTTCCCCTATATAAGCTCCGGAACTGTCTGTTACAATCCCGTTACTATTGACTTTATATCCCGTATCCTGATTAGATTTGCGGATTTTTCCGTCTCTTTCCAGATAACCGATATTTTTACAACCATAACCGACAACCAAACCACCCCGAACTAAACGGGCAATCACTTTTGAACCGGACGGATCTTTTACTAAGCCGTTGGACAGAATACGTCCTACAACCTGTTGCCTGTCATTCTCAACCGTACCGTTATTGTTGACTGTTCCTAAGACTTCACCCGAAGCGGTTATTGGAATCATTTGTGTTTCAACCAAACCTCCGATTTTATAACGCTCATTACTTACAATATTGCCATTCTCGTCAATATAGCCTATTTCATTACCGTTCAAATCATAAACCTTGCCATCCGCACTAACATAGCCGATAACCTTTCCATTCTTGTCCAACGCTAAATTGACATATTCTCCGGCTCTGCCGATGACATTTCCGTCTAAGTCAACAAGGGTACCGTCTTCAAGCATTTTTCCGATAATATTGCCGTTAAAATCAACGACATTACCGTTCTCGTCAATATAACCTATTACGTTGCCGTCTTTATCATATGCCAAACGCCGCTGAGGACCGACAGTCATATCCGACACTTTACCGATGACTTTCCCGTTTTTATCGACAATCGTTCCGTCCGGTTTGACATAACCAATGACATTACCATATTTATCCAATGCCAGATTGACAAATTCTCCGGCTTTTCCAATGATATTTCCGTCTAGGTCAACAAGGGTACCGTCTTCAAGCATTTTTCCGATAATATTGCCGTTAAAATCAACGACATTGCCGTTCTCGTCAATATAACCTATTACGTTGCCGTCTTTATCATATGCCAAACGCCGCTGAGGACCGACAGTAACATCTCCGGCTTCGCCAATCACATTACCGTCTAAATCGACAATGGTTCCGTCCTCCAACATCCGACCGATAATATTGCCGTCGGCATCAATCACATTGCCGTTTTCATCAATATAACCGATAATATTGCCGTCTTTATCGTAAGCAAAACGGCGGTTGCTTCCCAATGTTTTGTCTTTAACAACATTGCCGTTCTCGTCTACATAACCAACCACATTGCCATTAGCATCAACAACGGCTCCGTTTGGCATAACCACGCCTAAAATATTACCGTTTTCATCAACGGCCACACGTCCCGGTTTGCTGACATAGCCAATCACATTGCCATTGGCGTCAACGACTTCGCCGTTTTCGTTCAAACGGCCGATTACATTGCCATCCATGTCAACGACGGTTCCGTCCGGAAGAACACGACCAATAATATTACCGTCTTTATCATACACATAACCGGCATCTACCGCCTTGCCGATCACATTGCCGTTAGCGTCAACGACGGTTCCGTCCGGAAGCATTCTTCCGATAACATTGCCGTCTTTATCAACAACCGTTCCGTCAGGATTTACATAACCGATAACATTACCAAACTCGTCATACACAAGTTTTCGATTATCTGCGACACCGATAATATTACCATCCTCATCAACAGCCATGCCGTTTGCGTTGACCCGACCGATAATATTGCCGTTTTTGTCGCGAACATAACCGTCTTCATCCGCATAACCGATGATTTCTCCGTTCGGCCCTATAATTGCCCGTAATTTAGAAGCATTTTTCTGTTCATCATTGCCATCTTTAGGCAAAGCCGTTTCACAAAAATTACAATCTTCTTTACGAATGGCATTTCCGTCCACTGTAATTTTTTCAGATTTTGCATTGCTGACGCTTAAGTTTGATTCATGCCATGAAACGATAAAGTTATTTTGAACGTTTCCCGGAACAATCGGCACCCAAGACATGGTAATATCGCAATGCTCATTCCCCCTTAGCGTTTTTCCGCTGCAATCGTCATGGAAACTGAAGCCGTCAAACGGAGGTTCAGCCAATTGTACGGAACTAATCGTGATTGATGCTTTGCCGTTTGTCCCGATTGTCAGTACGTTGCGGGCATCCGTGCCCAAAACTACCTGTCCCATATTAATGGGATTAGGGGTTGTCGTAATCGGAATCTCTCCGTCATCGACATTTCCAAACTCCAGATTATTTTCTAAAGGCTTGACTTCGCCAATATTCAAAGCATCATCATTATCCGTAAAAACAGGTTCCTGATAATCATCAACGACCTCGTTGCTTTGAATAAGAAGCATAACACCGAATATAAAGATTACAAATGAAGTGATACCAACCGCAAGAATAATGCGGTTGGTTTTTCTCACATAAGTTTCGGAACGTGTTAATACTTCTTTACTCATTGCGTTCTGACTACACTACAAAATACACCGTTTCGTCCGAGTTTGCTGCAGACGGAATCTCCGTCATCAAGAGAACCGACCGGTCCTACTCGTAAGTGGAACAATTCTTTACCCTGCCCGTCCGCCGGAGCATCTACAGAGAAGAACGGTTCATACCGATTGAGAATATCAGGATATTTCTTAGTCAAACCGCTCCATAATTTTTCAAGATTTCCGACATCCGCATCTGTTCCGAGCTCAATTGAGATGTTGGAACTACTGTCAGAGAATCCGGAACCATAGCTGAACTGACCATTGCCGCCCAAAGCACCGCTGTTATAATTATGATTATTGCTAATCCGCTGCATCTTTGAGTAATCAAAGTTTCCGCCTTGTTGTCCCGATCCCTGGTAACCGACGCTGACATCGCCCCCCTGACCATTGTTTCGTGCAATAATTTCGCTATTGCCGACCTTAATGTCATATTGTCCCGGAGCTCCCGGATAATTTCCGTAATCACCAGGAGAATCTCCGCCGACTTCATCAAATCCCTCGTTAGAACCGGCTCCGCCAAAACCTCCGTTACCGCCGCCATATCCGGCTCCGCCTTGTCCGCCGCCTTGACGTCCGCCAGGGATTTTCGGAGCAATATCCCATGAACTGTCTTCAAAATCAGTTGCATAGGTTGCCATTTCCATACCGTAATCGTCAGAACGACGCATTTTCAGACAGACAATACGTTTTCCGTTCCTCATAACCATATCGCCGATACCCTCAACAATAATCAAGCGATTATTCGGACCTTTGGTTCTAAAGCCAACAGGCACTTCAATTCTTTCCACAATCAGCGTTACAATCGGACGCTGTGTCATATTCAGAGCTTTTTCGCCCAAATCGATATAGGTAAAGATATCATCCCGCCAAACTCTTTCCGGAGCAATCACGACATCATCAGGGTTCGGCACGTAAACTTCAATATCAAATCTAAACTTTGTCGGATCCAGAGGTATCTCTTTAATCCAGTCATTTTTTCCAAAACGTTTGGTAAACGTAGAATCTACCGAAAGACCGCTTCCTCCCTTGAGAGAACTGGCATTCACCCCGCTTCTTCCGCCGTTGCTGCGGGTTCCGTTTACTCCGGTACCCCGCGACCCCGAGGGGCCGTCAATAACGTCAATATCAATAATGGAGTTGGTCAAACGTTCCGTATTCACACCCTCGCTCTTAACATAGAAAACATAACGGTTTCCCGAACGTCCGAAAATAATGATGTTGGTATCTACACCAACGTTAGCCCCCTTACGAGGATAGAGCAAGATAGTGTTCGGACCGGTAATCTGTCCGTCAAACGAGGAATTATCACCGATAAACATATCTTCAACCATTTCCCATTCCGGAAAATTAATCAAAGTCATCATTCCTTCGCGAAGGCGTATCGGCAACACCAAATCCGGAGACCAATAATATCTGGAATAAGCCGGCTTAGACTGCCCTTCCCCCAAATTCTGGAGCGGATCCAGCCAAGCACTCTGCACCATTCCCAAAGAATTAAATCCGGCATACCCCATATTCATCGGCATATACTGCCCCTGGCTTTGGTCGGCATTTTGATCAAGACTTCCCATAGTTGCCTGAGAATAAGCATTTTTTCCGGCCGCTATCAGCATTACCATCCCAACAAAAAATATCTTAACCGCTCTTAAAACCATTATGAAATACACCTTTTATTTTACTTTATTATATGTCAGTGAGTAACGAACTACTGTAAAGCCTACCGGATTTTTCAACCTTTCGCCATATTTTACACTCTTCCTACGATAAGCCACCCGCAAAGACGCCGTCCAATAATTAATTTCCGGAGTTGACGAATCAGGATACATATCCTGCGTTTCGTATTCCACCTGCCATAAGCCTTTTCCCAGTTCGTTTACCGTCAAAATACGAACATTTCTTATCATGCTCTTGGAGCGGATAATAGACAGAGCTCTTTTGGCCGTTTTTTCAAGGAATTCGGAGTAAACCGCACCGGAAGACATTTCCTGAATCGGGCCGCCCGGCATCCAACGGGCCTCCATTTCCGGAATATCCAAATCAAATGAACTGCGGAGCAGAACATATTCGCGAACAAACACTTCGGTAATTGCTTTTTCATCAGCCAAATCGCCTTTGACAGGCTGAATATTATACACCTGCTCCTGCCTATTTTGAAACGTCAACAAAAACGGTTCAATACGGTACAACGGCAAAACCTGCATAATTGCTAAAAATAAAATGACATTACAGCACAAACTGATTGCCGTGATAATCGCAAAAGCACGAGCCGTCCACAAATATCTTTTTTCAGCCACATTGGCAACAAATACATCCGCATTGGCACGAGAAGTATTTCTCGGTGCAGACTGAGCTCTGCTACCGATTAATCTTTGTTGTGTATTATTTCCGCCGAGTGCATTTGCCATTATGAATAAACTTCCTTAATCTTAGATTGTTTCAACAAACCAATCGGGCAGATCTTTAGGCAAATCAAGCTGCATACAAGCACACGGAGACAACTTCAGCTCGTCCACGCCTTTACCAACCCCAACAGGTTCGGCTTCATAATATGAACCGAAAATTCCGCAGGCCGTCAGCAGCAAGATGAGGAAAAGCATCACAAATCTTTTATACATTAAAGGTCCCTTTCAATAATTCTATCTATAGATATGTTGACGTTATACTCTTTTAAATTAAAAGTCTAACATCATCCCAATAAAATCCCCAACTTATCAACAAGCTAGAAAATTTCGACCTCTGTTTGTGAATATCTTGTAACAGTAAAACCTAAAGGATTGATTAAGCGAAGACCGACAAACACACGTTCCCGAACAAAATAGGCCGTAACGGAGGCTGTCCAATAGCGAACCGTCAAAATTTGGGCTTTTGTCTTCTGGTCTCTGTCCACCGCAGACAAATCATACGTTTTGAAATCGACTTTCCACACCGGACTTCTTTCTCCGCCAAGCTTTCCGATAGAAATAATCTCGACTTCCCGAACTTGCTCATCTTCCCGCATTTTGCTCCAAATACTGTCGCGATATTGTTCAAAATCGGAAAAGACCCTCGGAGCAGAGAGAAAATTAAGCATGCCGCCGCCATACCAGCGGGTCATCATTTCTTTTTCATCATAAATAATCGTATTACGAAGCAAAACATATTGACGAACAAAGGTCTCCATCAACTGATTTTTAGAAGCCATATTGTATTCAATCGGCTCATTACGGACAATTCCTTCAGAAGAATCCTGCTGGATGATTAAAAACGGTTCTACCGTAACCTGCGGAGCCAGCTTAAACAAAGACAGGGATGCACTCATAAACAGCAGCAAAGACGCCACTGCAAACAAAACAAACAAGCGGGACAACCACATATAATACTTAAGCTTAAATCCAGATACTTCCTGTTCCACTTCACTGGCGAATTCTCGCTGAACTCCGGTCGCATCGGTTATGGATAAAACTTTTGTCCCTTCCAGTCTGTTATTTGCTTCGTTCATTCACAGCTCTCTTTATCAGTAAGATGCACAATAAGGTCTAGGGAAGGCTGACAATTGTTTTTCAAAGGCTTCTTTAGCTTTTTTAGAGTATTCTTCATTGACTTTCTTATTAACCTCTTCGGACTTGATTTGTTCATCCAGCTCGGCATCACTCGGTGTTACTTCCGAAATAGAGATTAACTCATCTTTATCTTTTCGTAAAGCCCCCAAAATTCGCTGAAGTTTCTCAAGACGTTCTTCGACCACGATATTATCGGTGGTTTTTATTTCGTCCATTCCTTCATACCCCTCTGACACGAGTTTGTTTTTCAAACGATCTAGTTGTCCGCGAACAAGCTCATAGTCATCTTCATTAGCCAAATTCAGGTTCTCATTCGGCGTAAATCCGACTTTTTTCAACGTTTCAAACAATGTTGCCTTAGCTTCTTCAATACTTATAGCCAGTTCTTCTTTTGCCTGACGGTAACCTTTTTCAAGTTCCACAAAGTTCAAGAAATTTCCGATTTGGTTTTGAGTCAGAAGAGCACGTTTGAATGCCTCATCTTCAATATTGACTTCATAATTGTTTCCGGCAGAACTCATCTCTTTTTGAGCAGACATTAGTTTTTCAAAGACCTTCACGGCAGAAGTGTTAAAGTACAAATTATTGTCTGCCGCCCGCAAAAGGACACCCAGTTCGCTTGGATTTACGGAATCCGGCTTTGGAGTAATCCATTTCGGAGCCAGCGTCGTCCCGATATTAACGGCTTTATCCTTGGCAATCGCCTGTCCTTTTACATCTTCGGCAATATCAATAACATTGTAAGATGTCTTCCCGAGAAGCCCGCTTTTGCCTTCAATTTTCAGCTCTTTACATTCAGGAATATCGCTTCCGTCATTTTTATAAACTACATACATGCCGTCAGGATTGATATCTAAGATTTTTCCTTCTGTACGGCATGGCAGGATACCGCCTCTCATAAAGGTCAGATTCTCGCCGCCAAGATCCAGAGCAGAACTTAAATCAATATCTTTTTCCACAAAAGCATGCGGGCGAAGCATCAGTTTCCAAATCTCCGGCATTTTGCTGCCGCTGTTAAGGAAACCGTCTTTGGTTATGGAATTATCAGCCAGTCTGGTAACATTGTCATAATCCGTATCATCAAAGAAGGTAAACTCCCTCAACGGCGGAAGATATTCTTCCGGTATCGCTTTCGGAGCTTTAAAATCACGTTCCTTACCGACAATTCCGACAAAATAGTCATCATCTGCGGATTTACAGCTGTCTCCTCCGCAGGCTTGGTTAACCATAGCCTGTTGGTATACCCCGGTTACCAACCCGATGATATCCGGCTTTCCGGAGATTGCCTTAATCGCACTGGAAATACTGCTTAATTGCTCGACAGGAAGGCTTTTAAGTTCATCCATTAACTCTGCATGGCGTTTAACCACCAATTTATTGCTTTTAGGCGTATAGAGTTCATCTCCGAGGTTCATAATATCGCTTCTGGCTTTTTCGACAGCCGATACCGCATAATCTCTCGTATCTTCCACGATTGCATCCGTCTCGCTCAAAATGTTAAGAACCGGAGACGGTACAACCAAACCCAAAGCGTTTTTAAACGTTGTTTTTATGTCATTGTTATAGAGTTCCAGCAAAGACACAACTTGCTTAGCGACCCGTCCTTCTTCAATTTTCTCTTTGACAGACGCCACATCAGCGACATAATTGTTTTCAATTAACTGTACCTGAACATTATATGCCTGTTCAACACTCTTTATTTTATCTTCAACGGATTTCAGCTGTTCCTGCAGTTTTTCAATCTCGCTTTCTTTGGCTTTGACATCTTTACGCAGCGTTTCTTTATTTTTGCCGGCAACGGCAGCCGCTTTCTCGCTTTCGCTTATGCTTTCCTTGGCCGTTTTCATTTGCAAACCATCTTCGTCATAAGTATAGCTTTCCTGCTTTTCAATTTGGCGGGTATAAGTTTTTACTACAGCTTCCTGAACTTCGGTCGTCGAGATTTCTTTCTTTATCGGCGTATATGTTTTCTGAGTGGAATCCAGAATTGGCGTTGCTTCCTTTATTCCTGCAACGGAAGCATTTTCAGGCGACGCTTTTTCAATTTTGGTTATCGGTTTTCCTTCAACCACTGCTGTTTCTAATTTTGTGATTGTTTTATATTCCGTTTTGGTCGGAACGGCATCAGAAGTCTGCAGCGAAATTGTTGTTACGGTTTCTTTGGTAAACGGACGACGTCCGGACAAAGCATCTCTCAACTCGGCTTTAGCGGCATTGTTTACCCTTGCTTCATCATTAATTTGCTCAATGCTGTCTAAAGCGTCCATTTTGAAAGCACTAACCTGATTGCTGTTTAAGACATCTGCCAAAACAATCGTTTCCAAACGGCGATAAGAAGATTGTTTTTCTAAAGGACTGACAGCTCTTTTTCTGAAGCTGTTATTTACTTTGCCAACTGCTTTTTCTAAAACGGGAGCCGCTTCCAACTCATCAAATTCAGAAGCTGAAATATTGGCTTCAGAAGCTGCATTCAACTCATTTTTCATCTGATTTTTCAAATCTTCACGACGTTGAAGTTTTGCTTTATCAATAGACTTAACCGCTACGGTTTCCGTCTTCTTAATCTGTTTCAGATTTTTAGAAGGAACCGTTGTTACCTTTGCCGTTTTATTGGCGGCAGGAGCGGAAGAAACTGCTGCCTTTGTCGTCGGGGCAGCCATTTTTTGAACATTCGCCTTTAATTCCGTTTCATAAGTTACGGTTTCTTTTTCGGTTTCCGGCGTGATTTCGACGTCAAACTCTTCTTCCTCTTTTACGGTATAGAAAAGCTCTTTGTCATTTTCAGCTTCTTCCTCTTCCAATCTCTGTACCAAATCATTCAGCGTTTCCTGCTCGTTTTGAGCTTCCATTGCTTCTTGAGAAAGTTGGTTAATCCGCTGATTATATGTCTTTACATATTGGGAAGCTTTATCAATTTTGGCATTAATCGCCTCTTTTTGAGTTAACAAACCGGCTAAACGGGTTTCTTTGGCCTGTTTTGCCTCATTTAAAGATTTTTCCTTATTATCCAAAAGAGTCTGCAATGCCGATGCGGAAACGGTTTCTTCTCCGTTTTTCTTTTGCGTTATCAAAGCGGACAGCTTATTCAGCTCTTGTGCATTATAAGCTTTTTCTTCTGCATCTTTTACCAAATCATTCAGCTTAAAAGCTATTTCAATAGCCACATCATTGACATCGACATTTTTCAGATATTCCTTGATATTATTGTATTTGCCGTCAATATACTGGGTATAAAACGTTTTCTGATCATTCCAAATCGGAAACTTTTTGCTTGGCGTTCCCCATTGCGGTTTGCTGCCATATTGGTCTTGCACAATCAGAGAAGCCGCTTCGGCACCGATTTTCCAGTTTATCATTGAAGTTTCACGGTCGACTTTTTCTATCTCTTCTTCCTTGCTCGGATTTGCCAACCCACTGCCACTCATTTTTTGATACTTCTCTTTATTTTTTTCAATCGAACTGAGATCCGAATTATCAATATCCACGTCAACTTCCGTTTCAGTCAAGTCATCCATGGAAATCGGCGAGGTTTGCTCAGCTTTGGCGACTTCAAAACTTTTAATCGCCCAACCGGAAATACCGCTTCTTAAATCATACTCGTTAATCTGGCTGTCAGAGATAGGCTTACCTGTCCAAACTTGTTCCGGATTATTATAGTAACGTCCTAAAAACTGTATACTGCACTGATCGGCCTCTTTCAAAATTTTCAGGGATTGTTCATGCAGTTTTTTCATTTGTTCGTATTGTTCAAACATCTCACGATAAGACGGAAGGGACTTCATCAGGTTATGAACTTCCATTGCTTCCTGTGATTTTTCATAGACAGGGTTCAATTTTTCAAGCTCGGCCATTTTTTCTTCATTGCCGTCAAACGGAGATTTCATGTTAGACGGCGGAGCATCTACAAAATCCATAAACCCGTTATTTGCCGGATCATATTCATAATCTTCGTCATCTTCTTCCTCGGCCGCAGAAGTTGCACTTAAAGAAACCGTACGGGTTAGATTGTTTTCCGCTTCGAAATTTATTCTCTGCCTGGTTAATGCTTCAGCTTCCGCTTCTGCCCGACTGGTCGGGGTTTTGACGATAAGTCCCACAGTTGAAGGTGCTATTGTTTGTTGCTTTACGGCAGATGTATTCTTGGATAAAACTTGAGCTAAAACAACTTTTTCTCCAAAAGTACGGATAACGGTTTTATTTTCAGCCAGAACAATTTCATTATCGGTTATTTTACCGTCAAGCAAAGAGCTTTGTTTGTCCACTTTGGCGGCCGGTTCAATTGTCTGAGATACGGCTTTGGTCGCCACATACTGAGCCTTCATCGCCATCAGTTCTTCTGTAATTTGAAGCAGCTCATCCAAAGTTTCAAAGGCCGTATAATAGTTTTTCCAGACGCCGATGTCATCCTCATTGCTTTCAGCCCCGTCTCCGCCTTTGCCAGCCACCAGCTTTTCAGAAAGGCCGTTAATTTCCACTTCCAACTCTTTCAATTGTGTTTCCAGCTGACGAACGGAAGTATAAACCTCAATTACCGTATCCTGATAAAACTCCACGGATTTTCCGCGATAGCAGGACATTAAGTCTTGTTTTTCTGTCGGATAGGCCAGAAACAGTTTATACATTGCTTTATAAACAGATTCAGGATCATAGATATCCGCGATTTTTGTTTCTTTAATTTCCTTGGTTCCGGCAATGGCTTTCTTTTCTTTTTTCTTGAATAATCCGCCCATAAAACCGGTAAACTTGTCTAAATACGACTTTTTGGCCGCTTTAATAAGTTTGGTTTGCTCCTGCATATAGGCACTGGCCTGAGCCTGAATATTGGTAGCTGCCGAACCGACACCTTTTAAGGAAAACTGAACATCCGTCGGACCATCTATGGTCGGTGTAACCGGTCCCGGCGGCACTATAAATGCCATCGCCGTTCCACCGAAAGAAAAACTCAGACATAAAAAGGCAACTAAGAGAAAAAGTATTTTATATAATCTCGTCATCATTTCTTTTCTCCCGCTTTAGCAGAAACCGTGGCTTGTGCCTTTCCAAAACTTTTCCGGCCGCTTATTTGAGGAACGGCAGAAACTTTCTCCTGAGGTTTTGCCGTCAGTTCTTTTTGGGCTTCATTATCATTTTCTTCCGAAACAGCGGCTTTTTTGTCAATCCGGAAATCTGATGAAACTCCGGCACTTCCCGCTGTTCGGGCGGCTTTTTCATATTCGTCCTGCATCATGGCGTCTTCATCAACTATGCCGGCGGAACGGGATCTGGCATCTGCCTCATAACTGCCTTCCGTTTTTGGAGCCACCTCATTTTCTTCCGTCTCATCCTCTATCGGATTACCGTATTCATCATACTGAATATCATCAACATATCGGGTTATGTATGTTATTTCCTCGGGAGCCTCCTCCGATTGAACATAATCATCTCCGGCTAACGGATAGGCTGTTCCGCTGTCGGAATATCCGACATTAGTATTAGCTGAATATCCTGCTTCTGAGGAACCTCCGGATCCGCCACCGGAACTTCCCGTTCCTCTTTTACCGGTTATAGAACCTATCGTTTCCATGGCACTTCCTGCCAATTCTTTGTAATCATTAACCTCAAGAGATTTATCCTTTTTATCTTCCTCTTCCTTTTTATTACAATCGGATTTTTCATACTTATAATCATCCAGATTAAACGAGGTAATATCATTATTCGGATTTCTCAGCTTCATAACTTCGCTCATTGCCGCCAAATCCATTGCCGTTCTCATTTTCATATCGGCCATCAGCAACTTCGTATATTTTAACAAGGCTTTGATTTCGTCAATCTTCAGCTGAATACCCATTGCCGGTTTGGTAGAAAAGCCTTCACTGGTATCTGCTTTAGCCTTGGTATTATCCGCCTGCTCGTTACTGGCGTCCAAATCTTTTTTAATAAACAACGCTGCATTGACGGCTTTAATTGTATCCAATGCCCGAGTTTTTTGGCGGTATTCCATAACTTTTTTGCGGGTTTCTGTTGTAATCGGCTGATCTTCCGGAATAAAGTTATTATCCACGGTCTGATTTAACTCTTCTGCCGCAGAATCATCACCCAGCAGGCCTTTTAATTTTCCGGCTCCTTCGCTCAAAGCTCCCATGGCCTCTTCCGATGCCTTTGATTTTGCCGCAGCTATTTGTTCGTCCAAAGCACTCAATTGAGAACTGTATTGCGACCTTACATTTGTTGAAATCTGCTGGGATTCCTGATTATATTCTTTTATTTTGCTTTCATTGGCAACAATGCTTGCCTCATATTCAGATTGCTTTTCCGGCTCTTCCTGCATCTTTTGTTTGAGGGTGGCGTTATTTTGCTGTAAGGCATTTATTTTTCCGGTAATTTCCACTACCTGAGCAAAAATTTCCTGTTCAATGGTATCTTCCAGTTCTTTTTTTTCATTTTGAAGTTTTAAAATCTCCTGAGCACTTTGTGTTTTGGATGTTACATTTCCGGCTGCTCCGGCCGCGGCACCGGCCACACCGTTAACCTCTCCGGCAACATCTCCTACCGTAGAATTAACGTCTTCTTTCAGTTGATTGGCAGCAGAGGTCGCGTCTCCGACTGCCTGCATGGCATCATTTTTTAATTCTTGCAAATTTGCAGCAGCTTCTTTTGCGGCTTTACCATAAGTAATTAAGGTTTGTAACGTGGCGTTCTCATCCATCATTTTCTTGGCTTTACCACCCCATTCGGAAACTGTTTCCGTTATTTTTCCGCCTGTTGCACCTATGTCAAATTTTGCTGTTGCCCAAACAACTTCTGAAAAACCACAAAACAGAACAGATATTGCTGATATGTAATAGTATAAACGTTTCATGCCAGCCCCCTTATTCTTCTTTCTCATCGCCATCATCTTCATCAGCCTGTTTTTGATAAACTCCGGCCTGCTGAGTAATTTCCAACTCGAAAATTGCCAATTCCAACCCCAGAATACGACCCATGCGACGAGCCGTCGTATCGGCCTTTTCTCTGATTGCCAATTTTACACACCGGGTATTGGAATTGCCATCGCTTTCTTTGGAACATTCTCCGAGAACATCTTTCTTTTCCGCCAGACGTTCCTTTGCCATGTTGGTTCGGATGGTAAATGCCGAAGAATATAATTTGGCAAAATTATCTCGCTGAATAACCATCAGTTTTTCATTCTGGAGTTGCATGGCCTGATTGGTATCCAGCTTTCCGTCCACGGAAGCTCCTCTTTGAAGCATATAATTGGCAACAATTGCTTTGGAGGTTTCTTCCTGATCATCCACATCTTTTAAAAAGCTCGGCTGCTTAAGATTAAGAGACGGCAAAGACAAACCTCCGTCTACAGCAGACATTGCCGTTCCGGTCGGATCGGAAGTCATGGACTGAGCCTGAGCCGCCGCAGATTTGGCTTGAGCGGCCGCATCCATACCTGTTGCCACGGCTTGTTTTATCGGTCCGGCAATCCCCTCCATTGCCGAACGCATATCTTCCTGTATTTTTCCCAATTCATCCTTAATTGCCGTGGCTTCTTTTACACCTGTTTCAACATTACCATAAACAGCCTGAGCTGCCTCAATATCAGCGACAGCGTTTTTGGTTTCGAAAAAGCTGATTACGGACAGGAAAAAGAGAATTAATACATTTTTTTTCATCATCCCTGTTCTCCCGCTTCTGAAGGAAGAGCTTCGGCATTGACACTTTCCATATTTGAAATAGAATCAAGAAGTAACTGGGCCGAAAAAATGTCCAACATTTTGTTAAATTTTACTAAAATTTCTTTATTAGAAAGAGTCAATGCTCCAACATCCGCAGTCATATTGTTTGCATCACCGGCTTCTTCTTCAATCTTTTCAATTGTTTCATCATTATACGCCACTTCTTTAATTGCATCTAATGCAATCGGAACCATTCCTATACTGGTTCCCCCTCTGACTTTATTGTAATTTTCCAAACCCTCGGTCGCAATCTTCATATCCGGATTATTTTTATCCTGAACAAGTTTCTCCATACAACTGGTTACCTCGCTGCTGTCTTCCGTAACATCCTTGGCACTAAATTCGCAAAGATCATACATTGCCGGAGCTCCGGCAAACTTACCGTCAAAAGTTGCATCAACCATATCATGTTCCGGATCAGGAATCACTTCTTCCGTATCAATTACTTTTACAAATGGTAAACTTGAAAAGCTGTCCAACAACAGCTTTGAAGCATAAACATCTAATAATCCGTCCCCCAGAACCTGAAGTTCCTTGTCATTCATCACCAATGCCGATATATCATCTCTGTTGTTGTCAGAATTTCCAGCGGTTTCATTCAATTTATCCTGTTTTTCATCATTTCCGGCAACGTCCTTACGATTTTTCATCCCTTTGGCCGCCATGCCGACGACAGTTTCCGAACTGACTGACTCAATCACTGCCTGAGCATCTGCAGCATCCTGTTGATTTTCACTTTCTGCGGCTTCAAGGAGCTTTTTCTGACAATCTGTTATATTGTCCGAATTCGCATCCTTGGCACTGAAACCGCAATAATTAAAAAAACTTTCAGATGCCGCAAACTCCCCGTCAAACGTATTATCTGTCATTCCGACTTCTACATCAGCAAAACTGAGCGTTTCGGAAAAAGAGCGGCTGACAAATTTATTTTTGCTTTCCAATCCGATATCCGAACGTTTTTGAAAGGCTTTTCTTCCCGAAACCTTCGGCTGTCCCGCTTTGTTAACACTCGGGGCTGTCTTTTTCTCCAAAGTCATCGGTGCAGAAACTGCTGCTTTTGACAATGCCGGAGATGCCACAGCTGCTTTATTTAAGCTTATCGCACTTTTATTCAGAGCTTTCGAGCTTTCGGCAACGGCTGCCTTGGCGGAATCGTTTACCTCAGCCACGGCTTTAACCGCAGCAACATCTCCGACTTTTTCAACCGCAGCCTTTTTATCTACTTTGAAATCAGCGGAAACTCCCGTACTTCCTGCTGCTCGGGCAGCTTTTTCGTATTCATCCTGTATCATGGCCTCCATATCCACACCACTGTTATTGGCGGCAGCGGCACGAGCCATTTCCTCATATGCATTCTGGTTAGCCATACCGCCTTCTTTGGTGAAGAATCTCTCTCCGTTCGGGAGTTCTATGCCTTTGTCATCCAAAACCTGTTGATATCCTTGCTTCATGTCTCTTAAGCGGTTTTCTGCTTCAGCCAAAGCTTGTTCTGCGGCGGCAGTATCTCCGCCATTGGCACGAAGCTCTTCAAGTTTTGCCAATGCTGCATCTCGTTCGCTTTCGGCACCGTTAATATCTTCCATAAACTTATCGACAATTTGTTGGTTAATTTGTCCCTGAAGCTCAGGATCAAGGTTTGCCATGCCATAATCATCATCGCCATAAACTTTGTCGTCCGAAGTAATTTGAAGCTGGTCATAAATATCATTATCTATGACAGGTTCGGCAACATCCATACCAGCCTGATTTTTGACGGTTCCCAATTGGGCTCCGGCAGCACTTTTTAAATCTCCGGCCATACTTGCAGCATCGGCTGCCATATTTTTAGCATCGGATGCCATGCTTTTAGCCGTATCCAAACCATCCTTGGCCATATCTTTATAACTCATGGCCTCGTCTTTCATTGCCGTCGCCTGGTTTTTCTTTTCTTCAGCCCATGCTTTGGCTTCTTCCAATTCTTTCTTTTTCTTTTCAGCATATTCTTTGGCCTTGTCATATTTTTCTTTCATTTTATCAAGGCGTTCTTTTTCTTTTTTGACTTTTTCGGCTTTTTCTTTGGCTTTTTCCAAATTATCTCCGGCATATTTGGACATACTGGCTTTAGCATCGCCAATACCGGAATTGATCTTTCCGGCCAGAGACGTGGCATCTGTTACGATTTTGGATTGTTTTACCAATTCAATATTAGAGGTAATCGCCTGTTTAATAGCGGCAATATCAACCGTCGGCCATTGTGCCTGTGCCTTCAAAGGAAACGACATCAGCAAAACACCCCCTAAGAGGGCCAGCAGATTCTTACTTTTATTCTTTTCCATTTTGACCTCCACCTGACTTTTGCCGTTACTTCTATGATAGCAAAAAATCACTCATTTATAAATGGCAATTATCCTTATTACGCAATATTTAAATATTTTGTAACAAAGTTGTTCTCTCCGTATTCCTTAATCAGCTCTTCCACCAACAACACATTCTTACGGCCGGAATTGTATAATTTCAAATATGGGCCCAAACCGCTTAAATCCACATCCAAAATCACCGACTCTCCGGTTGCCGGACGCGAAAGCAGAATAGCGTAAGGAAAATCACGGTAACTTTTACCGAAAATAAAATCAATTTCCCTTTGTGTCAGGTTCCAGTTAGCGTAATCTTCCGGCATGGCCTGCGGGTTTCTAAAGAACAAAACCGTCTGACACTGACCGCGGATAACCTCGCCGACGCCCAGTTTATCAATAATATTCGGCTGTTGGAACGCACAAAGATATGCTTGGCGTTTTTTACGACCTTCTTGTAAACCGATGATAAAGTAATCTCTAAACATCGGGTGCTTTAACATCGGTGCGGTCTCATCGATCATAATCAGAGACGGAACACCGCTGTCGCCGGTTTCAGACATGATTCTGTGCATGATGTAGCTGATTACCGCCGGAGCAAGGGTTTCATCTTCAAAAATATGGGTGAAGTCAAAGGCCATAAAACGTTTTGAACGCAAATCCAAGCTATCGTTCTCGGCATTAAAAATATTACCGTACTGATCCGGATTAACCCAGCGGAACAATTCACGACGCATATTTCCGGTCGGGGAGAAACAACTCTTATACAAATTTCTCAAAATACGTTCTTCCGGTTTCAGGTAGTCAAACGCCGTTGTTACCGCACGACCGATTTCTTTTTCGGACAACGCATCGTCGACCATGGTAATCGCTTTCAGCCAACGGCGGAGAAACGCTTTGTTATTGGCGTTTGTTTCACAGTCAAACGGGTTTAGGGAGACGTTTTTCTCATCACCGTCAAAACCGACATAAGCCCCGCCGACCGCACGAGTAAAGATTTCCGCACCACGGTGGCGGTCGAAGAAGAACACTTTCAAATCAGGGTGCCGCATTGCCTGTCCGGCCAAGAATGTCAGCAATGTTGTTTTACCTTGTCCGGTCGGACCGATAATACAACAGTGGGCGACTGCAGCATCTTCGGAAGACACGTGGAATTGGAAACGATAAGCAGAACCGGATGTCGTACGGAACACGGAAATTGCTCCCGGTCCCCAGTCTGATTTGGAAAAACCTTCCGACGGTTTGTCAAAGGAAATTGCCATTGCGACTACTCTGGACAAGTAGCGATATGTTCTCGGATAAGTTTCATATGTCGGAAACTGGTTAAAGAACGCCGCCTGAGCCACCCAGCCTTCACGCACCGGCGTTACACTGAACAAGCGGCAAATTCTTTGAACCTCGCCTTCGCCAAATTCAATTTCTTCCGTACTGTCGCCGCGAATAATTATGGTCATGGAATATTCAGTCAAAGCCTGATAATCAGCATCACTGTCTTCAATTGCCTGCAGAGCTTCGCTGTATTGGTTAATTACATCCGGAGAAAAGCTGGTCATTGCCGCCATTCTCTGTTGCTGCATCAGCAAACCTCGGGCATAAGGCTTGAAAATCGGCTTAACATTGTGTAAAAGCGTTAATTCACAGTCAATGGACAGCAACGAGGCAATCATCCCCTCGTCCATATAATCTCCAGAAGAACGAATACCCATGGCAATCGCCAATTTTTCCCGTTCGCCGGAGAAAAAGCGGATAATTCCCTTCTCGCCGGTAAAATGGATATGATCCGAAGTCAACAGTTGATTCATGTGGAAGCCTTCAGCCCCGCGGACTTTGGGAGCCGGTTTGGAAATCGGACTGCAGATTTTACTGAAAACACTGAGCGGACTGTCGGAGGCCGGGCTGTCTTCCGTCTCATACATCGGTTTCACGCCGTAATCATTCAAAGTCGCCAACAGAGCCTGAGAAGCATAGTTCAAATCTTTCAAAGCTTCCGGACGGTCGGCCACACTGAGAATAATGTAGTGTTGATTGCTGTAAACCCTGTCCAGATTATTTTTCCAAGTTTCGGAAATTTGCTCCAGCAATTGATTGTTGAAATCCCCCTCTGCCTCTTCCAAAGGGATACGCTCTCTCAGAGTAATCACCCGACAGACAACCTGCAAGTCAGACATCCCGTCAATCCACGACTTGCGAGCTTCCATCATAGACAGGTTCTTTTCATCGGTTACAAAGGATAAGTCCACCCCTTCCACTTTGAAAACACGGGCAAAAGAGTTGTTATAGCACCGAATTGTAATTCCGTCAGACATCAGTTTGTTAAACGGCAAAAAGTCTGCAACTCGAGACTCATGCGGTTGGGGCAGAATCAAGCTTCCGAGTTTGGTTGCCCACAAGCCGGCAAAAGCTGCCGCAGAAACGAAACCAATGACGGCAACAGCAACTTCAATATTACTCAAACCTTGTACAAACGTACTGAAAAAGTCAAAATCAGGGTGCAAATTTATTCCCCTTTTCTTTATAGAGGTTAGTAGTTGTTTTGTGCGTTTGTCCGTATGCCTGAATCATGGTGGAGATGTGAGGATCGCGAACGCCTAAAGCCACCGCGGCCACATGCCCCAAGACAATACTTATCAAAAACACAATCGGGTTGACATCCATAACACCAATAAACATAAACATAATCGGAAACTGAACACCGAGATTCATAAGCACAGGCAGAAACGGCCCCCATAATATCTTCGGAGGATTAGCCACGGCTTTTAATATCATTTCTCTCATACGCCCAATCCCTTTATGTTCATTTTGATTCTATGGCAGTTGTTTTTTATATGCAAGGGAAAGCATATTTTATTCACTTTCCGCATACAAAAAAACAGAGTATACCTTATTGTAAAGTATACTCTGTTTTGGTTAATGAGTGGTTAAAGAGGATTAGCCAACCATTACTTTATTTGGCGTCCGGTTTTGCTTCCGGCTTTGCTTCCGGCATGTTACATTTTTTGGTCTTACTATCATATGTGCCACCCTTAGCTTTACACTCGTCTTCAGGAGTTGTACATTTTTTCGTTTTGACATCATATGTACCGCCCTTTTTCTCACAGGCCTCTTTTTCTTGAGTATTTTTAACCATTTCGTTAATGGATGCTGTGCCACCCTGTGTTACTTTGGTCTTGCTGTTATTAACCTTAATCGCCTTACCGTCTTTATTATAGGTTGTTACCGTACCGTTAGAGTTAGTTACAACTTTAGTACCATCTGTATTTTGAACAACTACTGAACCATTTTTAGTGGTTGCCGTTTTGGTACCATCTTTAGAGGTTACGACCACAGTACCATCTTCATAGGTGGTTCTGGTACTGCCATCGCCACGAACTTCAGATTTTCCATCTTTGCTTGTAGCCACAACATACTGATCACTGGCTTTATAAGCAGCCTCTTCGGCGGCGGCCTTTTCTTCGCGTTTTGTAGCTTCACTCTTGAAGTTGAAGTTTTCGTCACCCATCATACCGATACCTTCACCAACACCTGTTGCGGCACCCATGGCAGCACCCAAGATATTACCTAAAGCTCCGCCGCCAATGTCGTTACCCATAGACATACCATTCTGGGCTGCATTTGCCGTGTTGGTTACCGCATTGCTGACGTTATTAGTGATATTACCGACTTTATTAATACCGGACATAATGGTTGCACCACCACCTTTACCGTCGTTATCAAGCCAGGCTTGAATACCTGTTTTTCCGCTGATGCTACCTTTCTTACCATTTTCATCGCCTTCAACAGCGTCTTTTAATCTTTCATATTCAGCCTTTTGATCTGCATTACATTTTCCGGCTGTGCACTGATCCTTAAGCTCTGCATATCTTTGTTGAGTTTTTGCACGTCTCTCGCGATCTTCCGCACTCATACCTGCCAACTTAATATCTTCCGATATTCCGCCAACATTTGCTGCCAAATTATTTGCCAACAATTGTCCGGAGTTCATAATATTTCCGGTTGCTCCGGCTACGGTTGTCATTGTATTCAGGATACCATCCAAACCGCCTTCACCGTTTTTAATTGCATTACCAATCGTTTTGGCATTATTAACTACGTTTTCAACAGTCGCTTTGGTCGTCTGGTAAGCACTATGAGCTTTCTGTACCGCACTGATACCGGATTGGATTGAACTTTTCAAATCACTCAAACTCCATTTTTTTGATGCTTTACCGGTTACCACAAGTTCAGGAAGCTCACAACCATCATCTTTTTGGGTACAATGAACAGTATTATCCGGTTTTTCATGACCATCTTTTAAATATTCCCCAAATTTCAGGCTTTCATAGTCTCCATTATACCCAAAATATCCGATAAAACTTCCCATCATTGACAGTAAGAATAAAGATATACAAATCTGGGCGAAGTGCTTCCAACTGATTTTATTGAAAATTGCCGACCATGCGAAAGCTATCAAACCGAAACCGGCAAAGATATACAGAATTGTTCGCAAATCCGCTAAAGTCGTGATGGCCTTACAAGCGATAATCTCAAAAATACCGGTAGCCCCTTCACATCTTTTCGGAGCTGCATTTGCCTCTGCAATACCTCCTTTATCGGCAGCATTGGCATCAGCCAAGATATCCCCATCCTTCGCCCCGGCTCCATCCGCAGCATCTTGGGCAGCTTGTTTATCTTTCTCGGCCTGCTCTCGGGCTGCCGTTGTGCCGTCAATATCTTCACGTTGTTTGGTTGCCGCTTCAGCTGCTGCAGTGGCTGCTTGTTGCTTAGCCAAAGCAGCCTGCAATGCGGCAGTATCACATTTTTCCGGATCTTTCTCACATTTTTCTTGTAATTTTTTTACTTCTTTATCAGCTTTTTCTTTGTCTTTATTAGCACTTTTTTCATTTTTTTCCGCAGCTTTAATTACTTTCTTATCTGCACTCTCTTGAGCCTTACGTGCCGCTTCCTCTGCTTTAGCTTTTTCCTTATCTGCCTTTTCTTGAGCTTTTTGAGCCTCTTCATATCTTTTGGCATCAGCTTGGGCATTAGCAATATCATTATTCGCAGCAATCATTGCCTGTTGTGCACTTTCAGCCCCCTTAGTGTCCCCCTCAGACAAGGCCTTTGACAAGGCTGCACTGGCTTCCTGCTTTTTCTTATTAGCCGCTGCTATACGGTCAGCACTATCATCCTCACCAAGAGTACCTCCTTTTTTAGCTGCTTCAGTGAAGCCGGACTCATCTTTTTTACCACCATCGTAGTTATTTAAATAATCCCATTTTTCGGTAATGGCCTTAGAATTTTTTTCCACAGCTTTGTCATTTGCTTTTTTTGCCTTTTCCTCGGCATTTTTATTTCCTTTTTCTGCCAAAGCTTTCAGCTCCTCGCAGTTTTTCAGCTCTTGTCCGGTTTTTCCATCACAATTTACTTCCAATGCAAATGACGGGTGGGCATATACAGCCATTGCCGAGAACACAACAGCCGCTGCTACTATTTTTTTCATTTCCTTAAGGTTAAACATAGCACCCTCCCTATCAGTCCTAAACATTTAAAGTCGTTTATTATTTTTTTATGCCGGTTGAGTCACCGCTGATTAACGTATCCGTAATCATTGAATCCGTAATGGTTTGTTCACCAACCATGTAGTTAATAATCACGCCGGTCGTGGCAATGACAAACAAACCAAGGGCTATAGCCACAAGCCATTTCCAGTTTAAGTTTCCAAAGAAACCACCGATTGCAACCGCTGAGATACCGAAGCCGGCAACAGCATAGATAATTTCACGCATACCGGAGAAGATACTTCCTCCCTTGGCGATTAAATCGGAAAACAATCCGTTATCCCCGCTATCCGCATATGAATCTGTTGCAAATAAAACTGAAGAAACCACGAACATCACAACAGCCATCATCAGGAAGTTCTTTAATTTTACGCACAACATCCTACAGTCCTTTTCATCTATAACATTTATTGCTTTTTTCAGCAGACAAACAAAAGGGAGGAATTGTGGTCTATTTTTATTTAAATTTTCCATTTTTTCCTCCCTTTATAATTATGCTTTCCTATTCGGCATAAGACTAGATATCACCGAATGTAGTTTCAAGACCTGCATCTCTTGAACCTGTTGCGTATTCAACGATTGAACCGGCAGCAGCCAAAATAGCCAGACCAACGGCCAAAGATGCAAACCATTTCCAGTTTACTTTACCGAAAATAGCGGCCCAAGCCAAACCTACCAAACCGAAACCACCGACAATGAAGATGATGGTTTTAACGGATGTGAACACGCTTTTAGCTTTGGTTTTGGCAGTATCCATCAAAGTGTTACCGTCTGCGGCAGCGGATGCATCGCCTACAAAAGCCATCGCCAAAATGAGCACCATGCAGCTCAGTGTCCAAATATTTTTCTTCAAAAATTGCATAATCTTTCTCCTTAATTAATTTAGCAAAACTTCTTATACTCTTTTAGGATAGCTAATTTTTAACTTTTTTACCAGCAATATTCTCTCTCCTAAAAAACAGATAACAATCTGATTTACAATAATATTTTTCCCTGTAACAAAAAATTCACAGTTATTAAAGAAGTATAAACACCCTTATTCTTACACCTCCAATAGTAAATATTTCTCTAATAAAACAGAATCATATCTAAAAAAGAATCCACAAATTTTGTGCATAATTTTATATCTTCTTGCCAAGAGTCGCATATTGAATTATCAAGGGTTTAGAGGGGTTTTGATTTTTGATGAAAAAGACAAGTTTAAAAACGTTTGTTTGCAGCTTTGTTTTTTCTCTGTTTACAATTTTTACGGTAAACGGAGTATATCTTCGTAACCGCTCCATTCGTACAGACGAACTTAAAATTTCAAACAAAAACATTACCCTTTTCTTGAAAAACGAGCTAAAAAGCACCGCTTCGTCAAAAGTCATTCCGGTGAAGAAAGTTGCATTAACCCTTCCGAAAAAAAACTCAACCTCTCGGTTTTCTTTGCAAGAAGACATTCCTTTAACTTTCGGAAGCGGGGAAGAAACAACCGGTTCATCGACTTCAGCTGACGCCGACGAGAACCCTCAAGTTCAAAATGATAAAAATCTGAGGGAAATTTCGTTTATCCCTCTGGAAATAGATCCCCGGCTAAAGCAGAAGCCTCAGAAAATCGTCGAAAACTTTGATAAAATCATCAACAATACCCCTCCCGTTGATGAATCGGAAATTATCATTGCCAAAGACGAGACTGAGCTGAACATTCTTCCTTTTGAGACTGAAAAACCGGAGATCACCGATAAATCTCCGGCAGATTTACTTCCGGAACAAGCCGGAGACGGCGAGGCGTTTCTTGTGGCAGAAGCCCGAACGCCAAATAACTTAATTCCGGTCAAAGAGATACATTCATCCCAACCAAAAGAAGAAAGCTCTTCGGATTTGCTTATTCCGATAGAAAGGGACGGAACGACAGCAAAAGCAAACAAAAAAATAGAAATCATCAATTCTCCGGATCAGAACCAGCTTGCTTTGGCCGAAAAAAACATTCCGATTAAAAGCATGATTGCTTCCTCCGTCAAAACAGAGGGGGACAATTCTCAACAAACCCCGAATTGGACAACTATGGAAGAAAAAAATAACTCGAATGAGCCATGGGTTGTTGCGAAAGGAACAAAGCATCCTAAAAACAACAGTGTTTTAGACCAAGAGTACTACAAAAACGGAGAAAAAGAAAATATTCAGCAGGCTCTGAGAACTTCCGCACCATTTTCATCGCAAGAAGACGAAATCTTGCTGGCAGATTCAGGAATGGTTAAAAATATCCTCATTCCTATCCCCGAAGACATTCTCAATGACGAAAATCTTACTCCTCAACTGGTTTCTCCAAATTCGGAGGAAAAAGCCAATCTTGAAAAAGAAGTTATCGAAAGTAAAGAAGCTCCTCAAAATCAAATCAAAGTTGAAGGAAAAGAACCTCCTGCAACCATTATTCCCAAAACCAGCAGCTTCTTGAAAAGCATTACTTCCATCTTCTCAGGAAACGATGCTCAAAAAACCGAGCAGAGCACAAAGGAGAATGCCAATATCCAAGATGACGAAGCAGAAGACAATTTCTTCAACCGGATATCGGGAAGAATAAAAAAATTCAGTTCATCCCAAAAAATTCTGCCAACGGAAATCAGGCTCTCATTCCAGCCTAACCGAGCCGAAATATCGGGACAAACACTGAAATGGATACAGGCCTTTGCAAACAAAACCCTGGAAGATTCATCTATCGGACTGGAAATTCGCATCGACGGAACAAGCTCTTTCGCTTTACAGCAGAAAAGACTGAATCTTTTACATAATATATTAACCAATAAGGGTGTAGAATACAGCAAAATCAATACTGTATTCACAACCCGGGAACCTAATTCATTTATTATACGAACCGTAAGAATCAATAACAACTTTAACAGGAGCACAGAAGAAAATAACCGCAGCATACAACAATATTACCAGCAATGGTAACCTTGGTAATAACTGAAGTGTCGTGCTTGATTATTTAATTTTCAATATGTATGATAGGTAAAAATATGACAAAATACAGCTTAGGGATTATAAATATGGACTCAAAAATAAGACTAGTCTCTTGTTTTTTCGGATTGTTTTTGACTGCCGCCTGTGCCGGCTCCATGGCTGAGCCAATGGATGAGCTGCCGGATAATGTTCCTTGTCCCGACGCGAGTTGTCAAAGCGGAAGTTTTGATGCGGATACATCATCCGGTCGTGATTTTGTAAATTACACAAGAGTTGCCGCCGATTATAAAGAATACGGAGAAAGATCTCCCCGCGATCAAAATATTGTTCAATCCGGAGCCGGAAGCAATATGTCGTCTTCCATCCCTCCGGCCATTGAAGACGAGGTGGTCGATTACGAAGAGGAAATCAAAATTACCGAAAACAACGGAAACGGTAACAGCGGCGACAGCTATTCCGCCGAAGATCCTGTTGAAGACTGGCTGGCAGAAGAAGGACAGTCTCTTAAAACATTGCTGACGGAATGGAGCGAAAGAGCCGGCTGGAGACTGATTTGGAAAAGTAACAGAAATTATACTCTAACCGCCGGAGCAATGTTCAGAGGACGTTTTGCGGATGTAAGTTCTGCTCTTATCAGAGCTTTTGCCAGAGCACGTCCGGCTCCGATCGCAACATTTTATAAAGGAAACCGCGTCTTGGTCGTAGAGACAATGGAGGATGAGAATGCATATGAATAATTGGGCAAAATGTAGTTTAGGAGCAGCACTTGCAGCGTTAATCGCCTCTTGTTCCCTGTCTACCAGTTTGGACGCAACAATTGAGCGGGAAGTAGAAGCTGCAACACAGCTCAAAGAAGCCGCAAAAATCCCGACAAAACCCTCCTCAGACGATGTTGTGCGGGTAAAAAATGATATCTGGCTGGGCGATACCAGCGAGATTGAGTATGAAGGAGAGCCTTTGCCTTCTTACCTTGAAGGGAAAGACGGCATTACCTTAATCAGCAACCGTCCGATTACTTTGTATGAAATCGGCGATATGATTAATAAAATCACTTCTTTGAAAATCAGATTTTCTCCTCAGCTTGAAGAAGATGCCTTCAAAACTGCGGCGTCTAACAAGCCTAATCCGGAAACGATTAATTCAGACTGGACGGAACCAAGCAAAATGCTGGTTTCTTATCAAGGGCCTTTAAGCGGTTTGTTGGATGAAATTTCATCCCGTTTCGGCATTTGGTGGTCTTATGAAAAGAAAGAAATATATTTTTATAAGTATATTACCAGAACGTTTGTCCTTTACTCTCTGCCGACAAAGCCAACATTGAACGTCAATGTCGGCGGCTCGTCATCAGGAAGCGAGGGCACCTCCTCTATCGGTTTGTCCAGCTCCATTTCCATTGAGTTATGGGGAAATATTGAAAAATCCATTACATCAATGATTTCCAAGGATGCCAAACTGACTTTGGATCCGGCAAACGGAACAATTTCATTGACAGCGACACCGAATGACATCAGAAAAGTGGCAAAGTTCATTAATGAACAAAATGCCCGTTTGTCCAGACAAGTTGCCATCAGCGTCAAAGTTCTGCAGGTCAATATTGAAGACAGCGACCAATATGGTTTAAATCTTTCCGCTATCTTTGATGATAAAAATAAACTTTCCGGTACAATTGCCAGTGTTCCGGGATTGGGGACTGATGTAACCAACAATTTAAGCATGAAGGTCTTGTCCGGAGACTGGACTGTTGACGGAGCCATTCAGGCCTTGTCCACACAAGGAACAACCAATTTGATTACCAGCGGTACGGTTACTACTTTGAATAACAAACCGGCTCCTATTCAGGTTGTCAGAAAACAAAACTATATTTCTGAAATTACCAAGACCAACAGCGGCGGTGATGCCAGCTACTATGATATCTCAACAGAGACCGAAGAAATCGAAACCGGTTTCACAATGGATATTCTGCCGCGTATTTTGGAACACGGACGCATGTTGTTAATGTTCAACCTGACTTTGTCTGACCTGCTTCAACTTGAAAGAGTTGACTTAGGCGGCAGCGGTGAAGGGTCAGACGGACAATACATCCAAAACCCGGTTATCGAATCTCGCGGCTTTACGCAGGAAGTTGCGTTAAAATCCGGAGAATCTTTGGTCTTGACAGGTTATGAACGTGTTGAGAACAAAGCTGAAAAAACAGGGGTCGGGTCAGCAGAAAACTCTTTGTTCGGCGGTACGGCAACTGCCGACAAAACAAGAAATATTCTGGTCATTATCTTAACTCCGGTTGTTTTGGATTCACCTTTAACACCGGAATCCAGAATGAAAGATCAGTTTTAAGAAAAGGATAAAACGGTGCTGGAAGAAGCAAAGTTATTAGATGAAGATTACGAAAACGGAGGTAAGCAGCGTTCCTGGGGAACGAATATTACCGTTGCCGGCGTATCTTACGCAACCAGCTTGTTCTGGCAGCCTCTGCAAAACAAGGATGATCCGTTTAACGAGGTGGAAGAAGCTTCCGAAGGTATTCTGGAAGGTGCCGATTTATTCTGTATCAAACCGGGGAAAGCCCCTCAATTCGGTATCTGTGTTTCCGGTGAAGGTTATAAAAAGGGCGACAATGTTGCTGCCGTAACATTAGCCACAGCCCTTTCAGACCGTTCTTCTTTTGTTGCCGTATTCAAAGTCGACAACGGATGGTGGTATACCTGTATTCGTAACGACATCATTTTGTCTGACGGCGATATGCTGTTTTTGTCCGAACAGGAAGCCAAAGAACAGTTCATGTCGATGTTGGCCGTTCCGGACTGGGGCAGAAAAATTGCTCCGCCTGAATGGGGCATTGAAGAAACGGAATATCCTGATCTTACACAATTATTAAATAAAGGCCTGAGAGCCAAGCTGCAAAAGATTAAGGCGTTACGAGGCACTAAGCTCTTAATCGTTGTTGTTATTTCGGCAATTATCGGCTTGTGGCTGTTATCCAGTATTATCAACGGAATTTTTCTGGCTCCGCCGAAAAGGCCGATTATAGCTCCAATTCCGCCGAAAGTTGTCAAGCAGGTTGAAGAGCCGCCGGAAATTAAACCTTGGGAGAAGGTTAACCGCCCGAACGATGTTATAAAATGGTGCTATTACGGCATTGAGGCTTTGAAAAAAATTCTGCCGCCGGGATGGACTATTAACAATCTGACTTGCACGCCGGAAGGCATCACAACATCTTGGAAAAGGGAAATCGGCCGTGTTTCTTGGATTAACAAGGCCTTAGATGATTCCGGACTGATTTTTTCCAGTCGTTCGGTTTCTGACAATGGAGACAACATTATTGCTTCTGTTCCGTTGGGAAAAGTGGAAATCATTTCTTCTCCGCCGATGAAAAGCGACGAGGATTTAAAAGTTTTACTTAATGATTTGTTTCAAGCCATCGGGCAAAAAGTGGTTTTGAGCAGTTTTTCATACGTTTCTCCGCAGAATAATGTATATAGTTCTGTACAATTCAAGTTTTCATCCAGCCATAATCCTCTGGTATGGATGGATTTATTAACAAAATTTTCAGGACTTACCATTAATATGATTAATTATAACGTCAGTAACGATATGTGGGATTACGAGGGAGCGATCTATGTTTTATAATTTAAGAAAGATTTTGTGCTCAACGGCAATTGCTTTTGTCTGGGGATTAGCCGCCGGACAAGCCGCTTATGCACAAGGAACCGTTACCTTGGCTGACGAGGCTCCTCAACTCAGCAATGAAGATAATGATAATTTTCTGGGGGTTGACAGCTCAATTCCGGATGAAATTGCTTTGTTTGAAACAAATAACAGCGAAGATGACGCGACAACGGAACCGTCTGACGATTTGATTAATCCGGGCGGACAATTTCCTTCTCCGCAAACAGATTTTGAAGCCAATACTCCGGTTATGCCGGAGATGGAACCTGCGGATAGTGCCCCTATTTCTTTACCGGCTCCTGCTGACCAGGACGATGAGTTGCAGGAAGGCATTTCCGCAACATCCCGTAACATATCGGCCATCGACACATCAGGAGACATTCTCTTAAATCAAATCGACAACGAGCTGTTTTCCCAAATGTCTGATTTGGAAAAACAGACCGCTCTGCTAACTTTGGAACTAAGACGTGAAAAAATCAGAAATGAAATTGAGGCCATCAAAGCCCAACGTCAAAAAGCCATTGACGAGGTTAAAACCAAAGAAGAAGAAAAAGAGCGGAAAAAATTAGAATGGGAAAAAGAGCAGGAAAGAAAGCTTTTGCAAGAAAAACAAAAGCTTAAGGAAATTTCTCTGGCATTGGAAAAACTTCGTCAGGAAAAAATTCTGAATGCCTATAAAGAAAGTATGCTGGCTTCCACACAAGAGTGGATTAAAAACAACGAAGGTATCTATGACGAATTATCCAAAGTCGAAGAAGAAAAAGAAAACCAAATTAACGACTTTAAGAAAAAAGTAAATTATCTTGCGACTTTAGCCGCAAAAACCAGTAAAGACGCAGAAACCGCCCGAACAAATTATAATCGGGAAATTGCCAATCTGCAAACTCAGATTTCCATCTTGAAAGCCCGTTTGGAAGCCGAAAGAGCCGAGAAAGAAAACAGCAAAGCCAATCCGTTTGCACAAGCTGCAACGGAAGAGGCTGCCAAACCGGTTGAGGAAGAAGTCGTTATCAAGCTTCCTGAAGAATATGCCGTTATGGAAATTATTGGCAAAGGCGACGCATTGGCAGCCAAATTGATTAACAAAGGCGGAGATTCATTCCTTGTCCGCAAGGGAACATCTTTACAAAGCGGTCATGTTGTAGATGAAATTACACAAACATACGTCAGGGCTGAAAAGAACGGTGTGAAAGATTATCTGTATTTTGCAGCCGGCGGTATTCTTGAAAAAGAACCGGCAAAGAAACCTGCCGTTAAAAAAGACAAAGACAAAAAAGCCGACGCTTCTGAAGAGGGGAGCAACTTACAAGTATCAGACGGTATCCCCAGCCTCGGAAAAGGCATGTTTGTTAGGTAATTCGGCAAATGGCTGACGAAGAAAAAAATAATGTTGCAGAAGAGAAAGAAAAAAATCCGGATTTAGCAGAAAGCGGGGATGAAGAAAAAAAGCCGCAAAACCTGTTTGAAGGATATTTCGGAAACGGTAATCGTTTATTAACTCTTCCGGGTTCCTCATTAGTCATCAATGACGATACCAGGCGTCTTGTCGCCTTGTTTTCCGACGGACAATACCTGGTTTCGGAAACGCATAAGTTTGACGGACGCGTCTTAAGCTTTGAAGTTCTGGTTCGTAAGAAAAAGTTAAACTTACTCAAGCCAAAATATGTTTCTCAAAACGAGCTGAATGCTATTTATGCATATGGCGAACGTAATCAAGCCGTTGTAGAGAATGATGCCGACCTTGACCAGCTGCAAATGCAGAAGGACTTTGTCAACGTGGTTGCCAGAGCCGCCTCGCAAAAAGTGTCCGATATTCACATTGTCGTTGCCGACAGTACCCAGATTATGTTTCGCGTCAACGGTATGATGCAAACGGAAATGGAATATAATAAGGAATGGGGGGAATCCTTTGTCCGTGCTGCATTTGCCTCCGCGGATATTTCAGACGCAAACTATGCCCAAAACGAGTTTCAGGGAGCCCAAAAGCTTGGTTCCACTCCGCTGAGAGGTTCCAAAGGAAAATTAATGCTGCCGCACAACGTGTTGGCTATTCGTCTGCAATTTAACCCGATTGCCTTCGGTTCGCAATATCTGGTTATGCGTTTGTTATATGCCGATGACAATCCGGACGGAAGCGGCGATTTGTCGGCTCTGGGTTTCGGTGAATATGAAGAAAACCTGTTTTACCGCTTGCGGGCAGTTCCGGTAGGCTTGAATATTATTGCCGGACCGACGGGATCGGGAAAATCAACCACCCTGCAAAGAAACATGATTAAGCTGTTGCAGGAGAAAAATTATGAACTTAACCTTTTGACGGTGGAAGATCCGCCGGAGTATCCTATTCCGGGAGCAAGACAAATGCCGGTTACCAACGCCAATACCGAAGAAGAAAAGGCCGAACAGTTTACCAAAGCTTTGTCTGCCGCTCTGCGTTCCGACCCGGACGTTATTATGGTGGGTGAGATTCGTGCCCTTGCGGCCGCCCAATTGACTTTCCAAGGAGCATTGTCCGGACACGGAATGTGGTCCACTTTGCACGCCAACTCTGCTCCGGCAATTTTAATGCGTCTCCGCGACATGGGCGTTGAACCGTTTAAACTCGTTGACCCTGAGTTGATGAAAGGCTTGATTTCACAACGTTTGTTCCGTAAACTTTGCCCTCACTGCCGAATGTCGGTAAAAGAAAAGCTGAACGACCCTTCGGTGCAAAGGCTTCGCGTTGCGTTGGGCGACTTTGGCGTGGAAAACACGTTTGTCCGCGGTCCGGGATGTAAATACTGCGATAACAGAGGCGTTAAAGGACGTATGAGCGTGCCGGAAATCATTTTGCCGGACGCCATGTTTTTGGAACTGATGATTAAGGGTGAGACCAGAAAAGCCATTGACTACTGGACAAGCGATTTGAACGGCCGCACCTTAAAAGAAGCCGCCATTGAGCGAATGTTAAAAGGATATATTGATTTGGACGAAGTTGAACGTTGGTGCGGTCTGTTGGATCAACGTCCGGCTTACTAGTTAATTTTAAGGAGCAAAATCAAAAATGGCTGAAGAAGAGAAAAAAAAGCGTCAAACAGCGTCCCTTGCAAAGGCTATGCGGCAGCTGAATACGATTGAAGTTTATTATGCCAAGATGATTTGTCAGTTTTCAAACGACACCAGATTGAAAATTTATCGTAAGCTGGCGTCTTTGATGCGTAACCGCTTTTCATTAATGGACGCGTTAGACCTTTTACACGACAGTGTGAGCAACGGCGGAAAGAATCCGAGCGAACCGTTGGCAATCGCCATTGCCAGCTGGGGTAAAGCTTTGCAAAATGGTCTCCCGTTTTCCGACGCACTGAAAGGCTGGGCTCCAAACCGTGAACGCCTTATGCTTTCCGTGGGCGACGTTTCCGATTTGGAAGGAGCGTTGTTAAACCTTATCCGTGTTACGGAAGGTTCTACCAAAATGGTTCGCCCGATTATCGGAGCCATTACCTACCCGACCTTTTTGTTTATGATGGCGATTTTGATTATTTACGGTATCGGCGTTTACATGGTGCCGCCGATGATTGACGCCGCTCCGACCGTTCGGTGGAGAGGCACCGCCAAGACATTGGTGGATATATCAGACTGGATTGCCCAATACTGGCTTGTTGCATTCTCGGCTCTCCCGATTGTCATGATTATTATTTACGGAACCATCGGTATTTGGACGGGAAGAATCAGAGCTTTTTTTGACAGCATTCCGCCTTGGTCTTTGTACAAAGTCTTTTCCGGCATCAGCTGGCTATTGGCTCTTTCCGCCTTGGTCAAGAGCGGTACGCCGGTTTCAACCTCGTTAAGAGCATTAAGAAGAGATTCAAACAGTTATTTGAAAGAACGCATTGATGAGACTCTTGTGCACATCAACAACGGTGATAACCTGGGGCAGGCTTTGGCAAAAACGGGATTGGACTTTCCGGATGCCGAGATTATCAGCGACCTGAAGATTTATTCGGAATTGGACAACTTTGAAGAAGCTTTGGAAAAACTTGCCAACGACTGGCTGGACGAATCCGTTTACATGATTGAGCAAAAAGCGGCTATTTTAAACATGGCCGCCTTGCTTTCCGTGGGCGGCGTTATCGCCTGGGCGGTTATGGGCGTGTTTGAAATGCAAGATCAAATTACCAGTTCCATGGGAGCAGGCTAATGTTCGAAAAAGCAAAAAAACTTCTGAAGACTTTGAAACAACGGATTAACCTGAAAATTGCCGTCAGCGGATTAGTTGCAACAGTTATTATAATCGGAACAATTGTTTGGCTTTCCCGTCCAAATCCGAAAATCGCCGTGGCAGCCCGAGAAGTCATATCCGCTGCGGAGGGTATCAGAAAGTTTTATCGAAATCGACCGGGGTATTGGGGGTTGAGCACAGACAGCGTTCTAAAAAACAATCTCACGCCGTATTTTATTGAGAACGGCGGGAAGATGTTTAATGCTTTAGGAAAGCAGGTTCTTGTCGGACAAGGGGCTGACGGCGGAATTGTTATGCCGGGGGCGAGAAGTTTTGATATTGCTTATGCGGATTTAGATAAAACAGAATGTGAACAACTGGCGGAATTTCAATTCACCGAAAACCAGTCTTTGGGACTTTTGAGTATTACAATTCTCAGCGAAAAGCAGCAAACGGTATTCTCTTGGGGGGGAGAAAATAAGCTTCCGATAACCGGAGAAGACGCCGGCAGGCATTGCGGAAAAAAGAACATTCTATTATGGACTTTTGAATAAGTTTTTTTATGATTATGACTAAAGACATAATTGAAAAACAATAAAAAATCGTTCAATCTGG
This sequence comes from Alphaproteobacteria bacterium, assembly GCA_048463395.1. GTDB lineage: Bacteria > Pseudomonadota > Alphaproteobacteria > RF32 > CAG-239 > JAGAJR01. The sequence goes on along the minus strand of DBFWPL010000019.1, from coordinate 10,139 downwards.
AAGTGTGGAGTTATTTGGGTGTTGGAGGTTAAACGTGAAAAGAATGTGTAGAGACAATCAAGACGGTCGTTCAATGGTGGAAATGCTGGGCGTGCTCGCCATCATCGGCGTTTTGTCCGTGGGCGGTATCGCCGGTTATTCAAAGGCGATGACCAAATTCAAAATCAACAAAACCATGGATCAGGTTTCCATGTTGGTTGCCAACATCAGAACTTTGTATTCCGGTCAGAGAAACTACAGCGGTTTGACTAACGCAACTGCTATTAACTTTGGTATTATCCCGAACGAGATGTATTCTTCTGCATCCAAAATCGTTAACGCTTTCAACGGCGAGGTTATCATCTCTACGGCAGACAGCTTGAATGCCACTAACGGCACCAAAACAAACAGGTCCTTCCAAATCGTCTACAACGGACTGAGCCGTGAGGCCTGTGTTACCATAGGTACGGCGGATTGGGGAAGCGGTGCCGCCTCCGGTTTGGAGGGAATGTACTTATCCGGTTCGGAGAGCAGTTCGGCAACTGTGCCTAACTATACGACCTATAACAAAGCTGCTGAGACTGATTTACCTATCGTTTTGCCGCAAGCGGCCGCCAAATGTGCCTGTGAAAACTCCCCGTCATGTTCCGTTGTTTGGCGTTATCAATAGTTTTGCATGACAATTTATTTGGGTTAAACGGGTATCAGGCAAGATTTCCCCAATGCAAAACATTTATTGCAAAATAAACAAACTCATTATATAAAAAACAGAAGTTGGATATATGACCTTATGCAAAAAGTTATAATCAAAAAAATAAAATTATGCCTAAAGACAGAATTGTTAAGTAAATATAAATCTTTTATGATTAAGGTATAAGCAAACTGCTAAGGAATTTAGCAAAAGATTTTATAAGGAGAGGAGCAATGACAAATTTATATAAAAATGACCAGAGCGGTCGTTCAATGGTGGAAATGCTGGGCGTGCTCGCCATCATCGGCGTTTTGTCCGTGGGCGGTATCGCCGGTTATTCAAAAGCAATGACCAAGTTCAAAATCAACAAGACCATGGATCAGGTTTCCATGTTGGTTGCCAACATCAGAACTTTGTATTCCGGTCAGAGAAACTACAGCGGTTTGACTAACGCAACTGCCATTAACTTTGGTATTATCCCGAACGAGATGTATTCTTCTGCATCCAAAATCGTTAACGCTTTCAACGGCGAGGTTAATATTGCTTCCGCTGCCGGTAACGTTGCGGCCGGTGCAGGATCTGGAGTTTACGCAAACAAAGCCTTTCAAATTACGTATAACGGCCTGAGCCAAGAAGCTTGTGTTTCCATTGCAACGGCTGACTGGGGTACCGGTGCAGCTTCAGGTTTGGTCGGTATGGCCGTCAGCAATGCTGCTGCTACCTCAGACACGGTTGTTCCAACATATTATACTTATAATACAGGAACTGTTACAACAGACTTACCGGTTGCTTTGTCTCAGGCTGCTACTGTTTGTAACTGTGATACCCAACCAACATGTTCTATCTCTTGGAGATACCAATAATCCAAGAAAGACTACATTGCTTCAATCAAAAAGAGCCTCTTTATGAGGTTCTTTTTTTATTCTTACCCCGTACGGAATGAACTTCCCCTGAATTTGAACAGTTCATAAGCCTCCAGTACCTCAATAGATCCAGAAAATAAGTTTAATTTTTTACTGATTATTAAACTTATTTAGGCTTATTTTATTATAAGTTTAATTATTGTATTTTATATAGACTTATCTGATGATGTGTTTTTATCCCTAAAAACTTCTCAATAAAGTTTTTACCTGTGGCGGAAGACCGTTAAATTCCGTTTCCCGTTCAAGGTGAAGCTGTTGATTTTTGCCATAAACCAGAAAAACCGTTCTTTTGTCTTCGGTTATGCCGCTGTGGTGGTCGGAATAAATGATAAACAAACTATCTTCCGGAGCTCCGTCTACTAACATCCGTAAGGCCTCATCCACATAATTTAAGGCATTAAAATACTTGTCTGCCAAGGTTTGTGGCTCAGCAACAACTGTCTTATGCGTTGTTCCTATGTTGAAACTTTCGTGAGAACTGACCGTAATCATAAAATTAAAGTTCTTTTTATTCGTTTGTGTTTTTAAAACATGCGTAAACAAGTCTTTATCATCAAAGCCCCATTCTCCTTTGGAGGTTGTCAAAGGGAGCGTATCTTCAAAAAACACCTCGTCAAAACCCATTCCTTTTATGTGTTCTTCACGATTGAAAAACCACCCTTTATAACCGTGATAAAAAGCGGTATGCCAGCCTTTTTCCTTCAACAGCTGCGGAACGGTTTCTATTTGTTCATAAACCGACGGTAACAGCAACATATAAATTGCCGAATAGGTATCGTCATATACTGAAGTACCGGTCAACATCGTAAAGTCAGAATTGGCTGAAGCTTTCTTATCATGCGGAAGCAGGGTATAAAACAAGCTTTTATCCCGAAGAGACTTGAGAAAAGGCATAACCTCCTTTTCGTTTATCTTTTTAAACACCCCTTCATAATCCAAGCTTTCCACTTGTATGATAAATATGTTCTTCGTTGGTTTAATCTGCTTAAAATCATCATTCAGTTCCGGTTCGGGCAAAGCCGCATTGCTTAAAATTTCCTGCTCCATGGCTCTTTTATCCCAGGCCATCATCGCCTCATACCACCACCCTTGCGGATATCCCAACTCACGGACATAACGTTTGAAATCGTTAATGGAAAACCATTGCCGGCCATAATTTCCATGGGTCAGGAAAACAAAAAGAATCAAAAGAGCTGCTATTCCGCCCCTTATTATCCACACATCCGAAAAGGGCTGATAATATTTCCACACAAACCCGACTTTGAGCAGATAAAGAACAAAAACAATCGCACTGTACCGGTTAAACAAGCTGAACGGGGATTTGGCAGCAAAAGTTCCCGCCTCGTTGATTTGTCCAATCATAGCCGACAAGCTCAGCGGATCGGCATAATATTTGTGATAAGCAATCAAAATCAGAAAAAACAGGCTTTCTAACGAGAGAAACACGGCAACGGGAAGTTTTTCCAACGTTAAGAGCAATAAAAACAGTGCAATTCCCTGCACAAAGATTATAAAAGCCGAAAGCTCGGAAAATCCGTTCTGCGGAAACAAACAAAAATGAAACCAGACCGGTTCCAAACTCAATAACAACAAAAAAGTCAGTTTTCTAAACATATTTTTTCCAAAAATCAAAATGTTTTTTTGATATTACTATAAACTTTAATATTTTTTAAGACATAGAGCGTAAGTTATACTCAGGATTATCTTTTACATATGAGGCTTCTATGGTTAAAATTAACGATGTGCCGTTCTCCGATATTTACATTACGCCGGACAGAACTGCTTATATTCCCGATAACAGAACAGCAAACGGACTGGCCGTTTTATCTGCCGAAGATTTTGAAATTTTCTATCAGATTTTAGAAAACGGCTGGGATAAACAAAACCCAAGTTACTCTTTGCTTTATGATGACGTGTTCTATCGCGTGGAACGAACTATGTCCATTTATGGCGTTCAATATTGTGCCCGAAAAATGCCAAAGAAAGTTCCTCCGTTCGGAGCTTTGGGCTTTCCGCCGGAATTGGCTCAATACTTACTGTCGCTTTCAACGGCTTCCGGCCTTATTCTCTGGGCCGGACCGACCGGAGCCGGAAAAACCACAGCTATCTCCAGTTTGTTAAAAGAATATCTGACCTTGCAAGGCGGTTTTGCTTACACGATTGAAGATCCGACCGAAATGCCTCTCGACGGCGTTTATCACTCCGTTGCCGGCGGGTTGGGATTATGCAAACAAACCCAGCCGCCTCAGGGAAACTGGGGAGAAGGGTTAAAATCCGCCCTGCGTTCCAAACCTCGATATATTCTGGTCGGAGAAATCCGTACGCCGGAAACGGCCAGCGAAGTTTTGAGAGCCGCAACCTCCGGCCACCTGGTACTTTCTACCATTCACGCCAACAATATTACCGACGCCATTAACTCTGTGGTTAAATACGCTGCCTCTACCACTATGAGCGAAGAGTTGGCTTATGACCTGTTTTCTCGCGGTATGTTAGGCGTTTTACACCAGAGTCTGCACGGTTTTGAACACAAAATACCGGCTGTCAGCTTCCTGTTTGCCAACCCTGTCAGCACCAAAGGCGACCAAGTCCGCGGCATTATCAAGGGCGGCAAGCTTAATCTGGCGACGTCAATTGAAACGCAAATGACCCGCTTATCCCGCGGGATGAATATGTTTCCGGATTTGTAATTTCAGAATAACTCAGCAAAAAAATATCCCGAAATATTCGGGATATTTTTTTAGTCCCAAGGAAAAACTATCCACTCATCGGGCATGGAACGGGCATAAATATCAACCACGGAACGTCCCTTTTCTTTTGCATACACCGCAACATATTTTGCTTGCGGATAGAGTTTCCGCAAGATACGGAAAGTCTTTCCCGTATCAGACAAATCATCCACTATCAGGGTTTTTTCATCAACCTCGCCGACATTGCCGAAAATCTCAATATCTTCATCATTCCGCTGCTTATCTTCATCGTAACTTGAGATGTTAATCGCCTGAGAGTTGCGGATATCCAGTTCATAAGCCAAAATCCCCGCCGGTATCAAACCACCGCGGCTGATAGCTACAATTTTGTTATATTTTCCGTTTTGTTTGATTTTTTCACACAATTCTTTGGCATGATTATGAAATTCATCCCAATTTATATATAATTTTTTTGTCATGATTATTCCTTAGTTGTACTGGGATTTGATTTTGTAAATATACTCGATGACATCGTCATCATCCCATTCCACGGCTCCCCGAATACGCCCGATTTCCTTGCCTTCCTTATTTATCAGAACCGTATTCGGCGAAGTGAAGATTCCCAAACTTTCGGCAACGTCGCCTTTGACATCGACAAAGCTTTCCAAATCTCCGCCATGGAATTTTTCCAGCAAATGGTCGCGTTCTTCAGATGTTTGCCATTCTCCCGACGGAGAAATGATGATGACCCGTATGCCGTCGCCTCTCGTCTGATTGGCAAACTCATTTAATCCTTTCATTTCCCTGAGGCAGGGTGCACAATATCTGGACCAGAAAACCGCCAGAACAAAATCACCTTTGAAATCACTCAATTTAAATTTTTTATTATTATTGTCATAAATCGTTTTACCAGGCAAATCCCGCGGAGAATCGTAAAGATTTAAGGCTGCGGCGACTGCTCCCGCATATCCGGACAAAAACACCAGCAAAGACAAAAATATGTATAATTTTTTTTTCATAAGCCTATTAATAACTGAGTTTTAAGTTTTGTATTTACCCGCTTTTCGTACTATATAAGTATTATTATTACTGATACAAGGAAAAGGTTAAGAAAAATGAAATATTTGATAAAAGCTTTTGCCGCCGTCTTGCTTTTTGCCGCTGTTATTCATCTTTCGGCCTGCGGAAAAATGTCAAACCCGTCTCCCGTGGAAGGAACGGGATATCCTCATAATTATCCAAGACGTTAGAAAACAAGGAGTTTATTATGGCTGTTAATGATGATTTTCAAGACGATATGATTCCCTATGTCGAATTTGCCGATAATGCAAACGAGAGAACGCCGTGCGTGCTGGTTCTTGATTGTTCCGGCTCCATGCGGGGCGAACCGATTAAGCAGCTCAACGCCGGACTAAAGGCTCTTGAAAAAGAACTCAAAGAAGACATCGACGCCAGCTCCAGAGTGCAGCTCCTTATCATTAAAGCTTTCGGCAAAGACGAAGCCCTTATTTCTTCCGACTGGATTGACGCCATGAATTTTACCGCTCCGACAATGGAAGCCGGCGGATTAACCCCGCTCGGGAAAGCCATGGAACTTGCTTTGCAAAAAATTGAAGAACAAAAGTGTCTTTATGACAGTTGCGGCATTACCTCCAAACGCCCGTGGATATTCTTAATCAGCGACGGAGAACCAACCGATTATGACTGGGAAATCATTGCAAAAAAATGCCGTCTTGCCCAACAAAACAAAAAAGTTGTTGTTCATGCCGTCGGCACTCAGGGAGCAAATCTTGACAAGCTGGCAAAATTTTCCCTTATGTCGCCCAAACGTCTGACCGGACTGAAGTTTACGGAGTTTTTCCTCTGGCTCAGCCGCAGCGTCTCCTGCATTTCCAAAGCTGCTCCGAATGTTCCGGACTTACTTGAAGATACAGGCGATTGGGATGAAGAATAAGAAAAAAAATATAAAGGTTGTCGCAACCAGTATTATCGGTCCCTTGCATAAAACCAAGCAAATGCCGTGTCAGGATTATTGTCGTTATTCCGATAAAGGCAAAAATTTCGTGGCTGTCGTATCCGACGGTGCCGGTTCCGCAAAATACGGAAAAATCGGAGCCCGAATTATTTGCGAGACAATGATTGACTTGTTGGAAAACACATCGTTCAAAACCATTCGCCAAAGAATTTTCGAGGCTATTGAGGTCGCCAGAGGAAAACTGCTCCGGCATCGTTTGAACAAAACCAAAAACGAAGACGGTATTACCGATTTTGCGGCAACAATCGTCGGATATGTTTCCAACCGCAAACAAGGACTGTTTTTCCATATCGGGGACGGAGCCGCTTTAGCTATCAACACCGAGAGCAATAATGAATTTATCGTTTCCCGCCCGCATAACGGTTTGTTTGCCTGTGAAACGTTTTTTTACACTATGGATGACTGGAAGGATTTTCTGCGGTTTACCAGTTTTGAAAATCCGGACACGGTTTTTTTGATGAGCGACGGACTGACAAACTTTGCTTTCTCAAATGATTTTTCCAAGTTGGAAAAAGGCTTTATTTTCCCGATTAATGATTTTTTGCTGAACGAACCCTGCAAAAACAAAGCCGTTCGGGCGTTGAACAATACGTTTAACACTCCGAAAGCAAAAAAGCTTAATTCCGATGACAAAACGCTTTTATGGGTCAAAATGTAATGGAAAATACGGAACCGGTTTTTTATAACGCCATTTACGGCGACGGACATTTTGAAAAAGTTCAATTAGGGCAATTGATTAACAAAGGCGGTGCCGCCGGAAAAATTTACCTTAACCGGAATCATCCGAACAGCGTTATCAAAATTTTTCATAAACGGAGCAAAAGCAGCACCAATCGTCAAAAACTGGAAGCCATGCTGTTAAACCGTCCGGTTTTTCCGCCGGCTCTTAAAGACGGGGTGGAATATGTTCAAATCGCATGGCCGGAAGCCATTCTGGAGGACGAGAAAGGATTTTGCGTGGGCTACTCCATGCCGCTTATCAACATGAGCGAGGCCGTTTCTCTTGACCACCTCATGCAAAAAGCCATTCGCAAAAAGCTTCAACTCTCGGAAAAATACGCTTACCGGATTTATGCCGCTTACAACGTTACTTCCATGGTGGCCGCCTTGCATAAATGCGGACATTATATTGTCGACCTTAAGCCTTCCAATGTTTCCGTTTACAAAGAAACAATGATGGTCGCCATGGTCGACTGCGACGGGTTCTCAATTAAAGGAGAAAAAAACCGCTATCCTGCTGAATTTGTCAGTGAGGAATATATTTATCCCGAAGGAATGGAACTCTCCTGCGAGGAAATGGGCGAAGAGCAGGATAAGTTTGCCTTGGCGGTCATTATTTTCAAATTACTTAACAACGGGATTCATCCTTTCTCCGGCGTGCCCCGCAAAAATGATAAAGATATGCTGACAATCCAAAACCGTATAGAGCAATACCATTATGCTTACGGTTTGTGGCCGGACACTTATCAGGCTCCGCACCCGTACAGTCTGCACGAGTATTTTGACAAGAAAACCCTTGAGTTGTTTGAAAGGGCATTCGTCAAAGGACAAGAACGTCCGACGGCCAAAGAATGGCAGGAACATTTATGGTATTTGCTTCATCATATGAAAACCTGCAAAAAAAATTCAAATCATGTTTATTTTACCCCCAAAGGGTGCGGGCAATGCATTGCCGAAGAGCGTTTTCTCGGCACGATAAATGACATTCGAAAGCAAAGAGAAACTCCGCAAAAAATCCGCGGAATGGAAATCTCTTCCCTTTCGGTTGAAAATCTTCAAAAAAATAAAGAAGAAAAAGCTCTTGAAAACCACAAAATAAGAAATATATGCTTGACAGCAATTTCTGTTTATATGCTGTTCTTTACTTTTTTGTATAAAATGCTGTCTCCGATAGCCGACAGTATTATCAGCTTGGGAATAGGAATGCAGGCAATTATTACAACGCTTATTATGCTCGGTATCAATAAAATCTTGAAGACATACAGTGCTAAAGTTCCATTGCTGCAAAACAAAGCTTTGACGCAAATGTTACAAGTTTATGCCCTTATTTGCATGATTATCGCCTTAGTTTCAATTAACGATATTCCGCAAAACCTGTTGTCTTTAACAAGGTAACTTTTCATAATGTAACAAAAATGTAACATTCGTTATTTTTTTCTCTACAAATAAAATATTTTGTGTTACATTTTTTTCGTTTAATAGCTATTAAGGAAAAAAAACAGTGAAACAACTCAATCCAATCATGATTTCCGGTAAGGAAGTTTTACCGCTGATTGAAGGCGGAAAAGGGATTAATGCCAGCGACGGACGCAGTTCCGGTGCCTGGGCCGCAGAAAACTGCGTCGGAACATTCTCCGGCGTCAGCCCTGACTTCTATGATAATATGGGAAATGTCATTATTGAAAAATTTTCAAAGAAACTTCGTCAGGAACGCCACGAAGAAATGGTTGAATACGCCATTCGCGGCGGCGTGGCTCAGGCTCAGGTCGCCCACGAGGTTTCTAACGGCAAAGGCCGTATTCACATGAACATGCTGTGGGAATTGGCAGACTCAGAACGTATTTTGACAGGGGTTTTGGAACGTGCCAAAGGGTTAATCCACGGTGTTACCTGCGGTGCCGGGCTGCCTTATCATTTGGGAGCGTTGGCTTCCAAGTTCGGGGTATACTACTACCCTATCGTTTCCTCTGCCCGTGCTTTTCAGGTTTTGTGGAAAAGAGCTTATGCCAATTTTAAAGAGTTTCTCGGCGGCGTGGTTTATGAAGATCCATGGCTGGCCGGCGGACATAACGGTCTTTCCAACGCCGAAGACCCTGCTCAGCCGCAGAGTCCTTACAGCCGTTTGGTCGAGCTGCGTTCCGTTATGAACAAAATCGGTCTGGACAATATTCCGATTATTTTAGCCGGCGGCGTCTGGTCCTTAAAAGACTGGCAGGATTATATTGACAATCCGGAAATCGGCAAAATCGCCTTCCAATTCGGTACACGTCCAATGATTACCAAAGAAAGCCCTATCAGCGACGCATGGAAAAAACTGATGCTGAACTTGAAAAAAGGCGATGTTATCTTGCAGAAGTTCAGCCCGACGGGTTTCTTCTCGTCCGCAATTAAGAATACCTTTTTGGAAAAGCTTATTTCTCGCAAAGACGGTGAGATTGCTTTTTCAACAGAGCAAAACAGCGAATTTTCTCATCCGTTGGAAATGAGCGAAACCAAAACGGTTTATATCCGTCCTGAAGATGCCGGAAAAGCCGAGCAGCAAATTTCGGCCGGTTTGACGGAGATTAAAGAAACACCGGACAACACGATTGTCTTTATGACTCCGGAAGACTGGAAACAGATGAAAATCGACAGAGCCGAATGTGTCGGCTGTTTGTCGCAATGCCAGTTCTCCACATGGTCAAAAGCAAACGGAACAACCGGTCGTCTTCCTGACCCGCGTTCTTATTGCATTCATAAGACATTATACGATGTCGGCCATAACGGAAGCATTAAGGACAATTTATTGTTTGCCGGACATCAGGTTTACCGTTTTGCGACAGATCCGCTCTATCGCGATGGGATTCCGTCAGTTAAGGAATTGATTGAAAAAATCAAATCCGGCGAATAACATTTGATCATCTCTAAAAGAGAAACCCGAAACCCCTTTTAAAAATATTAAAAGGGGTTTTTTGATGATGAACGCATAAAAAAAGCTCCCCTAACCACACTTTTTTGTTGCAAAAAAAAAAAATGACTTAGTATAGATAGTGTGTAGGCTTTAGATTTTATAACTGTGTGGGGTGTGCTATGATTAATACTAAGTATTTGTTATGTATTTCAAC
>DBFWPL010000018.1:0-52392 GCA_048463395.1 Alphaproteobacteria bacterium | reverse complement strand
TTTTGCAACAAAAAAGTGTGTACACCCACGCTTTTAAACGCAATTTCACATTTCTGTTACATTTCAAACAGCGTTTCTGATTTTCGCCGGCGGTCGCTGACCACCCGCCGGGTGCCGGTAATTGCTCATTTTTTTAGGAACATAAGTTTACAAACAAAAAGCTCCTTTTTCAGGAGCTTTTTGTTTAGAACTTCCTCTTAAGAGAGAGGGGCTAAATATAGCTTTATTTTGTTGACAGTTTTTTTAACAGATTTTTACAAGCAGCTTCCATCATCTCAAAAACCTTGTCAAAACCATTATGATAATACGGATCGGGAACATTTTCTCCGTATTCGGGAGCATATTCCAATAATTTTTTAACCAAAGCTTTGCGGTAACGATCATCACCGTCCGGTCGTCGCCAAGACAAGTCTTCAATATTATTGTCATCCATTCCCAAAATTAAGTCAAACTCGGCAAAATCCTCGGCTTTAACAGGGCGAGAACGTAAATACCTTAAGTTTATTCCGTGTCGTTCCGCACATTCAATGGAACGTAAATCCGGTATGTCTCCCTGATGATAAGCAGAAATTCCGGCAGAATCCACACTTATTTCCCCGTCCAAACCTGCATCGACTATCAGCTTCCGCATGATTCCTTCCGCGGTTGGAGAGCGACAAATGTTTCCTTGGCAAACAAAAAGTATTTTGTACATTATTTACCTATGCAGCCATAAGTTTCACGGGCATAACGAACATACTTTTTGTAGTATTCGGTCAGGCTCTTTTTAACCTCGTAATTAACGGTACCTTTCGGATAGTTGCCGTGCTTGTCAGGTTTTCCGGCCGGAATTCCGGTCAGAACCTCAATACCGTCATCTACGGTATCTACGGCGTAAATATGGAATTTTCCTTCATCAACGGCATTCAGAATATCTTCTCTCAACATCAAGTCTTTGACATTGGTGCGAGGAATGACAACCCCTTGTGTTCCGGTCAAGCCGCGATGATTGCAAACGTCGAAGAAACCCTCAATCTTTTCGTTTACGCCGCCGATTGGCTGAATTTCGCCAAATTGGTTGATGGAACCGGTAACGGCAATGCTTTGCTTAATAGGAATATTGGCAATCGCCGAAAGCATGCAGTAATATTCGGTGGAAGAGGCACTGTCGCCGTCTACGCCGCCGTAAGATTGTTCAAAAACGATGGAGGCTTCCAAAGATAACGGACTGTCCTTAGCGAAACGGTTGGCTAACAGAGCTTGCAAAATCAACACGCCTTTGGAGTGGATAGGTCCGCTCATCTCAACTTCTCGTTCAATGTTTACGAAGTCGCCGCGGCCGATACGAACCTGAGTTGTCAAACGGGACGGTTTTCCGAAAGAAAAACGGGAGAAGTTATAAACAACCAAACCGTTAATCTGTCCGACACGTTTTCCTTCAACATCCATAAGGATAGTTCCTTTGTCGATTTGTTCCAACATGGCCTGTTTGATACGGTCGCTGCGGTAAATTTGGGCTTCAACGGCCTGTTCAATGTGATTTTTGCCGATTTGGTTGGACTTGGATTTGCGAGCCCAATAGTCGGCTTCTCTTAACAAATCACCGATAGAGGCGATGTGTGCGGTTAATTTTTCGGAATCTTCCGCCAATCGGGATGAATATTCAATAACTTTGGCGACGGCCTGTTTGTTCAGAGAACGAAGTTTTTTCTTCTTTGACAGGGAACCGATTAGCTTGGCATATTCAATCTCGTTTTCATCTGTTCTGTCCATCAAAACGCCGAAGTCGGCCTCGACTTTGAAATAATCGGAAAAGTCAGGATCCCGTTCGGATAAGAGCTCATAAAGCTCGGCATCTCCGGTCAAAATAACTTTAACATCCAACGGAATTGGTTCCGGATCCAACGAAATGGTCGTAAAGCTGGTTTCATCTCCCGGTGTTTCGATTTTAATGTTTTTGGAAGCAAGAGCCCGTTTTAAGGAGTCCCAGGCATAAGGCTGAACAAGAAGTTTGCGGGCGTCAATGAGTAAGAAACCGCCGTTTGCTCTGTGGAGTGCTCCGGCTTTAATTAACGTAAAGTCGGTTAAGAGAGCACCATATTGCTGGATTCGTTCAACCTTACCCACCAAATTGCCTTGTGTCGGATGATCCAGATGAACAATCGGAGCCCCGGAATCCGGCTCGTTTTTGACGACAACGTTAACCTTGAATTTTGCAAATTTGTCTTCTTCCGGCTTATTCATGCGGGAGAGTAAAGCAGACAAAGCATCGCCTTCTTCTGCCCCGGCGGCATTTTCCTGATTCGGCAAATAGTCATCAATATTATCAATGATATTTTTCTGAACATTTTTCAGAAACTCAACGGCTCCTTTATAAGCTTTATGATGTAACCGAAGTTCGTTAATCGGTTTTTTTACGGCTACTTTAATGAATTTTTCACGCAGGGAAGCAATTTCTTTTCGCTGTTTTTCTTCCCATTCCGGAAGGTCTTGAGCGGCGTTCTCAATCTCTTCCTGCATAACGTTCAAATCGTCAATCAGAGATTTTTTCTCGTCTTCCGGTAACTCATCAAAAGCTTCCGGGCTCAAAACTTCGCCGTTTTTAACCGGAGCGACGACCAATCCGACCGGCATATGCAGCAGAGAAACGCTCTTGCCTTTGGCTTTTTTCTGCAATAAACGAATATATTCTTCTTTTTTTTGTTTGTATTTTTCCTTGATGATGCTCAGGCTTGCTTTGTATTCATCACTTTCCAGAATGGAAGGGATGGAAACGGAAAATTCTTCAATAAGCTTATCAATATCTTTGGCAAATTCAGCAGCCTTTCCTGCCGGGAAGTGAATGGCAACAGGTTTATGTGGCTCTTCAAAATTATAAACATATGCCCAGTCATCCGGTGTCGGGCGGTTTTTGGCTTCTTTAACCAGAATACGTTTTACCAAACTGGTTTTTCCGGTTCCTTCCGGTCCCAAACAAAACAGATTGTATCCTTTTGATTTAATGTTAATGCCAAGTTCTACGGCACTTAAAGCTCTGTCTTGCCCTAAAGCGGAAAGGCGTTCTTCCAGTTCTGCGGTAGTCATAAAATCAAATTTTTTAGGATCGCACTTTTTATAAAGTTCTTCTGATTTTAATTTTGAGATAGCCATATTAAAAAAATCCCTATATATAATTTATAATGTTATTCATGATTATAATGATAAAAACACTAACATAGCGTAAAGATTTTATGAAATACCTGACACTTTTTGCAATTTTCGGATATGCGGCGTTTAGCGTCATAGCCTTTTATCGGCGGATGGTTTTGGATCATTTTTATAAACTTGTGTCCAAAGCTTTTGTCCTTCGTCAACAAACCTTTAACGGAGAGATATTTTTTTCGGAACAGGTTTTAAAGAGTGTGGTGCGATTTTTAATCAAAGAACATAATTCCTCCGCCAAGAGAGCTTTGCTTTATCTGTGTTTCGGAAAAACGTCTCCGGCGGAAACTTACCTGAAAAAGCATGACAAAGTTTTCGAAGCTGAAATCCTGAAAGCTTTTCAAAACCTTTCGGAAGCCATCCCCTTGATTGAAAAAGAAGTTAGAAAAAATCCGGCTCGGCAGGAAATGACAATAGAGTTGGCGGCAATGTATTTTTGTCGGGGAAATCTGCCCAAAACTCGTTTGGCTCTGGAGAATATCAACTTAAAAAAAGCTTCAAGGTATGTTAGAGCGAAATATGCTTATTATCAGAGTTTTTTCAATCTTGCCAACGGAGATATGCTTTCCGCGTCGGAAAACTGTTCTTTGGCAATTAAATTGTTCAATAAAGAAAAGGCTTATTACGAGGAAGCCAAAGCCTGTCAGCAAATGGGAACCGTTTATCGCATAAGCTGTGTGGAAGATGTTTCTCAGTTTATGTTTGATGCAGCTCTAAAACTTAACGAGAAATTGGGAAACCGGGCGGGATGTGCCGATGTTTGCGGAAATTTGGGAATGCTGATGGTTTTGCAGGAACGCTTTGAAGAGGCTGCTGCTTATTTTGAAAAAGCCGAAAAAATTAACGCGGAAATTAAAAGAAATACAGCTCTGGCAGATATTTATAATCAGCAGGCATTAATGCTGCTTTTGCAAAAAGAATACAAATCTGCCGTTAAAAAGCTTTCTTTGGTTTCTCAAATGTCTTCCGATAAAAAGAGCCTTGCTTTCGGACAAGAACTGCTTGCCCATATCCATTATGAGCAAAAAAAATATAAAAAAGCACTTTCCTCGGCGGAAACTGCAGAAAAACTTTATAAGGGTTCCAATCTTTCCGCCATGTTGGAAAGTATGTATTTACAGGCTCTTTGTCTGTTTGAGCTTAAACGATTTTCAGAAGCGGAAAACCTTTTACGAAAAATTATCACGGTCAGCCGGAAAAATGAAAGTTCGTTTCATCCGGCCAATGCCTATAATCTTTTGGGGTTGATTTTCTTACAGATGAAAGATTTTAAAAGGGCAAAAGGTTTGTTTTTGCAGTCATTGTCTTTGGAACAAAAAAACGACCGCCTGACCGGTATAGCTACCGACTATGCCAACATCAGCCTGATAGAATATCGTTGCGGTAATTTTGACGCAGCCAAAAAAACACTTCAGACCGCTTTGGAATATGCCAAAGCCTTTGGTGAAAACGAACTCTCTAAAATTATCGAAAAACGGCTCGCTAAACTAGAAATTCAACTCAAACAATAACGGATAATTCGGATTTTTTGATTTTTTTAAGAAAACAAGCTTGTGTAATCCGAAATTCTTATACGCCAAAACATTTATTGTCGGGGAATGGAACGGATTAATCAAACTTTTACCGTCGCTCAGAACCACACGGTTTTTCACTTCCAACCCCGTTTTTACCAAAAAATCCTGAAAAGTCTTAGACCACGCCGGAATACCGAAATCCCCGACAATAATAACCGGTTCGTCCTGTTTCAAAATAAATTCGGACAGATTATGGAAAACAACGTCTTTTTCACTATGGGCGATGTTTGAGAAATCAATATTAATGAAAACAAAACGTTTACCGTCTTTTTCCGCGTTAACGAAAGAAGCGACATTATTTTTGCTGAATCTTAATTTTCCTGCCCGTTCTGAATTTAAATTGGTCAGAATAAAACTCTTGTCCAAATTGGCGGTATTATGAAAAATTTTGTAAGAAAGCAATACTTCCGGAAGCATAATAGAGTGCTTGTGATTAACACCGATTAAATCCGCCTGAGCTTTTTTCGCCTCATTAACCAAAGGGACAATTTCTTTGGTGGCATTTTGATAAACAATAGAAATTTTGTTTTCGCCGCTGCTTTCTACGTTGACCATAATGTTGGTGGCGGAAGCGATGACAAAGTAGTTAATTAAAATAAATAAAAAAGCCAGAAAAGCCTGAATAAAAAACTTATAATACAAAGCCGTTAAAAACAGTCCGATTGCAATAATGTACAGTTGCAGCCGCCAAGTGTTCAGATAAGCAAAAAAGCCGTTTCCTTCATTAAAAAAAGCCAAAACGGAAATAATACCGATAAAAACCAGCAGACTGTTCAGAACAATATTCAAACGTTCAAATTTCTTTTTTTGACTGAGGTAACCCATTATTAATTTATTTCCGTTATGTTTTGTTATTGTTTTTTCACAAACATCACTATATAATGCCTTTCATAACAGTGGTATTCTAAACATTAATTAAAAATTTGTAAATGGTGCCCTTAAAATAATGCAGGAACATATAATAACTATTCTGTCCTCTGTGGATTTTCTAAGTTCCGTATCCAATAACATTGATGTTTTGGCAAGTGTGTTAAACCGCTATTTATCCGGTGCAAATAATCTTCGTCTGGCCTCGATTATCTTGATGCTGCTGGCCTTCATTCTGTTTCTTTTCCTGATTATCGTTTTGTATGTCAAATCTATCGTTTCTTTTTTGAAAAGCGATCAGGCGGTTTCAAGCAGAAAAAAGACAAATTCCGTTTTTGAGGATTTGGATGAGGATGTTGCCCAAGAATTAACCAATGAACTGGAGTTGGAAAAAGAACTTGAAAAAGAGTTGGAAAGGGAGCTTGAACAATCCCGAGCCGAAAAACTTTATACCGAACAACAAGAACAGGCGGCCAAACAGCGGCAGGCTTTAGAACAAGCGGAGCAGGAAGAAAAAGAACGGGCTGAAAAAGAAGACGAAAAAAATAAAAAAGAAAAAGAGCAAGTTGCCGAAGAGGAAAAGTCTCGTGAAAAATTCAGAGAAAAGAATGTCATAGATTTAGACTGGTCAAAAAATAAAATTGCTCAGGACGCTTTGGAAAAAATTGATACGCAGACAATGAATCTTCAATACCATCAAAGCCGGAAAACGCTGCCGGATTTAATGGGATTGATTATTGACATGATCGGCCGCGGAGTGGATGATTTGAAAATCGCCCAGACAATTATGTATCGCAATCAGGGAACTTGTTCTGAAGATGATGTTTTGCAGATAATTGATGCTACAAAAGAATTTATCGTCTTGTGTCTTAATGATAAATTCCGCAATCTTTCGTCCGAGCGGCAATTGCCGAGAGAGGATGCAGCTTTGTTTCATCTGGCAAAAGGCGATCCTTCTCTGGCACTGGCTTTGATTGAAGCTCTTATGGACAACGCTATCGACCGCGGTTCTACGATGGCTCTCGGTGCCAAAAGGGATGCCATTTTTGCGGAAACGTCAAATAATGCCTGTACTTTCGGAACTTTAGCTTCTTTAACGGATATTCATTTGGCTACGGGAGCGTTTGAGCTGTCGATTGAACTGTTGCCTCATAATGTCAATGCCTGGAGCCGGGTTGCTGACAGCTATGCAAAAGCAGACAGCAATAACAAGGCAATGTGGGCATATCAAAATGTTATCAATTTGGCCGATGAAGATGTTTATCCGCGACAAGTTGCCAATGCCAATAAAATGCTGTCGCAGTATTACTATGAACAAGGCAACAGCCTTCAAGCCGCAAAATTATATAATGCCAGCAAGCAGTATTACGATTCTATAGGCATTAACCGTCGTTTGGATAAAAAAGAAGTTGAAATTATCGAAATTATTGAATCTCGTCAAAGCGAAGATTTGGAAACGACGATTGCCAAAATTCTTTCTCGGAACAATTCTCGTTCGGCTTAATTTTGAGCTTCAAAATTAATTCTCGGGTCAACAACGGAATAGGTAATATCGCTGATAAGTTTCAAAATTAGTCCCAGTAACGCAAAAATATACAATGTTCCGAAAATTATCGGATAATCTCTGGTCATGATAGCCTCATAGCCAAGCAGCCCCAAGCCGTTTAAAGAGAAAATCACTTCAATCAGCAAAGCTCCGGTAAACAGCATTTTTATCAGCATGGAAGGAAAACCTGCAATAACGATAAGCATTGCGTTGCGGAAAACATGACCGTATAAAATCTGATTTTCGTTTAATCCTTTGGCACGGGCGGTTAAAACATATTGTTTATTTATCTCATCCATAAAAGAATTTTTTGTCAGCATGGTCAAGCTGGCAAACCCGCCGATAACCATGGCCGTAACCGGCAAAGCGATGTGGTGAAAATAATCAATGATTTTTCCGACAAATGAAAGCTCTTCCCAATTGTCGGAAGTGAGACCCCTCAGCGGGAACCATTGCAGATAAGTTCCTCCGGCAAAGAACACGATTAAAAACACCGCAAACAAAAAGACCGGTATTGCCGAACCGACAATAACCGCGAAAGACGTCCAGATGTCCATATTGGAGCCGTCCCGAACAGCCTTTTTGATACCCAACGGGATAGCTATCAAATAAATGATCAATGTCGACCATAATCCCAGAGAAACGGACACGGGCATTCTTTCGACAATTAACTGCCAAACGGTTTTGTCTTGATAGTAGCTTTTTCCAAAGTCAAAAAGAGCATAATCCTTAAGCATTTTTGCAAAACGAACATGAACGGGCTTGTCAAATCCAAACTGCTTTTCAAGTTCCTTAATTAAATCCTCCGGCACACCCTGAGCTCCCTGATATTTGCTTCCTGCGGCATCCATATTCATCTGAGCAGAGGCGGAAAACTGTGATTTTGCATCAACATTCAATCCTCTGTATTTTGCCAAAGTGTGTTCTACGGGGCCGCCCGGAGCCATTTGAATAATTATGAAGTTTATAACCAGAATCCCAAATAAAGTTGCCGGTATTAGCAGGATTCTCTTAAAAATATAATTTCTCATTTTGAGGCGGCCTCCTGATCTTGTCTTATCCACCATGTATACGGTTGAAAACCGATTTTTAAATTGGTTGTCGGATGTCCGAACTTGTTCCGGTAAGCCACTCTTTTGTAAGGAGAATACCATTGCGGAATAAGATAATGTTCATTAAGCATAACCCTGTCCAAAGCTCGGACGTAAGCTGTGTAATCGTCCTTGTGTTCGGATTGCACAATCCCTTTTATCAACTCATCTACAATCGGATTTTTGACTCCGATAATATTATTGCTTCCCCTGATGTCTGCGGCATTGGAGCCCCAGATTTCAAATTGTTCGTTTCCGGGCATCGGACTGACGCCGTAAGAGATAATTGCCATGTCGAAATCAAAATTGTCCAAACGGTTTTTGAAAACGCTTACTTCAATGTTTCTGAACGTTGCTTTTATGCCGATTTTTTTCAGATTGTCAATAAACGGCAGCATGACCCGCGTAAAGGCACTGCCGTTTGCAGAGTTGCTCAAAACTTCAAATTCCAAAGCTTCTCCGGTTTGCACGTTGGTCATAGTTCCGTCTTTGAAGTCATATCCGGCCTCTTTGAGCAGAGAAACAGCTTGTCGCAGATTTTGCCTTGTTTCCATATAATCTTTATGGCTGGGCAGGGATGGTGCTTTTTCAAAAACACTCTTATCCAGAATATCTTTGTATTTGTTCAATATTTGCAGTTCCTTGCCTTGAGGAAGTCCGACGGCTTCCATGCCTGTATTGGTAAAGTAACTGTAGATTCGCTGATATTGGTTGTAAAAAAGTTTATCATTAGCCCAGTCAAAATTAAAAGCTAACCCGATTGCCTCACGAACTTTTTTATCTTTAAATTTGTCTTTGCGGAGATTAAAGGCGAAGTTTTGTAAAATCGCCGGTTGATTATGTGGCATTTCTTCTTTGATAATTTTTCCGCTTTTGACGATGTCGTTATTATATCCGGTTACCCAGATTTTAGAAATATATTCCTCTCTCAAGTCAACGTTTCCTGAAAACAGGGCTTGCAGAGTAACGGTTGTATCCTGATAATAATCCAGCCTTATTTCATCAAAGTTATAAAACCCCTTGTTAACCGGAAAATCCTTTGCCCAGTAGTCGGGATTCCTTTTCAAAACAATATATTTCCCCGGTTCAAATCGTTCAATAATATAAGGACCGCTTCCCAGAGGAGGCATCAAAGACGGCTTGCTGAAATCTTTTCCTTCCCAGTCTTTTTTCGAAAAAATTTTAATCTGGGAGAGGATGAGAGGCAGTTCCCTATTTTGAGTTCCTTTTTTGAAGATAAAGCGGACGTGGCGGTCGTTGATTTTGACGGCTTTATCAACATCGGCGTAATAAACTTTATATAAAGGAGAACCTTTTTCAATCAGAGCATTAAAAGAAAAAATAACATCATCGGCCGTAACGGGAGAACCGTCGCTGAACTTGGCTTTTTCATCAATAATAAATCCGACAAATGATTTGTCCTGAGGCAGTTCAAAGGCTTTGGCAATGAGGGGATAAACAGTGGAAATGTCATCAACGGGAGAAATCCCCAAAGAGTCCAAAGTTAAGGCTGCCGCGGATGATGCCGGAATTCCCTTGAAAATGAACGGATTAAAGTTATCAAAACCACCGTATTCCGGCATAACGATTTTTCCGCCTTTGGGAGCCAGAGGGTTGGCATATTCAAAATGTGTGAATCCTTGCCCGTATTTGGATTCTCCATACAAAGCTATGCGGGAAGACAATGGGGTGTACGCTGCCGCTGCTGTTTTGCCAAATCCGAAAACAGCCGCAAATAAAAGAAAAATGATGAATTTATTTTGAATAATTTTCCTCATCTGTCCAACCGCCAAAAGGATAAGAATATGAGGTTTCGTCTTCGTCTGCTTTTTTGACGGAAACAGGTTCTTCAATTTTTTTCATTTCTTCCCATTCTTTTTTCAGATTGTTAAGAGCTTTCTGAGTACTTGAAAAAGGGGCTTCCTCTGTTTCTTCAACAGCTTTTTCTCTGTAAAAAACCGGAGCGGAAGATGTTTCTTCTTGTTCAAAATCAGGTGCGGAAATGAAGAATTCTTTTTCTGCTTCTTCTCTTTGACTGACTTGTATTGTAGAAATTTCCGGTTCTTCTGGAAAACTGATTTTATGAACGGAAACAGCCTCTTCTTCATAAGAAGGAGCACTTACCGTCGGCTCTTCAAAAACAGGTTCTTCACCAAAACTTCTTTGTAAAGCCATGGAGAACGGATCCGTTTCTTCCATTTTAGGTTCTTCTTTGGAAAAATGTTCTGATTTTTTCTTAAAAGGGTTAATGGAGGTGATAAAAGATTTAATATCATTTTTTTCTGTTTTCCGATGAACAGGCATAGCCGGTTTGACATAAGTCATTTGGGACTTTTTAGGTTCTGCAGGCACAGGCTCTTCGGATTCTCTTGCGGAGAAGATTGGCTTCGGTTCGGAAACAAAGTTATTTTTTACAAAATCGGGACGAGAGGATGATATTTCCCTGCTCCGGCGGATTTCATCGGCAATCGGAGCCATAATGGAAAAGACTTTCCCGAAAATCCCCGTTTCTATGATGTTTAAGAAAACTCTTTCTTTGTCATGTTTTTCCAACAGGGAAACCAAGCTGCTGTAACGGGCACAAAATTCTAAAACCGTTCCCGCCAGAACGGCATCAGTCTGCGACTTGTCAAAAATTCTTCTCTGAAAGTTCGGCTGGCTCTGACTGACTTCGACAATAACTTTTCCGAAAGACCATTTTCCCCCGTTTTGAACTTTGTTCCACAAACGATCAATTTGTTCGGAAGAGGCGATGGCAGAACGATAAATTGTTTCAGAAAGAAGCTCGTTCATGTCTGATATGAAGATATCGAATTTATTCAAAATAAAACCGTCTTTAATTTCTTGTTCGGCTTCCAACATAATTCTGGCAATCAAGTCTGTGTAATCCTGATTTTTTTTCATTTGCTTAAATAGAGAATAAAGATTTTTATTAAATGTACCGGATAACAAATATTGATTGATATAACCAAAAACCATCCATAAAACCAAGATAGGGAGCAAAACCAAAGACGTGTAGACGGAGATGTCGATTAACCCCAGCGAACTGAACGAAAGGCCATTTAATTTCTCTCCGATATACATAAAAGTATATATCAGCCAGCTGACGGTTGAAAAAACGGAAATAAAAAATGCTAAGGCCAACACGGTAAAAACTCCCTAAATTTTTAGCAGAAACCAAACCTTATACTATTCTATTCCTCGGATAATTCAATTAAAATCTGCCTTACAATTAACAACAATCAAAAATAAGAGTCGAAATTTTCAAATAATTGTGCTACTACCATTGGGAAGAATTAATTTATAAAGAGAATTTCAAATGAGTAACAACAGTACATTAGTTTTGGATTTTGAAAAAAATATTGTTGAAATTGAAGCTAAAATTGAAAGTTTAAGGCTTTTGGCTCAAGATGAGGATGTCGATATTGCCCAAGAAGTCAAACGTCTTCAGGAAAAGTTGGAAAGACAGGTAAAACAGTCTTATGCCAACCTGACGCCTTGGCAGAAATCTCAGGTTGCCCGCCATCCGGATCGTCCGCATTGTTTGGATTATGTCTATGCGTTGATTGAAGATTTCACACCGCTTTGCGGAGACCGCTTTTTTGCTGATGACGAAGCCATGATTGCCGGTATCGGCCGTTTTAAAAACATTTCCGTTGTGGTTTTGGGACAAGAAAAAGGCCGTGATTTGGAAACCAGAATGAAATATAATTTTGGCATGGCTAAACCGGAAGGCTACCGCAAAGCTCAACGCCTTATGGAAATGGCTGACAAATTTAATCTTCCGGTTATCAGTTTTGTGGATACGGCCGGTGCTTATCCGGGAATTGAGGCGGAAGCCAGAGGTCAGGCTGAAGCCATTGCCTCTTCAATTGAAAAATGTTTGCAGGTCAGAGCTCCGATGGTTTCTGTCGTTATCGGCGAAGGCGGTTCCGGCGGTGCAATAGCCATTGCCGTTGCCAACAGGGTTTTGATGTTGGAAAATTCCATTTATTCCGTTATTTCTCCGGAGGGTTGTGCCTCTATTCTATGGCGTTCTTCCGATAAAGTTAAAGAAGCGACGGAAGCATTGCATTTGACTGCTCAGGATTTGAAAAAACTGGGCATTATTGATGAAATCATCAAAGAACCTACCGGCGGAGCTCATCGTGATGTTAAAACAACGATTGAAAGAGTTGGCGATGCTGTGTTGAGAAATTTGAAAGAGTTGTTGCCGATGAACAGCGAAGACCTGAAAAAGCAGCGTACGGAAAAATTCTTGGCAATGGGTCGCAATCTTCCGGAAATGTAGATGTTGTCAATGAACGCAGAGGTCATTCTTATTGTTTTAGCAGGGTTGGTTGCTCTTTTATTTGTTTGCAACCTGATACTTTTGTTGAAGCCGAAAAACAATAAAGAGCTGGCTTCCGTTGCCGACACTTTGTTTCGGGGGCAGGCCGAGTTAGCCGGCAGACTCTCTCTTCTGTCCGAGAATAATCTGGCCCAGCAGTCAAAACTGGCAGACGCGATAAACGAGCAAAAACTCTCAGTCCTTAAAATCATGGATGAAAAACTTCTGGCGGTAACCAAAAGCGTTGGCGACGGTTTGCAAAAGTCAACTGATAAGACAAACGAAACTCTTCATGATTTGCGGGAGCGTCTGGCAAAAATTGATGTTGCTCAACAAAAAATATCTTCTTTGTCGGAGCAGGTTGTTTCTCTTCAGGAGGTTCTTTCCAACAAACAAGCCCGCGGTGCTTTTGGTGAAATTCAACTGAATGATTTGGTAACCTCGATTCTTCCGCCTTCGGCTTATGAGTTTCAGTGTGTTTTGGAAAATCAAAAACGGGCGGATTGCGTGTTGAAATTGCCTAACCCTCCGGGAACAATTGTGATTGACTCAAAATTTCCTTTGGAAAGCTATCAGGCATTGAGAAATGCTGCCAATGACAGGGAAAAGCTGGAGGCCGAGCGTTTTTTCAAAGCCTCGGTCTTAAAACATATCAAGGATATTGCCGATAAATATATCATTCCGGGAGTAACCGCTGAGTCGGCACTGATGTTTTTGCCTTCGGAATCAATTTACGCCGAATTACATGCCAATTTTACCGATGTGGTTGAAACGTCTTACCGTTCTAAGGTCTGGATTGTTTCTCCGACAACTTTAATGGCAACTTTGAATACGGTCAGAGCTGTTTTAAAAGATGCCAGAATGCGGGAGCAGGCCGGTGTTATTCAAAAAGAGGTGGGAACGCTGATTGAGGATATTACTCGTCTGGATGACCGGATTGAAAGCCTGTCCAAACATTTTGACATGGCAAACAAAGATATCGGCGATATTAAAATTTCATCCGGAAAAATTTCCCGTCGGATTGATAAAATTGAAGATATCCAACTCGGTCCGGCCGAAAAAACACTGGCGGTGGAACATCTTTCCGCAAATGACCAATAATAAGGCGTTTTTTCTTTTGGATAAGTCAATAATAAAATTTTGGCTTTTTTTCAATATGCGATATTGATTTATAAATCAAAAACGGATAACTTAAATAAAACAAAACATAATGATTATTAAAAGAGGTATGGTAAAGTGACTAAATCTGAATTAATTGAAAGAATTGCAAATAAAAATCCGCACCTGTTGTTAAAGGATGTCGAAAGAATTGTTAATGTTGTCTTTGATAAAATCATCAATTCTCTGGCCAAAGGGGAAAGAGTTGAGTTCAGAGGTTTTGGTGCATTTTCGGTTCGCAAACGCACACCTCGTGTTGCCAAAAATCCGCGTACGGGAGAACAGGTTAAGGTAGAAGAAAGAAATATACCTCATTTTAAAACCGGTAAACAGTTGCACGAGTTGTTGAATAAGAATTTCAAATAATTTTTGCCTGTCAATTTTAGGGAAAGGACCGCGACAATGAGTTTTTTCAAAATGCTGATCGGGTTGCCGTTGCTGATAATTATCACGGTGTTTGCTTTCGTGAATAACGATTTTGCAACTTTTAACTTATGGCCTTTTTATATTGAAATAACAGTTTCTTTGAGTGTCGCGATCATCTTTTTCATTGCTTTTGGTTTTGTTTTGGGAGAACTTTTTGCCTGGATGTCTTATGCTCCGTTAAGAAAAGCTCTCCGTCAGCAGAAGAAGCAGAATAAAAAATTAAATAAGGAACAACAGAAACTCGTTGAACAGGTTTCCGGCTTACAGGAGAATATTGAAACCCTGAAGGCGGAAGAAAAAACTACATCGAAACCAAGTTTGAAAGAACGGTTTAAAGGACTGTTTCGGCGTAAGAAAAAAGACTAGTTTTCTTTTCGGATTGTGCTATGGTACAATCCGACGTGTTTTTAACAGTAATGGTAATAAAATATGAATTGGCTTACAGATTTCGTCAGACCGAAAATAAAAAAAACCACCCCTAAAGAGATTGCCGACAATCTTTGGGTAAAGTGTCCGATTTGCGGACAAATGCTTTTTTCAAAAGAACTGAAAAAAAGCATGTATGTCTGCACTTCTTGCGGACATCACTTGCGTCTGTATATTGACAAGCGTTTAAAGCAGCTGTTTGACGGAGAATATAATGAAATAGCACTTCCGAAAGTTAAGGAAGATCCGTTAAAATTCCGTGATACTAAAAAATATACGGATCGTTTGAAAAACTATCGTAAGATAACCGGCAATGAAGACGCCATTAAAGTTGCACAAGGCGAGATTGGAGGGATTCCTTGTATTGTTGCCGCAATGGACTTTTCTTTCATGGGCGGTTCTATGGGAATGGCTGTCGGTGAAGGTATTGTTAAGGCTGCCGACATTGCCATAAAAAATAATTATCCGCTGATAACTGTCGCATCATCCGGTGGTGCCCGTATGCAGGAAGGAATGCTTTCTTTAATGCAAATGGCCAGAACAACGGCTGCGATTAATCAGGTTAAAGAAAAAGGCATTCCGTTTATTTCGATTTTAACGGATCCGACAACCGGCGGCGTATCAGCCTCTTTTGCAATGTTGGGTGATGTTAATATTGCTGAAAAAGGGTGTATTATCGGTTTTGCCGGAGCCCGCGTTATTGAACAAACCATTCGTGAAAAATTGCCGGAAGGTTTCCAGAGAGCGGAATATCTCAAAGAACACGGTATGGTTGACATCGTTGTCAAACGTTCGGAAATGAAAGATACCTTGGTTCGTGTTATCAGTATTTTAACCCACAAAAAACCGGAAGTTCATACGCCGTTGCTCGGAAAATAAGTTAAGGCCTCTCTTGTGAGAGGCTTTTCTTTTTTTGATATTAACCAATATTAAACTAAAAATATAAGATTATGTTACCATAACAAAAACTAACTCTAACAATCCGGTGAATATAAATGCTTACACTGAAAAACCTGCCGATAAGTTCCTTTAATGAAAATTTGGCATATATTCATAAAGACTGTGTAGCTTATAAAGTAGATGATTTGTCAACGCTGACGAAAATAGAAATTCACGGTGGTGTTAAGACGGTTTATGCGTTTTTACAGGTCGTTGACGATGCCCGTTTGGTAAAACCGACGGAATTGGCACTGAATAATGAGGCTTTTAAGCAGATTAATTTACCGGAAGGTGCCAATATCTCAATTACATTGTCTCCGCCGCCGCCAAGCCTATCCTCCATCAAGCGTAAAATCGCCGGAAATATCTTAAGTTCCGGAGAATATAGTGCGATTATCAATGATATTTATGCCCGCCGCTATTCCAATATGGATATAGCCTCATTTCTGGTTGCCAGCGGTTCGTTTATGTCGGCTCCGGAAGTCTTGGCACTGACCGAAGCGATGGTCGGGGATAAAACAATTCATTGGGATAACGAGAGTATCGTTGTGGATCACCATTGTTTGGGCGGTATACCCGGAAATAAGACAGACTTAATCATTACTTCAATTGTTGCCGCCTATGGACTGCCGATACCCAAAACTGCCTCCCGCTCACTGACTTCCTGTGCCGGCGTGGCGGATACAATGAGCGTCTTGGCAAATGTAGATTACGGCGAAAAGAAATTAAAGCAGCTTATTAATGAAAATCGAGGAGCCATTGTCTGTTATGACGGTTTGGCCATAGCCGAGGCCAATAAGATAATTTCATCTGTTGAACGTCAAATCGGTATTACCCAGCAGGAACATATCACGGCTTCGATTCTGGCAATTAAATTGGCGGCAGGTGTTACGCATTTGCTGGTAGATATTCCGGTTGGGCCAAAATCCCGCATTAAAAGCACCAACGAAGCCATGCGTCTGAGAAAACTGATAGAGTATGTCGGCGATATGCTTTCCATTGAGATTGACGCGGTTATTACCGATGGCAGCGAACCGATCGGAAACGGGGTTGGTGCGGTTTTGGAAGCCCGGGATGTTATGAAGGTTTTACGGAATAAAGATGATGCTCCGCAGGATTTGAGAGAGAAATCATTATTCCTTGCCGGAAGAATATTGGAATTTGACCCTAAACTCCGTGGCGGACAGGGATACTTGGTAGCTAAAGAAATATTGAACTCCGGACGGGCTCTTGAAGTCATGAACAGGATGATTCACGCTCAGGGAAAAGCTCCGCAGCCGCAGCTTGGACATTTGACCAGAGACATCGTTTCCAATGTCAGCGGAACCGTAGAGGCAATAGATAACTCTCGAATTAACAAAATCGGTATTTGGGCGGGAGCCGGACAATATGCCGGAGCAGGGCTTGATTTGTTCAAAAAAGTGGGGGATCATGTCGAGCAGGGTGAAACGCTGTATCGTATTCACTCTTGTAATTCGACGGATTTTGCCTTTGCCAACAGCGTTGTTGACGGTTATACCGGCTATGAAATCTCCTCCCGCGGCGATTATTAATAAAGATTGACTTTTGTCTAGTTTTTGTTTAAGTTAAAGATGATAAAAAATTATGATGTTTAACTAAAATTTCTAATTATGGAAACAGAAACCGGAGGATGTATACAATTAAGCGTCGTAACAAAAAGACCTTGGTATGCTCCATGGCATCAAAAAAATGTAGGCATTATGTTTAATAGGATTTTTATTTCTTTGAAACAGCCTCAACCGGCCACGAAGAAAAATGCTGAACGTTATTGCCGCGGGATTGTTGTCAATGGCAAAGAATGCCGTTTAGGAGACAAATCCGACTGGAGATACATTTGGGAAGAGAAGGAATGTATTAATGATTTTCTTCTTAAAAACGGCGGAGACAAATTGCCGGATCGTCCCTGTCTTCAGGTCAACTCGGCGTTTGATGATGAATATGATGACAAAATCGATTCAGACGACTTCAACAAAGTAGAATTCAGACCGATTTGCACTTTCTATTGGGATTAAAAAAATGACGGGTCCGGAAAATTCCGGACTTTGTCTTTTTTAAAACAAAAATTTTGTAAAAAAATCCGGCAAACTATTGCATAAGGGTTTCCGTCTCCCTATATAAGTTGATAGAAATATTTTAGATAATTTTAATCAACAAAGGATAGAAATTATGAGTAATAAAGTAATCGGTATCGACTTAGGTACGACCAACTCCTGCTTTTCAGTAATGGAAGGCGGCGAAGCCAAGGTTTTGGAGAACTCTGAAGGTGCCAGAACAACCCCTTCAATGGTTGCGTTTACAGACACGGAAAGATTAGTCGGTTTTCCTGCTAAAAGACAAGCAGTTACCAATCCGGAAAACACCTTGTTTGCAATTAAGCGATTAATCGGCCGTCGTTTTAATTCTCCGGAAGTATCCAAAGATCGTGAACATGCTCCGTTCAAAATTATTGAAGGAGATAATGGCGATGCATGGGTTGAAGTAAAAGGACAAAAATATGCTCCGTCTCAGATTTCTGCCATTGTTTTGCAAAAGATTAAAGAATATGCCGAAAATTATTTAGGTGAAAAAGTAGAAAAAGCTGTCATTACCGTTCCGGCTTACTTTAATGACTCTCAACGTCAGGCTACGAAAGACGCCGGTAAAATCGCCGGATTGGATGTCTTGCGTATTATCAACGAGCCGACAGCAGCGGCTTTGGCCTATGGTTTGGATAAGAAAACCTCCGGAACAATTGCCGTTTATGACCTTGGCGGCGGTACATTTGATATTTCCATTTTGGAAATCGGCGATGGCGTGTTTGAAGTAAAATCTACCAATGGCGATACTTTCCTCGGTGGTGAAGACTTTGACCAGAGATTGTTGAACTACTTGGCTGAAGAATTCAAAAAAGAGTCCGGTATTGATCTGAAAAATGACCGTCTGGCTTTACAACGCTTGAAAGAAGCTGCCGAAAAAGCAAAAATTGAGCTGTCTTCCACAACCCAAACCGAAATTAACTTACCGTTTATTACGGCAGACGCCAGCGGTCCGAAACACTTAAATATCAAATTGACACGAGCCAAATTGGAATCAATTGTTGAAGACTTGATTGAACGCACGGTTGAACCTTGTAAAAAAGCGTTGGCTGATGCAGGCTTAAAAGCAAATGAAATCGATGAAGTTATCTTAGTCGGCGGTATGACTCGTATGCCGAAAGTACAGGAAAAAGTAAAAGAAATCTTCGGCAAGGAGCCTCATAAAGGCGTAAACCCTGATGAAGTTGTGGCTGTAGGTGCCGCTATTCAGGGTGGTGTCTTGATGGGTGATGTTAAAGACGTTCTGTTGCTTGACGTAACCCCATTGTCTTTGGGTATTGAAACTTTGGGTGGTGTATTTACTCGTTTGATTGACAGAAATACAACTATCCCAACCCGCAAATCTCAAGTGTTCTCAACTGCCGAAGACGGTCAGACGGCTGTTACCATTCGTGTCTTCCAAGGTGAACGTGAAATGGCTGCCGATAATAAATTGCTCGGTCAGTTTGACTTGGTTGGTATCCCGCCTGCACCTCGCGGTATGCCGCAAATTGAAGTTACCTTTGATATTGATGCTAACGGTATTGTGAACGTTTCCGCAAAAGATAAAGCTACCAATAAAGAACAGGCTATTCGTATTCAAGCCAGCGGTGGTTTGTCTGATGCCGATATTGATAAGATGGTAAAAGATGCCGAAGCTAATGCTGAAGCCGATAAGAGAAAGAAAGAGTTGGTTGAAGCCAAGAATCAGGCAGAAAGTTTAGTTCATGCAACTGAAAAAACTTTGAAAGAACACGGCGACAAAGTCAGTGCGGCTGAAAAGTCTAAGATTGAAGATGAATTGAAAGCTCTGAAAACCGCAATTGAAGCTGAAGACTTAACAGTTATTAAGGAAAAAACCGAAAGCTTGATGCAGGCTTCTTTGAAACTCGGCGAAGCTATGTATAAACAGGCTGACGCGTCAGGAGCTGCCGGAAACCAAGCTCAGGCAGGTGCTGAACAGACACAACCTTCCGGCGATGAAAAAGTCGTTGACGCTGACTTTGAAGAGGTTAAGTAATATTTTTACCCCGATGGGTGAAAATATTACTGTAACCCAGAGCAAACTTTAGCGAGAGAGGGCAGCGACAACCACCGAAACGAGCTTAAGTTCCTCTGTGAACCCAATGCTAAGCAAAAACCACCTTTTTAGGTGGTTTTTGTCTGCAAATTCTTTGGAATATCTTATTGAGCAAGGGAAATGGAATGACCGCGGCGAAATTAGATACCAAAGGAAAATCTTAAAGAAAAGCCCCCTTTGAAATTATCAAAGGGGGCAAAAGCTTTACTTAGTATAATCGTGATTGTGCATCATCATAAGACGCTCTTCAAGAGTTGTTTGCTTTCCTGCATTAGAAGCCGGAGCCTTAGCAGGTTTTTCTTCCTGATTAGCGTCATAAGCACCGCCGGTATTTCCGCTCATCGCCGCCATTAACTCCTCATTTGAAAGTTGTTTTGGTTTGGCTTTACGAGCTTCAACTTCCGCTTTGTGTTCTCTAACGCTTCCGGTTTTTGTTTGTTCAGTTTCTTGTTTGTTTGCCGGAACTTCGCTGTTGGCTTGTAAGTTTGGATCCTCGTTACCAAGAGCATTCATTGTAAATTCTCCGAGCTCAGCTTTGTCATAATCGAAATTCTTTCGACGTTCGATTCTTTCCTTTTCTTTTCGAGCTTGTTCTTTTTGAGCGGCTCTCTTTTCCTGCCACTGACCGACTCTGTCTTTAAGTCCGCCAAGAGTTTTTCTGAAGGAGAAACTTCTCCATCTGCTTTTCTTAACAGTTTCATTCTCCGTTGTTTTGGCGGCTTCTTTGAAGGCTGTTTCGGTTTTGCCCGTTGTATCCTGAGTCAATACCGGAATCATTCCTGTCGGAGTAGCAAGAGAAACTGCCGGAGATTTATTCTCTGTTGTTTTGGAATCACCGAACAATTTTCCGAATAAGGACTTTTTCTTCGGTTTTTCCTCAGCGGTATTCTCAGCAACCGGTTTTTCCTCGGCGGTTTTCTCAGCAACCGGTTTTTCCTGTTCTTTTTGAGCCTGAAGAGCAGGTACACGGCGAATAACTCGTCCGTATTTATCATATCCGTTAATAATTGCGGCCTTTTTCTCGTCTTCTTCCTTGTTCAAACCTTCAATTTCGTTGTAAGCAACATCACCGGAAGTATCGTCATAAAAGACATTGTCTCCCTGCAGAGCTGCAAGATTCGGGTTCTCCGGTGTCGGATTTTTTTCTTTGTCCTTACCCGGAACCGGAGCAGCAATCCCCCCGACTTCAAGACCTTTCTTGCCACCATTATTATCATGTGGTGGTGTCGGATTCTTTTCTTTATCCGGGGCACCAATAATTTTATCCGTTCCTTTTCCTCCCGGAACAGTACCGGTATTCTCAACAGGTTTTTCAGTCGATTTCTTGCCGGTAATTTTATCTTTCAAAGCTCCAAACCGCTTAGAAATACCTTTGCTAACCTTGCTCATAAATCCGACACCGCCCCAGATAGCCGTTACACCAGGTTTATCTGTATATTGAACATCGGTTTCTGTAACAGTAGTTTCCGTTGTTGTTACATCATAAATTGAGTTATGATCAGCATAAGTCGTATACTGGTTTCCGTTTGGATCTGCAACAGTGTTGCCGTCAGCGGTATGTGTTGCATTAAAGCCTAAAACACCGTCATCTTGATAAGGATTACTAGGAACATTTCCAACTTGGTTACTAGCACTAACATACCCGTCAACCTGTTGAAATGCACTAATAGATTCCGGTGTAATGTTAACACCGTCCGCTCCGACACTTCCGGCCAGATTGTTGATTGATTCGGTAGAAACACCGGTTGTATTAGACCATTCTGTTCCAAATACTTTATGGTTACCGTTAGAGTGGACATCTGCCCCCCCCTGAACATGGTGAACGGTATCTGTCGGAGCGAGAGCACCGGCATCATGTGCAGCCAATAAATAACGGTGAGGATCAATGTTTGTCCCGTGTTCTGCGTTATACGCATTAATGGCGTCAACTCTCTGTTGTAACAATTCAGGATTGTCGGCATACCATTGGTCGAGGATGTTTTTGGCTCCTTCGACGACACCTTCTTTATAAGTAATTTCTGTTTTTGTTTCAGTTCTTGAGGTTGTAATTTCTTCTCTGTTTTGGAAAATGGTGTTGTCCTGCCATGCGTTATTGATAGCGTCAACAGCGGCGTTACCTGCCATACGACCCATTTGAGCACCGCCGTAAGTCGCTCCGGCCATTCCGGCAGCCCAGAGGAGACTTTCAACCTTGCCAATTCCGCCCTCGCGAGCTTGTTTATATCCTTCCAAAGCACTTCCTCCGGAACCGATAACAATTGCGGCGGTTCCGAATGTGGCGGCCAGTTCCGGATTTCCGGTCATGCTGAATGCGGCAGCGGCACCGGCACAAGCTGAAGTGGCAATGGCAACGTGAGCGGCATGGTCTTTTCTAAATTCTTTCCAACCATATTTTTGTCCGAGCTTTTTAGCCTGTTTTTTACGTTTATAGATCATATAAGCCGTAGCACCGAGACCAACCCCAACACCGGTAAGTGTAGCGGCAGTAGTTCCGTAAGAGGCACCAATGGCTCGAGTACCCATGGTGAAAACAGTAGCCATGCCGAATGAAGACAAAGCTTTTGTTCCGATTTGTTTAGCCAGTTTTTTACGAATTTCAGCTTTGCTTGGTTTACCATCCATTCGAGTTCCGGCAAGCTTGTCAATGTCGGCAACTTTGTCATAAAGCTTGCCAATGACCGGAGCTTTTGGATCTCCCGTCTTCTGAGCCAAACGATGAGCAAATGCGTCAACGGCATCTACCTGATGGTCAATGGCAGCCTGATATCCTTCAGGAGATATTTGCATTGGCTTTTCGGAAGATTCGAGCTTTCTGATAAATTCTGCGGCATATTGCGGATTAGTAAATTTATCCGGAGCTTCGGCAACGCCCTGAATAGTTTCTTCAGAGTTATGAATAGCGAAAAGCTTGTATTTTAAGTTTTCGTTTAAGCCTTGTTCCAAACCTTCTTTAGTGATAGGTTCCTTGCTGCCCAAAGATTTCATAACTTCATCATTAGCTGTCAGTTTAATGACGGTGGCAAGTTTTCCTTCCGGATCAACAACAAAGCCTTCTTTATATTCCACATGTTTTGAACCGTCTTTCGGGTCAATAAACTGCGGAATCGGAACCATAACATCTTCAACAACCGGTTTTTGAGCAGCTTCTTTTTCAGCCAATAAAGCCTGTAAATCTTTATCTTCGGTATTTTTCAAATATTCAGCTTCCCAATCCTGATATTCTTTAGTCTTCCATGTTTCCGTAGTAACATTTTCATCAGGATGCGTTTCAACATACATCGTCCCCAGATATTGATCCAAATCACTGTTGGCTTTATCTAAGCGTTTTTGATCAACGGTTTCTTTGTGCTGCTTATCAACAAATTGGTATTGGCTGACTAAAGCAAGGGTCTCCGGGCTTAATTGCAAATCAGGAACCAGCTTATAAGCTTCATCAAAACGTTTTTCGGCATCTTCGGCACTCATTCCGTCCGGCAGATTCCACATATCGTCATATTCAGAAATCATACTGTTTAGTTTTGTACGGTTGCTTTCAATAGTGCTTCGACGAGGGTCGTTTTGTTCCAAATCTTTTTCTCTGGCAGCCATCATGTCCATATAACCCTGATAGGTGTCGGCAATGTTGGTAACGTCGGCAAAATATAAACCTTCGTTTTTTGCCAGAAAATCTGTTAAAACGTCTATTCTGTTGTTAATTGTATCAAGTTGAGCATTCTGAGCGGATAAATCTGCCTCAGGATTTCTTTTCTTCGCAGATTCAATAGCTTTCTTCAAAGCATCATGAGATGTTGCAAGAATAAAAGGAGGGGTTATTTCCAAAAGTTCAGGATTTTTTGTAATTTTATCTGCGAAACGAATATCAAATTCCGCCCGTTTTTTATCATCAAGCCCGTCAGCTCTTGAAGTCAACAAAGCAGCTTCCCTAACAGAGCCCTGAGCTTTGTTTAATTCTTCGTCGGAAACTTCTTTCATATCATGCAGAGTGTTAACAATCTGCATATTGAATATCATGGCATTTTGGTCGGAATCCGCACTGCGGATACGGGCGGCTTCTTGGTGAAGGTCGCTGCGTTCTTGCGGAGTCATTCCTTTATATTGTTCTTTGGTAACGCCGGTAACTTCCAAAGTTTTTTTCTCGTCATCGGAAATTTCGTCATCATCTCCGCCCAAAACGGTTTCGGTGTCGTTCATAACGGCGGTCGCCGTTTTTTCGTTGGCGTCCTCAGATATTTTTTCATCAATCGTCAGGCCTTTTTTTGCTTTACCTTCATCTTCAGAAATACGTCCGTCCATCTGCATTTGGTAATCGCGGATGGCGTCATGGGTAGCGTCGTCCAGTTCCTGCCCTTCGTATTCATGAGGCGTAAATGCTTTAGCTTTACCTTCATCTTCGGAAATACGTCCGTCCATCTGCATTTGGTAATCGCGGATAGCGTCATGGGTAGCATCGTCCAGTTCCTGCCCTTCGTATTCATGAGGAGCATCTTCTTTCATACCAAACTTGTTGGACCAAAAAGCATAAGCTTCGTCAGAGGCGAGATAATCCTCAATGGTTGCGTTTTCTTTACCTTCCTGGAATTTCCGGAACTCCTCGCTTTCGCGGATGGTGTTCAACTGAGTATCTGTAAATTGTTGTCTGTCAGCCATGGGATTTGTCCTCAAAAAGTTTCAAATATGAAATTATATTACCATGTTTTGTATATTTTGGCAATACGTTTTGTCCAATTTTAATGTAATTGTCATAAATATAACAAAAAACTATTAAAATTTGTTTACCGGTCTTGTCAAAAGCTTGCCAATTCGTTATAAACACCCTAAATAAGACATATCGCGATAATCAAAAAATCTTTTAGTGCTGAGAATGATGACTGAAAAAGACTACTACGAACTTTTGGAAGTTGCCAAAGACGCTTCCGGTGACGAAATTAAAAAATCCTATCGCCGTTTAGCCATGAAATATCATCCGGACCGTAATCCCGGAGATAAAGAGGCGGAAAACAGGTTTAAGGAAATCAACGAGGCTTATGATGTTTTGAAAGACGAACAAAAGCGTGCCGCTTATGATCGTTACGGACATCAGGCTTTTGCCGGCGGTATGGGCGGAGGAAATCCGTTTGGCGGTTTTGAGTTTAATTTTGGCGGCGGCGGATTTTCGGATATTTTCTCTGAAGTTTTTTCAGAGTTTATGGGAGGCGGCCGTCAAAACCGTCAGTCTTATGCCAAAGACGGAGCCGATATCCGGTATAATCTGGAGATAACACTGGAAGAGGCTTTTACCGGAGTGGAAAAGGAAATCACTATTCCGTCAGCTGTTCCGTGTGAGGAATGTAACGGTTTTGGAACCAAAGACGGAAAAGAACCTCCTGTCTGTCCGAATTGCCGCGGCAGCGGTAAAGTTCATGTTCAGCAAGGCGGGTTTTTCATTATTGAAAAAACTTGTCCGAAATGTCAGGGAAAAGGACGAATTATCAGTGAACCTTGCAAAAAATGCGGCGGCAGCGGCGTGATTAATAAAGATAAAACCCTAAAAATCAAAATTCCGGCCGGTGTAGAGGGTAATACCCGTATGCGGTTGAGTGGGGAAGGCGAACCGGGAACCCGCGGCGGTGTTAACGGAGATTTATATGTTTTCATTAATGTCAAACCGCATAAGCTTTATACCCGCGATGGCGGAAACCTTTATACCCGTGTGCCGATTTCCATGGCCTGTGCGGCTTTGGGCGGAATAGTGGAAATTCCGGGAATCGACGGGAGTACGATAGAAGTGAAAATTGCCGCCGGAACTCAAACAGACCAAATGGAAAAGGTCAGAAACGAGGGAATGACTATTCTGCGTTCAAAACACCGCGGAGACCTGTTTGTCAAGTTTAGGGTTGAAACTCCGGTCAACCTTTCTTCAAAACAGAAAGCCTTATTGGAAGAATTTCGTGAAATCAGCAAAGATAACAGCTGTCAGCCGGAATCCAAAAGCTTTTTTGACAAGATAAAAGACTTGTTTGTTTCAGAAAAAGCATCGTAAGCTTATTGGGTTAATCACCAAGAATGTGAGCCTGTTTCCAAGCCATCATCTGTTCCGGAGTTGGTACTTTGCTTAAATTCTTCTTTTGCCGGTAGTTTTCAAGCTCGTTCCGTTTGCGTTCAATGAGTTCTTGGCGTCTTTGTTCTTGGATTTTATGCTCTTTGGCAGATTGAATGATTTCCTGTTCTCTTGCACTTTTAGGTGTGTCGTTAATTTTCTCTTCCTGAAAGAAATCATACCGAACAGCCAAATCCAAAAAACTGACATCCATAGTTCTGTCTCGTCCCAGGCTTTTCATTTTTTTGAAGGTTTCAATGATTTTTTTCTCATATCTTTTTCTAAAACTGTCTTGATAAAGTTTTAGGCGTTTATTGCAAGTCATTTCAAGAGTCACATGAGGTTCGCATCCCTCTTTGTCATACAATAGAATACCCGGTTCCAAAGAATAAACTTCCGGATTAATAACTTGCCGCATCATTAAGATACAGTCGTGATTCAGACAATTTTCCGGACGGAAACTCCCGGCCGGATAAATATCAATAAAAGTCTTGCCGGGATATAATCTTTGGTTTTCGCTGCATACAACACGGTATACGTCTTTCATTTGCGTCCTCCTTGAGTTAACAGTGCCATTTGAGCCTGAGACCAATCTATGGTGTTGTCATCCTGAGGAATATATTCCGCCCGGCTGTAACGTTGCCTCAAACCGTTTTCATATTTCTTATAAGCATCGGGGTTTTCTTTGAGTTTCTTGTCTAAAAAGTCCAAACGAGCCTTTTTGACGGCATTTAAGAAAATCTCGCCTTCATTGTTATCGCATTTATTCACAAAATCCGGCATATCCCGTAAATTTCTCGGGCGTTGACAGGTGTCTTCCCCACGGTATTCCAAAACCGCACAATATCCTTTTTTCAAAAAGCCTCTCATTGTTTCGTAATCATGGTTGTAAGCCACATCCAACGTTAGTTTTGCAATAGATTCATTTTCAATTTGATCAATCTTGTATTGCTCATAAAAACCGACGCGGATGATTGTCAAAGCTTGCTCTTTTGTCAAATCTTTCAAATTTTCCGGCATCTGGGAAGCATATTTGGGATAATTCTTTTTAAAATTTTTCAGCGTGGAATTGATAACGCCGTAATGTGTTTCCTGATCAATTTGTTTTTTTGTCGCGTATCCGCCTTCTTCGCCTAACAAGGCAGAGGCAACGGCGTTAAAACGTTCTTCCGGATTGATTGCTGTTTTAGGTTTGGCTTGTTGTTCCTGTTGATATTCCTCTTTGTCTTGAGTTCTTTCGGAGCATTTTGAAAGCCATGAAGCAAATAAGATACTTCCGGCGGCAAATCCGACCATCATTTTCCTGTTAAATTTAAAATGTCCGGTTTTGTTTTGGGTTAAAACCGCTTTCGGAGCTTCTTTTTCCTGAACTGTCGGGCGGATTCCCTTAGGCTTTTGAGCCTCTTTTTTCTTTTGAAGAATTTCTTTTTTCAGTTTATTGAATGCAGCTGTCTCAATTTCGACAAATTTAGGATTTAAGCCCATTTCCTTTGCCATAAGATGAGCTTTAACGGCATTTTCATAACGTTTGTTGCAATCTGCAAGAATATAATTCTTTTGTTCCGGCTCCGAGAGAGCTTTGGCTTCATAGGGAACCGGAAACTGAATATTGTCAAACCAAACGAACTTTGGCTCTTCCTGATAGGAAGCATAAACATCCATAATCGCAAAAACGTTTTCGTCCGTGTGGTTGAAAAAGTCGACTTTGAAATTGTCGGAGGCTTCTTTCTCTGAACTGTATCTGACGGCATAGACAAAAGGAATCAAAACGTTTTTACCGTTGATTTTGGTATATAAAGGCTCTTCCAAAGCTTGTTTATATTCGTTGATAAGATAGTCGTGCAGATTTTTATCCATGAAAGCTCTCCGTAAAATAATACAGCCACTATATAACAATAAAATATTTTTGTCTATAATTTTGTGCAAAAAACAAAAACCCGCCTTTATTTCTAAAAGCGGGTTTGGTCTTAAGCTTTAAAACTTATTATTTTGCCAACTGAGCGGCAACTTCTGCGGCAAAGTCTTCTTCTTTTTTCTGTAAGCCTTCGCCTAATTTGAAGTAAGCGTATTCGGTCAGTTTAATATCTGTTCCGAGCTCTTTGGCAGCATCGGCGATAACGGCTTTAACTTTCTTGTCCGGATCCATAATATAAGCCTGTTCTTCAAGAACAACCTCGTCATAATATTTACGAACGCGGCCTTCAACCATTTTCTCAATGATGTTCTCCGGTTTTCCAGATGCTTTAGCCTGCTCTGCAAAAATAGATTTTTCGTGTTCAACAGCAGCCGGATCAACAGATTCGATGTTTAGAAACTGAGGCTGTGAAGCGGCAATGTGCATGGCGATATGCTTGCCGAGTTCAGCCAGTTTAGCTTTGTCGCCTTTAGATTCCAAAGCAACCAAAACACCGATTTTACCAACATTCGGGCAAGCGGCATTGTGAATATAAGAAGCAACGACACCTTCGTTAACTTCAACCAATTTAGCACGACGCAGATTCATGTTTTCGCCGATTTTGGCAATCATGTCTGTCAGGCGTTCTTCAAAAGTTTTACCGCATTTAGGGCAGTTGAAAGATTTCATTTCACAAACATCACCATGGCTCTTTAAAGCAACGATGGCCGCATCGGCAACATATTCCTGAAAGATATCGTTTTTGGCAACGAAGTCTGTTTCTGAGTTCACTTCGACAACGGCACCTTTGTTACCTTCAACGGCAACGGCAACCAAACCTTCGGCAGCGATACGGCTCGCTTTTTTAGCGGCACTGGCAAGGCCTTTTTTACGCAGCCAGTCAATAGCTTGTTCCATATCTCCGTTTGTTTCGGTAAGTGCTTTTTTGCAGTCTAACATACCGGCACTTGTTGTCTCTCTCAATTCCTTAACCATAGCGGCAGTAATATTTGTCATTGTAAATTTTCCTCTATATGAAATTTTTTAAACTAGTGTGGCGACATTATCGAAATAACATCGCCACGAAAGTCTTTAAGAAATAAGCCTAAAATTTTTAAGGATTATTCTTCAACAGCTTCAGCTTCCGCAGCAGCTTTCTTTGAAGTTCTTTTTCTGGCCGGTTTGGCGGCAGCTTCAACAACTTCTTCAACCTTAACGCCTTGAGCGGCGATTTCGGCCTGCATACCGTCTAATACGGCAGAAGAAAGCAGTTCGCAGTAGAACTGGATGGCACGGATAGCATCATCATTACCAGGAACCGGCAAATCAACTTCGTTAGGGTTAGCGTTTGTATCGCAAATACCGATAACCGGAATACCGAGTTTTTTAGCTTCTTTGATAGCCAAAGATTCTTTAGGGGTATCGATAACGAACAAAAGATCAGGCTGACCGCCCATGTTCATAATACCGCCGAGTTCTTGGTTCAATTTTTCCTGCTCTTTTTTCAGGTTCAACATTTCTTTCTTTGTGTAACCTGTGTAAGCATTGTTAGCTTCCATTTCGTTTAATTTAACGAGACGGGAGATTGATTTGTGTACAGTTTTCCAGTTAGTGAGCATACCACCCAACCAACGATGGTTAACATAGTACTGACCACATCTCTCAGCATTTTCTTTAACAATGTCTTGAGCTTGTCTTTTTGTACCGACAAACAAAACTTTACCGCCCTGAGCAGCAATGTCTTTGGCTGTAGCCAAAGCAGTGTAAAGCATAGGGTAAGTTTTTTGCAGGTCGATAATGTGGATGTTATCTTTTTTTCCATAAATGTATGGAGCCATTTGCGGATTCCAACGACGAGCGTGGTGTCCGAAGTGTACGCCAGCTTCAATCATCTGACGCAAAGTAAATGTAGGAAGAGTCATTATTAATTCCTTTTTTCCAGTTAAACCTCCGCAGATTCTTAACCGCTTAAGCGGCACCGGAACGGGAGAACCGGAAGGTGTCCCGCCTATCTGCGTGTGAAATTATTGTCGGCACCATTGCCGGCAACGGTCTTTTTTGTATACGTAATTTATTAAATTTGCAAGCATTTTTTCAATTCGGAACTCAAAAAAATCCCATCGTTAAAAAACAGCTTCTTGAAGCAGAATTTTTTATCAGATTTTTGTTTATGTTTGGAGTTTAATCCTTGTCAAATCCGCAGATTTGCTGTATTTTAGCGGCATTGAAAAAGATAAGGGTGAAAAAATGTCTGATTTATTTGAAACAACGGCTCCGAAAGTTACGGAATATTCAGCTCAGGATATTGAGGTGTTGGAAGGTTTGGAACCTGTTCGTCATCGTCCCGGTATGTATATCGGCGGAACGGATGAACAGGCACTGCATCATCTGGTAGCTGAGATTCTGGATAACTCTATGGATGAAGCCGTTGCCGGTTACGCTAATCATATTGAAGTAAGACTGAATGCCGATAATTCGGTAACAATCAGTGATAACGGCCGCGGTATTCCGGTTGATCCGCACCCGAGATATCCGAATATGTCGGCATTGGAAGTGATTATGACCATGCTTCACTCCGGCGGTAAGTTTGGCGGCGGTGCTTATAAAGTTTCCGGCGGTTTGCACGGCGTGGGACTTTCGGTCGTAAATGCCTTGTCCGAGAATTTGATTGTGGAAATCGCCCGTGATAAAAAGTTGTATCGTCAGACATATTCCAAAGGGAAACCGACTTCCAAACTTGAGCTGATTGGCAATGCTCCGAACCGTCGGGGAACTTCTGTTACCTTTAAGCCGGATCCGGAAATCTTTGGTGCAACGTCGACTTTCAGTCCGAATAAAATTTATCGTATGGCTCGTTCCAAAGCTTTTTTGTTCAAGGGTATCCGCATTTTGTGGAAATGTGCTCCCGAGCTGCTTGGAGAGGGCGATGTTACCCCGCAGGAAACGGAATTGCATTTTCCTAACGGCTTGAAGGATTTCTTAAATTATCAAATCGGTTCCCGAACAACAATTAACCGCTCTCCTTTTTCCGGAGACGCAGTTCTTGCAAACGATGAAGGTCGTGTAGAATGGTCTGTAACTTGGCCGGAGGATGAAAACGGCTTTTGCTATTCTTACTGCAATACGGTTATTACGCCGCAGGGCGGCACCCATGAAACCGGTTTCAAGTCCGCATTGATTCGCGGTTTGAAAGAATACGCCGAAATGGCTAATATCAAAAAAGCTTCGGGCATTACAGCGGAAGACTTTTTAAGTGATGCCTGCATTATGCTGTCGGTTTTCATCCGTGATCCTCAGTTTCAGGGACAAACAAAAGACAAATTGACCTCTAATAAGGCGATTCGCTTAGTGGAACAGGCGGTTAAGGATTCTTTTGATCACTGGCTTTCTTCCGATTTAGAAAACGCTACGGCTTTGCTGGAATATGTAATTGACCGTGCCGAGGCTCGCAAAAAGAAAAAAGAGGAAAAAGTACAAAACCGTAAAACCCCGACCAAAAAACTTCGTCTTCCGGGAAAACTGGCCGATTGTTCTCAGGCAGCTGCCGAAAATACTGAAATTTTTATCGTCGAGGGAGATTCCGCAGGCGGTTCCGCTAAACAGGGACGCGACAGAATGACACAGGCCATTCTTCCTCTGAGAGGTAAGATTTTGAACGTGGCCAGTGCCTCTTTGGATAAAATCACCCAAAATCAGGAAATCAAAGATATGATTGAGGCTTTGGGTTGCGGAATTAAAGACAATTACAAAGAAGAAAACCTCCGTTATGAAAAAATCATTATCATGACCGATGCTGATGTCGACGGAGCTCACATTGCTTCTTTGTTGATGACCTTCTTCTATCAGCAAATGCCGAAGTTAATTGAAAACGGACACTTGTTTATCGCAACGCCTCCTTTGTATAAAATCTCCGTTGGCGGTAAAAACTTTTATGCACTGGATGATGATGACAAAGACCGCATTCTGAAAAAAGAGGTTAAAGGCAACCAGAAACCGGACATCAGTCGCTTTAAAGGTCTGGGGGAGATGAGTGCCC
The DNA here is from genome assembly GCA_048463395.1 of Alphaproteobacteria bacterium. Classification (GTDB taxonomy): domain Bacteria; phylum Pseudomonadota; class Alphaproteobacteria; order RF32; family CAG-239; genus JAGAJR01. The sequence goes on along the minus strand of DBFWPL010000018.1, from coordinate 20,694 downwards.
AGCAATTAAAAGAAACGACCATGGATAAAAAGAACCGAATGCTCTTAAAAGTTCTGATTCCGAACACGTCAACGGAAGAAGGTAAGGAAGAAGCGTTTGAAACACGTCGTCAGGTCGAACGGTTGATGGGTAAAAATCCGGAACCTCGTTTCAAATTCATCATTGAACGAGCAAAATTTGTTGATGATTTGGACATCTGATGATTCGTAATTTTCGTCCTGCGGATACGGATAAGTTAGTTTCCCTTTGGTTGGAAACGACTGTTTCCGCCCATCCGTTTATTTCGGAAGAATATTGGGTACAAAATGAGCCGTTTGTTCGTGAAGAATGCCTTCCGAAAGCTCAAACTTATGTTTTTGAAGATAAACACAAATTAAAAGGATTTATCTCCGTCTTGGATAAGGGACATATAGGGGCGTTGTTTGTCGGAAAGGCATATCAGGGCAAAAAAATCGGCAGTAAATTGATAAGCTTTGCCAAAAAACGTTTTTCACATCTGACGTTGAATGTTTATGCTAAAAATGTTCGGGCTTTTTCTTTTTATCAGAGAGTAGGATTTAAAATAATTTCCGAACAGACGGATAAACAAACGGGAGAAAAAGAACTGACCATGAGCTGGGCTCTTGGGTGTAAAAGCGGTTTTCAAAAACGTTTTCAAGGAGATTCCTGAATACAACAACACCTGTCAGTCCTGGAAGGAGTAACAGGTGTTGTTGTATAGAATTAATTCCTTTAGTTTTTCAATCCGGCAATTTTATCAGTGATTTCCTCTGAGGGGATACCTAATATCCAAGCTATAATTTGAATTATCAGAGCAATAAAAAATGCTGCAAGAAAAGCCATCCCTATTGAGAAGATTATTCTCAGAAGGTAAGGAAAAAAAGATATAGGAAAAGGAACAAAACACATGGCAATAAACGAGACAGCCAAACCTCCTCGCCAAAATACCATTAACTTGCTTTTTACGGAGTGATAATCCGGAATTGGAAAAAAGCAAAAACCACCGAACACGATGACAATCAAACTGAGAATCAAATCATTCATAATTGTAAAATTTTTTAGTTAGAAACTATTATCCAATCCCAAAGCTTTTTCAAAAGCGTGGTAAGGATAGAAAGAACATTGATCTCAATTATGCAAATTACAGTCATTACCGCCGTTGCAAAAAAATTGATGACGTATTGACCTCCGAAACTCATCTCTCCTGCATCGACGAAAATGTTTATGGGAAAGATGATTAGAAAAGTTAAAGAAAGAACAAAAATGCTTCTGAAAAATCTAATCCAGAAGAGATTTTTTAATTCTCCACAAAAGCAACGGAGGGCAGACAAGCTCAAAAGAGCAACGAAGACGAATTTCACGACTTCAAAAGAAGATAGTTGTTCCATACGCGTTGTATTTTAAGTTTTTTATTTGATTTTATTTTTAATTTATCAAAAGAGTGGCAATGTTTGTTACCTTTAGTTTTTACAATGATACATTCAGATAATGATAAATAATGTACAATTAAAGTAGCATTTTTTGTCTAAACTGTCAATGTGGAATTTAGAAATAAAAAACCCCGCTGTAAAAGCGGGGTTGATAAAGCTATTAAATACTTATTTTACAAAAATCTGAACTTCAGAGGAATTTGCCTCAACACTGGAACGTGCGGTTAAAGCAATTTTGTCAGCTCCTACGCCCATAGAAACCATTTCTTGAAAAATTTCGGAAGCATGATTTCTGGCATTAGAAGCGGCCAATTGGTTTCCGTTAGTCGGATTTACGGCAACAACTTCAAACATAACACCCGGTTTCTTTTGCAAAGCACTGCTTACGGCTCTTTTCAAACCGTCCTTATAGTTAAGGTTTGATTTGTTGAACTTGGCAACAAACAAAGGCTTACCTGCGGCAACAGCGTCTTGTCTGCCGAATGCCGGAGCAACGGATGAACTGACTAAAGGAGAATTATTTACGCCATAGCTTCCGATTTTAATGGCATTGCTTAAATCGGCAATGTAATTGCTGGCGGTATCAATATACTGTTTCTGACGAGCTGTATCTGCATTGATTTCAGACAACAGACTGTTAATCAGAATGGAAGTCTGGTTGGTTTCGTTTTCCAAAATGCGTAATTGTCTGTGGTCTTCGTCAACGGCACCGGATACGGTGTAAGCGGCTTTGATTGAATCCAGCAAATATGTTGTCATAGCAGCGTCAGAAGCAACACGGGAAGACAATTGGCTCAAAGAATTTGTGTTGTTGTTCATGACCTGAATGTTGTTCTGGGCACTTTGTAACATGGCATACATCTGTGGGTTGCCCGGAGTAGTTCCTACTTGTAACTTAGCTTCTATCGTGCCGATTGTTTTATGGTACTGTAAGGCATTGTTGATAACGGAACCGCGGATTTTCTGCAATTCTTCGTTATGATTGCGGATAGCTGTCTGCAACTGAGCCAGTTCATTTCTGAAAGTAACAACTTTTTGTCCGACAAAGGTGCCGGTGTTGCTTCCGCTTTTAACTTCAATCGGTTCAAAATTTGTTGAACCGAGCTGCGGAACATCCTCTTTTTTCAAAGATGAATAAATGCTTCCGTCTTTAACGGATTCTTCTTGAGAGTCAGAACCGAGCAAGGACGGAAATAAAGCATCTGAACTGAAAGTGCAGCCGCTCATTAAGAACAATGAGCAGGAGAATAAAGACAATCTAATAGCTATTTTTTTCATTTAACAAAGTACCTTTTTGAAAACTTGTGTCATATAACGTATATGCTTTTTACACTTTTAACTTATTTTGTAAAGGTAATTTTGCAAAAAAACAAGTAAGAATTTGTATTTATTACTAATTATTACGAAATAAGTGTCAATTTGCGAAAAGTGTAGGAGAAATAGATTAAAATTCTTTTAAATTAGTTGAATTTTTTACTTGCAAAAAAAAAGATTCCGAAGTATTAAGACTATGCAATCGCAAACAGATGCACTCGTAGCTCAATTGGATAGAGCATCTGACTACGGATCAGAAGGTTGTGAGTTCGAACCCCGCCGAGTGCGCCATAAAAAATCCCTCCCTTGTGGAGGGGTTTTTTTATGGCTTATGCACCGGCAGGTAAGAACTCACAACATAACAAAAGAGTTTGAGTTCGGTCCGAAGTGAAACGAAGGACGGTGAATGAGCGGAGCGATTGAGCCACCCCCGCCGTCAAAACCGGCACCTCCCTTGTGGAGGGTTTTTTTATGGCGTATGCACCGGCAGGTAAGAACTCACAACATAACAAAAAAGTTTGAGTTCAATATTTTTCTCTACATTATTTCGTGTTGCTCTCGGCTTTTTTCCGCCGCAAAAAAAACGATACCATGCGTATAGTCGGGAACAGATAAAACGGAGCTTTCAATTTCTTTTTCCTGATATTCCAAAATATGCATATTTTGCCGTTTTCCCCAGTCTAAAAGTTCATTTTCCAAAAAGGGGCCCATTTCCTTTTGTTCGGAAGATATCGGAGTTTTTTGCGTAAAACTTTTGATGAAGATTAATCCGCCGGGAGAAAGAGATTTGAACATATTTTCCAGAACAATATCCCTGTTTTTTAAATCTAAAAACTGCAGAACGTTAAAAGCGACAACGACATTAAATTGATCTTTGGAAAAATCAAAATTCAACACGTCTTCTTCCACCCAATGAATATTTTGAAAAGAAGGAAGGTTATTGGGCAATGTAATGTCAATTCCGGTAACGTCTAATCCGAGACTGGCCAAATAGCGGCTTTCGGTTCCGTTGGCACAACCGATGTCTAGAGCCCTTTTTTGCTTTTTCAGCCGGCCTTCATAGCGTTCCAAAAAATCGGATATTTTCATTCCGAAATAGTTGTCCATAACTTATCCTCCAAACAGAATATAGTCTCAAATACGAAGATTTCCAGAGCTTCGGCGGATTCGAAACATAAAGAAACCTTATTTGATTTGTCTTAGAGAAAATTCTCTTTCAATATTATCCTATGAATTTGAACGATAAGAATGGAGACAGAAAATGAAACACGGCGATAATTTTATTTTAGGAGAATATGTGATTATCAAAAAACCGGATTTGGTAGAAGTCGGTGATAATGTGCGTATTTCCGATTTTTGCCGGATATCTTCAGCCTGCGACATCGGTTCTGATTGTGAAATTGCCTGCGGAACATACATTTCTGGAGGAGATGGAAAATATACCTTCAAAATGGGAAGCTATTCCAGTTTGGCCGCCGGCGTTAAAGTCTGGCTCAGTTCCAATGACTATGTAAATGAACTGATAACCCATTCTGTCCCGACGGTTAAAGAAATTCAGGGAAATGTTACCATGGAAAAATATACCGGAGTTGGAACAAATTCCGTGATTATGCCGAATAATCATATTCCTGAAGGGGTAAGTATCGGGGCTTTGAGTTTTGTTCCGTCTAATTATAAATTTGAGCCATGGACGGTTTATGCCGGACGCCCGATACGTCCGATAAAAAAACGTAACAAGGAAAATGTCTTAAATACTTTGAAAAAACTCGGGAAACTCTGAAGGTTTTAGCAACGAAAGATATTGAGGTGGAATTATTCCTCCTTCAATAATCAGCAGATAATAGCGGACAAAGGCAAAACGCCAGCCTTTTTCATCATTGCAGATTGACCAGTCAACCGGAGAAAAATCTATCTCTGAAAGAGAAATTTTTTTCAGGAGTTCATCGCAGCCTTGTTTCTGCAAGTCTTGCCGTCCCATAACCGACGGACTGACATACACGGCCTCAATTAAACCGTCTTTATTCATGGCATCAATATCAATGGCGAACAAATCGGCGTTTTCAATAAAGTTTTTTAACGAAAGAGATTTGCCGTGCCATTTGATAGGCTCTGAAAAACAGCGGATACCTCGGCTGCGGCCCGTAAAACAACTTTCCATCCATTGAACGATTCCCGAATGTGTTGTTGCTCCGGACCGCTGAAAATAATAGCTTAAATCAGCTTGCGGATTTTGCGAAAAAGATAATAACCCTTTACTTAAAACATCATTGCCTTTGGCAACATAGTGATACAAGTTCATAAAATGTTTTTCCCATAGTGTTGCTGACAAAAAAAGTATAAAAAAAGGCCCTGAAAATCAAGGCCTCAAAATTCTTGTCTTTAATAAGCTTAAGCTGCTTTTTTCTGATCAGATTTTTTGCTTTCTGCGGCATTTTGTGTCGGCAGGCAGAACATAACCAACAAAGCAATCGGTCCGGCAACAGGAATCAAAGCAATTAAATACCACCAGCCGGATTTGTTAATGTCATGCAAACGGCGAACACCGATAGAAATACTTGGAACAAGCATAGCCAAACCTAAAATCACAGAAAAAAGGCGGATGTTGAAAATTGCGTCTACAATAGCAAAAGGAATGCTGACAACAAAATAGCAAAGAATATAATACCAATATTGAGAACGTGTGGCACGGCCTTTAACATCTGTATATTGAGTTTTTAAAACGTTAATGAAATAATCATTAAAACCTTTTTTTAATTTTTCTAAATTCATCGTTTTTTCTCCCGAACTAAATGAAATAAAATACAAAATTTTCATACACTTTTCTAAAATCAAATACATATTACCAGAAAAATCAAACAAAAAATGCAGAATGTTCAGAGAAAACTTGTAATTTCAATAAAAAAGCCCGAAAACTTTCTAGGCTTATAATGGCGGATAGAGTGGACCGGCTAAGCAAAAACAACCAATGCTCTGGTTGTTTTTGTCTGTAACGGCAATGATAACTTATTTTTATGAGCAGACTTTATTCTGTGATATAAAAATTAGTTGAATTGAACGAACCCGGGTTCGACCCACTTTGATATCAAAAAAGCCCGGAAACTTTCTAGGCTTATAAATGGCGGATAGAGTGGGATTCGAACCCACGGTACCCTTTGGGGGTACACACGATTTCCAATCGTGCGCCTTCGACCACTCGGCCATCTATCCATATCACGGTTACCTAATAACCATATTATTGTTTTTTTAGCAAGTGTTTTTTTTATCAAATTATGTTAATTCATTTAATTTTTTGTTCAAAATTATCATTAAAAAAGTAAGAACCAACAATGCCGGAATGAGAAAGTGCATGCCTGCGGAGGATATGAATATTCCGATAAGCGGTGTCAGCAGTGCAACACCCAAAGAGGCTGCTCCTGCTTGAAAACCTGTCAGATAAGCACCTGTTTTGTTTCCGAAGCGTTTAGGTGTTTCATGCATCATTGACGGATAAATACCGGAAAAACTAAATCCGGTTAAACATAGCCCTGCCAGAAGAATATTTTTTTCTGAGCTTAGCAGCATAAGCAGACCGATAACGGAACCGAGAAAACTGTAAAGCAAAACTTTTCTGTTGCCCAAGCGGTTGGCGAATAATCCGACGCCAAATCTGCCGAAGGTTAGAAAAGCCCAGTAACAGACAATAAATTTTCCGGCAATATCGGTTGAAATATGCAAATATTCAGTCAGCACGCTGAAAAACCACAAGCCGATACTGCTTTCACAGGCCGTATAAATAAAAAACAGGCTGACGCTGAGATACGTCGCTGTTTTATGAAATTTTTTAGGAAAATTATTTTCAGAAACAGAGGCTGTCTTATTTTTCTTCCAGTAGTTGTTTGTGGAGATAAATATGATGACTAAGCCGAATTGTAAAGCAGCGATAATACCGTATCCGATTCTCCATCCCAAATGGTGTCCGAGGGAAAATGTCATAATAGCCGGTCCTAATGTTGCCCCGATACCCCAACATCCGTGGAGCCAGTTCATCTGTTTGGGAGAGTAGTTTTTTGCGACGTAATCATTAAGCGAAGCGTCTATGGTTCCGGCACCGATTCCCAAAGGAATGGTTGCTAAAATCAAGAGTATTGCAGTCGTGCAAAATGCATAACCTAACAGGCCGCCGACTGTCAAAAAGCCGCTGGTAATTAAAATTGCGGAAATAGAATAGCGGCGGATAAAATAACCGCTGAAAAATCCGGAAAATGCCGTGAGAATAGCGGTTATGAAAACCAATATCCCCGCCCAGTCCAAAGGTTTGTGGAAAAACTGCCGCATGGATGGCCATGAGATTCCCAAAACTTGATCGGGAAGCCCGAGGCTGATAAAGCCAAAATACAAAACCAGCAGAATAAGGAGTTTGCTTTTTTCCGTTTTCATTACTTTCTCGGCCAGCCCAAAACTTGAGAAACGATGACTTTTTTACCCGAAGGCAAACTTAATTCTCGAGCCATATCTTCCTTGTCAAAAAAGGCACGAACAACATTTCCCATTCCGGTTGCGGCAGTATAAAGCCCAACGTTCTGGTAGGCAGAACCGGCATGCATTCCGGCAGTTGTGTCCTCTTGTCCGGAAACATAAACCAAAACCATGGCGGCATCTAAAACGTAATCTTGTTTGGCAGTTAGAAAACGCAAGTCTTTGTCGGAAATTTTCTTTAAACGATGATATTTGGGAATGTAGAGCCAGGTTCCGTCGGCTTTTAAGACATAAATATCCAAATCCTGAGAGTTCATTGAAGTTGGAATGGTTAATCCTCCGTTATCTCTGTTTTGTCCGGACGCAGCCCATAACAAATTGCTTAAGTTTTGTTCCGTAATGCCTCTGGACCCATACTTTTTTGTAGATTTTCTTTGTGCCAAAGCCTGCATAAGAGGAGTCTTGAGTGCCATATCGGGTTTGGGTAGATTGATAGAGGTCTCTTCTGCAAAAACCGTGTTAATTGAAAACAGAGCTAAAAAGAAAACCAAAAATTTTGACATGAACTTTCTCCTAAAATCTTTGCTGCAATCTTAAACAAGAAAGATTACCATTTCGTTATTGTTGTAAAAAAAACACCCTGATTTCTCAGGGTGTTTTTTGTAATTTCAGCTGATATTAAGCGTTCTTTTTCAAAGCTTCGCCCAATACATCGCCCAAAGAAGAACCACCGGTAGATGTTGTGGTATATTCCTCTAAAGCTTTCTTTTCTTCTTCAATTTCGAGAGCTTTAACGGAAAGACCGATTTTATTGTTTTTCTTATCTACGGAAGTGATTTTAGCTTCCAAAACATCACCCTCTTTGTAGTTTTCAGGGTTTTGTTGAGCTTTTTCTTTAGACAAGTCGGCTTTTTTAATCATAGCGGCAACGCCGTTTACTTCAACATTAACACCTTTGTCGTCAACGGAAGTAACGGTAGCTTTTACGACATCACCTTTTTTGAGAGAATCAAGAGCAGTAGCCAGAGTATTTTCTGATAACTGTTTGATGCCAAGGCTGATGCGTTCTTTTTCTACGTCAACGTCAATGATTTTAGCCTGAATGTCCTGACCCTTAGTGAAGTCTTTAACAGCTTCTTCACCGGATTTGTCCCAAGAGATGTCAGACAAGTGAATCATACCGTCGATTTCATCAGACAAACCGACAAACAAACCGAATTCGGTAATGTTTTTGATTTTGCCTTCAATAACGGAACCGACTGGGTGTTCTTCAACATAAGCAGCCCAAGGATTCGGAGTGCATTGTTTAATACCCAGAGAAATACGTCTTTTGTCAGCGTCAACTTCCAGAACTTTAACTTCAACTTCCTGAGAAGTGGAAACGATTTTGCCCGGATGAACGTTTTTACGGGTCCAGCTCATTTCGGAAACGTGTACCAAACCTTCGATACCGTCTTCCAACTCAACGAATGCACCGTAATCGGTAATGTTGGTAACCTTACCTTTGTAAACTTCGCCAACTTGGAATTTGTCGGCAACAGCCTGCCAAGGATCGTTTTCGAGCTGTTTCATGCCCAAAGAGATGCGTTGGTTGTCTTCATTGAACTTGATAACCTGAACTTTAACTGTTTGTCCGACAGAAAGAACTTCTGCAGGGTGGTTAATTCTCTTCCAAGAGATGTCTGTAACGTGCAATAAGCCGTCAACACCGCCCAAGTCAATGAATGCACCGTAATCGGTAATGTTTTTGACAACACCTTCAAGGATAGAACCTTCTTTAAGAGTGTCAATCAATTCAGCACGGGCTTCAGCTCTTGTTTCTTCAAGAACAACACGACGGGAAACAACGATGTTGCCTCTGATCTTGTCCATTTTCAAGATTTGAAACGGCTGAGAAATTCCCATTAACGGAGTGATATCGCGGATCGGGCGAATATCAATCTGAGAGCCCGGCAAGAAAGCAATTGCCCCGTTGAGGTCAACAGTGAAACCGCCTTTAACACGGCCGAAGATAACGCCGTTAACTCTTTCGCCGGAGTTGAGGCATTTTTCCAGATCCTGCCAAACTTCTTCACGACGAGCTTTTTCACGGGAAAGAACGATTTGGCCGTCTTTGTCTTCATAACGGTCAACATAGACTTCGATTTGGTCGCCGATTTTCAGTTCGCTGTTTTGACCGAATTCGCGAAGAGGAATACGACCTTCAGACTTCAATCCGACATCAACGATAGCAAAATCAGGAGTTAAACGGATGATTGTACCTTTAACAACTGAACCGGTAATTCCGTTATCACCGAATTGTTCGTTAAGAAGAGCTTCAAAACTCTCAGTCATTTCAGGGATTTTAAATTCTGTGTTAATCATAAATTATTGTTATTTCATAAAAAATGCCGGCTTCGGAACAGATGTCCTTATAATGAAGCGGACTTGTGCGGCGTTAATTTTGCTGCAAGTCATCGCACCCTGAGCTTTGCAGTCGGGTATCTTTATACACTTAAATATTTATTTTTCAAGCAATTTCTAATGCGTTTCGATGATTTCACACGCTTTTTCCAACACTTCTTTAATACTCAGAGAAGATGTATCCAGAATATAAGCGTCTTCAGCAGGTTTCAGCGGAGCAGTCGAACGGCTGGAATCCCTTTCGTCTCGGGCAATAATATCCGCCAAAACTTTTTCGTAAGGCGTATTCAAGCCTTTTTCCTGCAGTTCTTTAAAGCGGCGTTGAGCCCGAACTTCGGAAGACGCGGTAATAAAGAATTTAATATCAGCTTGCGGACAAACCACAGTTCCGGTGTCTCTGCCGTCGTAAATGGCTCCGCCGGCGGGTGTGCCGTCAGCAAAAGTCGGATTTTTTGAAAAATCCTGCTGCATTTTAAGTAAAGCTGCTCGAACTTTAGGGTGAGCGGAAACGATGGAAGCGGCAACGCCTCCTTCTGAACTGCGAAATTCCGGATTCTTTGAAAGCTCCGTCATTTTGGCAAAAGTGAGTTGTTTTGCAGCTTCTTCCGCCAGAAGCTCATTATTGACGTCCAGTCCTTGTAACCGCAAATCCAAACCGACGGCACGATAAACCATTCCGGTGTCAAAATAGGCCAAATTATAAATTTTAGCCAGGGTGGAAGCCAGTGTACCTTTTCCGGCAGATGCCGGACCGTCGATTGTGATAATCATAATATCAATGTCCGTTTCTTCAAACTTAACAAAATTTTTATTTATTCCTTAACATATCTAATGTAAACTGTAAAAGTAAGATAACTAATTATACAGAGTTTTTAATATCGGCAAAGGAGAGGATTTTGTTTAAAAGATTAAAAATAACCGCAGTGATGTTGTTTTTGAGCATATCTTTCCCTTACAGATCCGAAGCGGTCGTGGTTCAAGAAGCTTCTGTTGCTTTGAAAAACGGCATGTGGGAAACAGGGTATATGGAACGCAAGCAAAAACAAAACGTCCGCAGAAACAAAAATGAAAATTCGGCACCGATTACTTTTACGGAACCGGATTACTCCAGTCCGGTAAAAAATGATATGGTGGACGGTCCGTCAAGACCGGTTATTGCCGTTTCTTCAGAAGATGATGCTCCGGCCATAGACTATAACGACGCGATTGCCAAACATTTGTTCGGAACGGCAGATGATGAAGAAGAGGAAGGGGCTTATCTTGTTCAATTTGCAAAAGCGGCCGAAAATGCTATTGTTGACCAAGGTCGACAGGTTGAGGTACAATTACCGGCTCCGGAAGGTGTTTTGTGGCATTATGAAAAATCCTCCCCGATATTGAAATATCTCGACCAAAAACAGGAAGACGGGATTTTGACATTGGTTTATCAGGCGGAGAAGACCGGAACTGAAAAGTTTTATTTTGACAGCATGGAATATAAAGACGGCTCCGTGAATGTTCTGGAATCAAAAATATTGAATGTAAAAGTGAAATGACATTGAAAAAAACAGCCAAAATAAGATTGTTTGTCGAAAGTCCTTTGCATTTGGGAGAGCAAATCCTTTTGTCTGAAAAACAAAGCCACTATCTTCAAAATGTAATGAAACGGGAAAAAGGCAGCCGGATTTTGTGTTTCGACGGAAAAAGCGGCGAGTATGAATGTGAACTTGTTGAATGCGGAAAAAAAATTTGTCGGGCAAAGGTTTTGCAGAAAGCACAGGATTTTTATGGCTGTCCGGATATTTGGCTCTTGTTTGCTCCGGTAAAAAAAGACCAAACGGACTTTATTATCCAGAAAGCAACGGAATTAGGTGTTAAAAAGATTATTCCGGTCATAACGGAAAGAACCATCAGCGACAAAGTAAAAAAAGAGCGTTTTGTGTTGCAGGCGGTGGAAGCTTGTGAACAATGCCGTCGGGTTGATGTTCCCGCAGTGGAAGAAGCCGTGCCGATGGATAAACTTTTTTCGGTTTGGGAACCAACGAGACGATTGTATTTTATGGATGAAACCGGCGGCGGAAAAAACATTCGGGAGGCTTTTGCTCATGCATCGGCACCGGCGGCGGTTTTAGTCGGCCCCGAAGGCGGTTTTTCCGAAAAAGAATTGGAAAAATTAAGAAAACAGCCTTATACTGAGGCGGTTACCATGGGTAAAAGAATTTTAAGGGCTGAAACTGCCGTTGCCGCGGCTTTGTCCTGTTGGCAGGCCTTAAGCGGAGATTGGACGGATTAAAGGAGAAACAGATTGAGAATACTGGTTGCCGATGATCATGAATTGTTTTTAAAGGGTTTGGAACTTGTTCTGCAAAGCATGAATAAGGACATGGAATTATCTTTTGCCAAGAATTATACTGAAATTTTTGACATCTTGGAAAAAGATAAAATTTTCGACTTGATTTTAACGGACTTGGCCATGCCGGGAGCAAAATGGATGGATGCAATTGCCAAAATACACCAACAGGCTCCGGATGTGCCGATTATTATTCTTTCGGCGGTTTTTGATAAAGAAATCGTGCAAAAAACCATTGAAATCGGTGTTTCCGGATATATTCCGAAAACCTCCTCAAATGCCGTTATTTTAAGTGCGGTTAATTTGGTCATGTCGGGCGGGGTATATATTCCGGCGGAATTATTGAATAATAAGGAGCTGAGTAATGAGTTTGATGCTCTAAAACAGTTTGAAGACCAAGACGAAACTCATTCTTCTGATGAAAAAGCCAAAGTTTTAACGCCGAGACAAATTGATGTTGTCAAATGTATTGCCCGAGGCTGCTCCAACAAACAAATAGCTTATGAATTAGGCTTAAGCGAAGGAACCGTCAAACTTCATGTAACGGCGATATTGAAATTATTGAATGTTTATAACCGGACGGGAGCGGTTATGGAAGCAACACGCTTGGGGTTGATAAAGAAAAATGAAGAGTAACAGTTTTAGTTTGGATAATATCCGTCAGTATGATGAAATTTTCGGCAGAGAAAAAATGCGAAACCTTTTTTCGGAATATCGGCAAAAAGCCGAAGAAGATTTATCCCGTGTGAAGAACCTTCTGGACAATGAACAAACCGAAGAACTGCGATTAATCTATCATAGTCTGCGTTCTTCTTCACAGGTTTTCGGTATGATGGGTTTTTCCTTTGCGTGTCAGGATATTGAACAAAGAATACTGGATGGCGAAAAATCCGAAAAACTTGATAAATTTATTCAGTTGAGCTGTCAGATATATGAACGTGAGCTTGCTGACGTTGTAACTTTTTTGGAATAGGAGCGACAATGGAAGCTAAAGAAAAAAGAACACCGGTCAAACTGCCTCCTTATGTTAAAACCATTTATGGCTGGTTGTATTGCAGTTGGCCGATGAGCTATTTTTTTGATCAGGTCTGGTTGTTAAAACTGTTGACCTTGGGGAATTATACCAAACTGCAAACGTCATTATTAAAAGAAATAGCTCCTAAAAGCAAAGTACTTCAAATCGGAGCGACTTTTGGAGATCAGATAGAGAAAACGGCAGAGAAAATCGGATTTAACGGGAAATATGATTTGATGGATGTCTGCGGAACACAAATTCGCCGATGTGAAGAAAAGTATGAATATTTATTTCCGAATATACGTTTTCTTCGTCAAAACGGAACGACTGCTTTTGATAACAAATATGATGTCATTATTTGTTATAACTTATTGCACGAACTCCCGATTTTATCAAAAATAAAAGTCGTCAATAATGCCTTAAACAGTCTGAGGGATAAAGGAAAGGTTGTGTTTGTGGATTATCACAATCCTTCTTCCTGGCCTCCTTTGAGATATATCGTCAGGATGTTTAACCGCCTCTACCAGCCGTTTGCCGAAAAAATGTGGGATCGGGAAATTCATTCTTACGCCACCAAAACACAAGGTTTTATCTGGAAGAAAACCACCTTTTTCGGCGGTTTCTACCAAAAAACGGTGGCGATAAAAAAACAAAAACTAATTGAATAGCTGATTGATGGCTCCTGCGACAAACAATGCCGGATCCAAACGTTTTTGCGGTTGAAAATCCAAAGCTTCCGGAGCATTGCAGGCAATGGCATATCCGTCGTCAAATAAAGATTGCACAAAACGCAAATGCTTCGGCGTAAGCCATTTTTCGCCCGTGAAAATTAAAACAGGTTTCCCGGAACCGCAGGATTCGCAGCTCATTGAAACGGAATCTCCGGTAACCAGAATTCTGTCTCCGCAGGCCCAAAAGCCCATAATCGGATTTTCTTTTTTCTCGCCCCAAAGATATGTGTAAGCAGGAAGATCTTTTAGTTCATTCATAATAAATTCTTCGGCTTGTTTTCCTGTCCGTTTTGAGTCGGTGATAAGAATGGAACCGCCGACTTGAGAATGTATTTTCTTTATCTCGTCGGCTAACCGTTTAGCGTTTTCCAAAGAGAAAGGTTTTCCCTTGATGGCTCCTCCGATAATAACGGTTGTGAACGGGCGGGGAAGGTGAGCGAAAGCACTTTCCCACTTAGCCTTGGCTTCAGCCATGGCTTTTTCGGTAACACGATGCGGACTCCCGGTAATAAACATAAAGTTTTCGGGATGTCTTTTCCGTCGGTCATGCTCGGGAACCACAACCAAGTCAAAATCTTTAGCTTCAAAATTCTGAATTCGCATGAGCTGAAGAGCTTTTGTTTTGCCTTTTGATTGTTTTTTTATCCAGCGGGCAATAGGTGCCGTTCTCCGGCTGCCGGATAAAACCAGATCAGGAAACTTATATGAAATATCTGAACTTTTAATTTTGTTCACTCCGAGAAGGGAAGCCCCTTTTAAGAGGTTTGGCAGCTTGGACAAACAGGTGTATTCAATCTTTTTTTCAATAACCTCATAGCGTTTAGGATCCAAGGCCTGTGCAACGCCTCGCAGTTGTCCGGCACTTCCGGCACGGTTGTCTATTAAAAGCCAAATTGTTTTTTTCATATTTGATAACTCTAAAAATTAGATAGTAAATCGATTCGAGTATGATAATATCTTATTTAAAAGAATTAACAAATGTTTTTTGTAAGGGATTAAACAGATGAAAATAGCGGGTATCTTAATTGCGGTTGCGGTTTTCTTTGGAACAAATTCCGCCGTGGCACAGTACTCCTCCCAAAAGAGTGCCCAGTATCTGGCAACGTTGAAGGCTGTGGTTAATTATAAAATTGATGATGAAGAACATCTTAAAGATGTTGAATCTCTGCGTCAAAACCAGAGCTTTAATAGAAAATTGCAGAGAATGTTAAACAAACTCAGCAATGCCCGAACCAAAAATTCCACTAACCGTCAAGTTCTGAAGATTTTGGAAAAAGCGGGTGAAGACATCTATAAATTGCTGGATTAAGAATTGCTTAAGGAAAAAGTTATACATTAAATACAAAGAATTGCGGGATGTTTAAGATGGAAGCTGTTCAGTCGGATAAAACGGATTTTTCGGGAAAAATTCAAACACTGCGGGAGAAATTGCACAGAGTGGAAGGATTTGTTCCTGTTGAAAAAATAACGCTTGCCCGTGAACAGAAATTTTCAACGCCTGTCGAAGGCAATAACAAAAATACGGATGTAATGGAACTGTAATGAAAAAATGTTTTCTTTTCTTTTTAGCCTTTTTTTGTACAGGGTGTTCTCATCCGGCGAATGACGTGTTTGATGTTTATGATTCTGACTATGACCGGATTGTCAGTAATGTTCGTGTCAAAGAAGAAACTCCGTATTATGTTACTTACGAATACAAAGACGTCCGGATAGACGAGATTGCCTTCCTTGCCTCCAGATATTGCCATGAGCAGGGCGGTAAAAAGGCTGTGCTTAATAATTCAATTTTGTATCGGAATTATTCCAGACGGGCGACTTTTGATTGTGTAGAGTTGCAAAACTAATTTCCTCTTCCTATATAAAAATTAAAAGAAGTTAGTTAGAAAGCTGCAAAAAAAATGAATAAAAATTTGTATCATGTATTAGGTGTTTCCAAGGATGCAAGTGAGGCTGAAATCAAATCGGCATACCGTAAGCTTGCCCGAAAATACCATCCGGACTTAAACAAAGATGATAAGAACGCGGCTGAAAAATTTAAAGAAGTGTCAGGTGCGTACGATATTTTGGGTGATAAGGAAAAACGAAAAAAATACGATAATAATGAGATAGACGCCGATGGCAAGCCAACAGGATATGGTGCCGGTTTCGGAGGCGGAAATCCGTTTGGAAACGGCGGTAACCCTTTCGGAGGAGGCAAAACTTATACCTATAGCGGAAACGGAGCCGATTTTGATTTTTCCTCTATCTTTGGCGAAGATATCTTCTCCCAATTCGGCGGTGGCGGGAACGGTGGTTTCCAAGGCTTTGGCGGAGCATCCGCCCGCCCGCGTAAAGGCGGGGATATTGCCTATACAATGAAAGTTGATTTTCTGGATGCGGCAAAGGGAGCCGAAAAAAGCGTTATTATTCAGGGCAAAAATATTAATGTTAAGATTCCGGCCGGCAGTCAGAATGAACAAACGCTTCGTTTAAAGGGGCTGGGATATCCGAGCCCGAACGGCGGAGAAAACGGCGATGTTTTGATTACTTTGAATGTAGGAAAACATCCGTATTTTACGGCGGATGGCAATAATATTGAACTGGAACTTCCGATTTCGGTAAAAGAAGCTGTTCTAGGCGGAAAGATAACGATTCCGACAATCAGCGGCAAAGTCGCAGTCAGTGTTCCGGCTTATTCCGACAGCGGAGATAAATTGCGGTTAAAAGGCAAAGGGATCAAGAGCCGCAGCGGACAAGGCGACCAGATTGTTACCTTGAAAATCATATCCCCTAAAAATAAAAATGCCGAACTTGAAAAACTTCTTTCTTCCCTGCCGGATGAAATAATTAGGAACTTTTAATGCTTCTGACAAACTTGAGGGATTTTGAATGGTATAATGAACCGGAGGACGTTTCTTTTGAAGAACGCGGCATGACGGTTTTAACCAAAAACAAAACCGATTTCTGGCAGAGCAAGCATCATAATTTCCATAAAGACGACGGACATTTTTTCTTTATCCGTCGAATTGGTAATTTTACCTTAGATGTAAAATGGATTTTTGAACCGGAAGGAAAGTTCGACCAATGCGGAATTATGGTGCGGATAGATGAACGGAATTGGTTTAAGGCCTCAGTGATGTATGATACCCCAAACCGTCCAATGTTAGGCTCCTGCGTAACCAATAACGGCTATTCCGACTGGGCGGCACAAAAAATACCGGAAGGTATTGGGGAAATCTGGTATAGGGTAAAACGCGTCAATGGCGACTACGTGATTTTTTATTCCTTGGACGGAGAATATTTTGAACAAATTCGCCTTTTGCATTTGATTAACGATGTTCCGGAAGTGAAAGCGGGTGCTTATGTCTGTTCTCCGCAAAGAGCCGGATTTGAAGCTCTGTTAAGCCGAATAGATTTTTCTTAAATTTTGTCTATTTTGCTATTGCACGCATATAAAAAATATGATAATATCCTGACTATGAAGGATATTATTATGAAAACGATTTGTGAAACGGATTACCCGTAGATACGTGTTTTATAATAACGTCTTTTAAGATTAAATAACATAAATAATTTAATAAAAATAGGCTTATGAAAACAAAAAGCATCTTCTGGGTATTCTTTCTCTTGGTTACGGTAATTCTGTCTTCCTGCTCGGACGTAAAAGACTACGAATACGTTGACACCGTTAAGGTTGAGACTCTTCTTGAGCACCATCATCGCGGACAATCTTTTTATGATTTGGTTTATATAAAAGATGGTACGGTAAAAACAGTCGAACTTGCTTCAGGAACGGATATGTCTTTCCGTCTTAAAGATTTTCGTCAGGGAGATCAGGTACTGCTGTATAAAAACGGCAACAATTACTATATCGCCAGTGAAAAATTGACACCGGAATCTATAGAAAAAGAAAATGATAGAATGGTAAAAACTATTTTGATGGGATTTTTTCTCATTATCATCCTAATTCTTCTCATGTTCCTTGTCAGAGGAAGGTAAAATCCGGTTTCCTAAAATTAAAGAAAACACTCCGGCCGGGGTGTTTTTTTTGTACTTGCCGATACCAAATTTTGATAAGAAGTCTGGTGGTCTTGCTTCGTAAGTTTCGCTTAAATTTTAAGCTCAACAACGCCGCTTCGAGCAAAGACATTTATGCTCGTTTCGGTCGCTGTCGCTTCCCTTACTCCCGAACAATGTCTATTGACACCATAAAAAAATACCCGTTTAAGGGTATTTTTTTATGGCGTCCCCGAGAGAACCGCTAAGTAAAAATAATCCGGAGATTATTTTTATCTGCAAGGTCTTTGAAAATCTTGTTGAGAGAGGGAATGCCAATGACCGAAACGAAACTAGATACCAAAGTGATAGTCCGCTCCGGATGCCGGACTTTTCAGAAGTCTGGCGTCCCCGAGAGGACTCGAACCTCCTGCCCACAGTTTAGGAAACTGTTGCTCTATCCTGATGAGCTACGGGGACACGCCAAAGACTGATTAGCACACGAATTATTTTTTTGCAAGCTTTTCCAAAAATTTAATTTGGATGTCGGCGATTTTCTTCACGGAATCAATTTCCACATATTCATTTTTCGCATGCATACCGTCGCCGGTTCCCGAATGCATAATAACTGTGGAACCTTTGACGGCGAAAGAGCGGGAATCTGTTGCTCCGCCGATTTGTTCAAACTCGATTTTCTGCCCGAGAATATGCTCTGCAAACTTTTTATAATCCTGAATATACGGATTTTCCGGATCCATAACCACCGGCGTGCTGGCAGAAACAATTTTGTATGTAACGCCGTCAACCATACATTTTTGAAGATTCTTTTCCAAGTTTTCCACGGAGGAATTTTCGGTTAAACGAAAATCGAGCAAAGCCTCGGCATAGTTTGAGATAACGTTGGCAACGTCTCCGCCTGAGATTTTGGCAAAATGCACCGTGTCAATCCAAGTATCTTGAGGCATTGGCAGTTCTTTGGAAAAATAAGGATAAATTTTGCGAATGTTTACCCATGTCTGCATCAATTTTTCATTGGCGTCAATGCCGTCCCAAGGGGTAGAACCGTGAGCCTCTTTGCCTTCGGAAATAATCTTGACAAAGACCGGATTTTTGCACTTGTTAATGATTTTAAGAATATCGCCGCCGACGTCGTTATCCAAAACAATTTTGGCGGAAATATTCGGATGAGCGTCCATAAAAGCGTGTGTTCCGGCACTTCCTTTTTCCTCATCGGTAGAAAGAATGACGCCGAAGTTCAGATTAAGATTATTTTCCAAAACATAAGCCATAGAATGCAGAGCCACGGCGGCAAAAGACTTCATGTCCAGCGTACCGCGGCCAATCATGCGGTTTCCTTCTGTTTTCGGTTCAAACATATGCTCTTCGGCAGGAACAACGTCCAAATGCCCTAAAATAACCACGTCAAAATCTTCAACGTCATGGTTCCTGATAAAAAGAACCGGAGCAATATCTCCTTTTCGGAAGATGTCAACTTTGGCAGAGGTATCGGCAAAAAGCTTTTTGCAATATTCCAAACATTGGTCGATTTCTTTGGTGTTTCCCGTTTCTGTTCTGAACCGGATAAGGTCTTTGACTGTGTTTAATAAATCCATTTTTCCTATCTTTCAAAATTTTACGTTTTATTCAGTTTTGTTCATTATATTTAATAATCATATCGCTGAATAAAATAATAAATAATTAAAAGGGAACAAAAATGAAGGCAGTTTTTTGGGGTTTTTTAAGTGCTGTTC
Source organism: Alphaproteobacteria bacterium (assembly GCA_048463395.1). Lineage (GTDB taxonomy): Bacteria > Pseudomonadota > Alphaproteobacteria > RF32 > CAG-239 > JAGAJR01. The sequence goes on along the minus strand of DBFWPL010000018.1, from coordinate 1,291 downwards.
TGTTAGCGGGCAATGTGTTTGCCCAAGAGGTTGAAGAAGGGGAAGAAACCGGACTGGCTTTGCCGAGAATGGTTTCTCTGCGTTCCAATTTAATTAATGCCCGCTCCGGTCCGGGAGCTCGTTATCCGATAGAATGGGTATATATGCAGAAAACCGCACCGGTGGAAATTGTTGCTGAATTTGAGTTGTGGCGTAAAATCAAAGATTGGGAAGGTTCTGAATCCTGGGTGCATAAATCCATGCTTTCCGGCCGCCGTTCCATTAAAGTAACCACGCCGGGAGAAAATAATATCTATGATAAACCGGAATATAACTCAAAGGTTATTGCCAAGGTGGAAGACGAGGTTGTCGGAGATGTGAAAAAATGTCCGGCGGGGAACGATTTTTGTTTGATTGCCTTTGGAAATATTGAAGGCTGGATTCCCAAAAGTAACTTATATGGCATTTATCCGAGAGAAGTTATTGAGTAACAAACACCCCCTTTGAAGAAATATTCAAAGGGGGTGTTTCTGTACAAAATTGATGTTAAAGCTAAAAAGCCAGGACCGCACGGGTGTAGTGATACTCAGACTTACGTGCGACGTTGGTGCTACCATCATACATCTCCAATATATAAGCCCACATATCATCCTGCTCGTTAGACGACCAATACCAGTCTCCCGCGAGTGATGACTTGCCAAGCAGATCCAAAGTGGTATTTATAGCGTCCTGAGCTTTGTAAATGCTGTATAGTTCAGCATAGCTCGGCAAATGCCAATCCCCGGCAGCCGTACCCGTGGGCCTATATTTGTTACAATACTCGGCAGCAGGGTGTGAGACGTTATTAGCCTTCCCGTATGTGACAATAGCTGCTGTATTAGCCTTACCGTCTGTCCAACAGGATAATAAATCTTCTTGATATCCCTCACAGTTTTCCAATGTCGGAACATCCTGGAGGGATTGACTCCATTTGTAAATATCCGCTGTTTCTGTCAAAGCTACCGCCAACCGCTTATTGGTGTCAAAGACGACGGCAATCGGTGTCTTAGAGGTCTTGGAGTAACATTTCTTGTCCTCATAAAGAACAGAACCGATTTTACAAGTAATTTCAACCTCATCGTCAGCACATCCTTGGTAGCAGTTTCTTCCATAATAGGCAACCAAAGTACCGGTTTGTCCACTCGGGCAGGAGTCTACATAACCACCGGCAGTACACTGCGGCTGGTAACAGTCTTTTTGGCAGGTTCTGCCATAGTAAGAAACAGATGTACATAAGTTATTTGTTGGAACAGAAGATTTGTACCCGCCGTTT
>DBFWPL010000017.1:0-8822 GCA_048463395.1 Alphaproteobacteria bacterium | reverse complement strand
TTTTAAGCTCAACAACGCCGCTTCGGGCAAAGACATTTACGCTCATTTCGGTCGCTGCCGCTTCCCTCACTCCCTAACAATGTCTATTGACGCCATAAAAAAACACCCGTTTAAGGGTGTTTTTTTATGGCGTACCCGGCGGGGATCGAACCCACAACCTTTGGCGTCGGAGGCCAACACTCTATCCAATTGAGCTACGGGTACATCACGCAACAGCACGTTTAATACAATACTTTTTTATATATTTCCAGCAAAATCTTGCAAAAACCCACTTTTATCGCCTTTTTTGTCATTTTTTCACTTGACTTATATCCAAATAATAGGTATTAAAAGGCAACTAATTTATTTATAAGGAAACATCATAATGTCTAAAAAATGCGAAATTTCAGGCACTGGCGTAATGAGCGGTAACAATGTCAGCCACGCTAACAACAGAACCCGTCGCCGTTTTTTGCCTAACTTACAAGTAGTTTCTCTTTTGAGCGAAACTTTGGGAAAAATTTTCAAACTGAAAGTTTGTTCAAAAACTTTACGTTCTATTGAACACAACGGCGGTTTGGACTCTTATTTGGAATCTACTTCCAACAGCAAATTGACTGAAGAAGCTAAAAAAATCAAAAAATCAATTGCAAAAGCAAAATCTTCTAAATAAATAGCTTCTGTTTTTTTAGTTCAATATCCTCCTGATTTTATCTGGAGGATATTTTTTATCCCCACAATCCACAGGCTGTGCAAAACTCACCAACTCAAATCACAAAATACTTTGTCTTTTAGAAAATAATTGAGTATAAGAAACACAAATTTCAGGACTACTTTTTCAGGATAAAAAAATGGAAAAAATCGACACTGCCGCTTTACCGCAAAACCTTGAAGCCGAACAAGCTCTGATTGGGGCAATTCTAGCCAACAACAAAGCTTATGAAAAAGTATCCGAATTTCTAAAACCGGCTCACTTTGCAGATTCTATCCATTCCAAAATCTTTGAGGTCATGTCTCGCTTAATCCAAAAAGGTCATGTTGCCAGCGTCATTACCTTGAAAGACTACTTTCAACAGGAAGGGACTCTAGATGAAGTCGGCGGACACAAATACCTCATCAAATTAGCCGACAGTTCCTCCCCTTTAACCAATGTCGAATATTACGCCCAATTCATTTATGACAAATATCTCCGGAGAGAACTGATTAACACCGGTGTTGAAATCGTAAACGACGCCATGAAGGAAGACATTGATTCCGATGCCTCCGAACAAATTGAAATCGCCGAAAAGAAACTCTTCGAATTGGCTAATCAGGGCGATACGCAAGGCGGGTTCATCGAATTTGCCGATGCCTTAACCTCATCCCTCAGCCATATTGAAGCAGCTTATCAAAAAGACGGAAGAATCTCCGGCTTGCCGACATCTCTTGACGCATTAGATAACAAAACCGGCGGCTTAAATGACTCTGACTTAATCATCATCGCCGCTCGTCCGGCAATGGGGAAAACCGCTCTGGCCACCAACATCGCCTACAATGTAGCGGAATATTTGTCTCACAGCAAAGAAGTTCCCGCAGATAAAAAAGGCGTGGCATTCTTTTCTCTTGAAATGTCTGCCGACCAGCTTGCCGGCCGTATCTTGTCAACAGTAACCCAAACCAGCGGACATAAAATGCGTACCGGAGAACTTGACAATGCCGAGTTTACCCGCATTGCCGCCGCTGTCCGGGAGCTGGAAAAAATCCCGCTTTACATTGACGATACTCCGGGCTTAAACATTAATACCATCAGAACCCGTTCCCGTCGTCTGAAACGCAATAAAGGGCTCGGACTGATTGTCATCGACTATATTCAATTGATTGTCGGTACAGGAAGCAAAAAAACAGAAGGCAACCGCGTTCAGGAACTCTCCGAAATCTCCCGTGGTCTGAAAATCTTAGCCAAAGAACTCAATGTTCCGGTCATTGCCTTGTCCCAATTAAACCGCGGCGTGGAACAAAGAGATGACAAACGCCCGGTTATGTCTGATCTTCGTGAATCCGGCTCAATTGAACAAGACGCCGACATCGTTATGTTCGTTTACCGGGAAAACTACTATATTCAAAACGAAGAACCAAAACAAAAAGCAGCGGAAACCCCTGAACATTTGCAACAAAGAATTGAAGACTGGCAAAAACGTTGTCGAGACACGGCTAACATTGCGGAAATTATTGTCGGAAAACAACGCCACGGCTCAACCGGTGCCATCCAACTGTTTTGGAACGGGGAATTTACCCAATTCGGAAACCTTGCCAAAGAGGAGTACCTCCCTGAACAAATCGGCTAACATAAGCTCAGCGGTTATGGCTGTTCTCGGGATCATAACGACAGGAATAATGACCGCTTTCGTAATGATTTTTGCATTCACATTTATGTTCGGTTTCACTATGTTCATGACAGCCGCAACAGTGATTCGCAGTTTCTTCATCCGGAGATAACTCATCATCGGTTTCCGCACCGATAATGGCTTTCTGCATTCTCTGCAATTCTTTTTTACGCCCTTCACAACAGGAACATCCGCCCTGAACCGGTGTTTTTACGATTAAATCGGCAAGCCAGCCAAACATTTTTATTTCTCCTTAAAATTTATATGCTATATATAATCAGAAAAAATTTAAAAAGAGGTAAGCTTTGAAGAAAAAACCGGAAAACTATACTGAAGAAGAGTGGGAAAACATCTGCAACCACTGTGGCAAATGCTGTCTGATTAAACTTCAGGACGAAGAAACAGATGACATCTATTACACTGATGTTGTCTGCAAATATTTTGATGAAGAAAATTGCAAGTGCAGTGTTTACAAAACCAGATGCTCCTTAGTTCCGGAATGTCTGAAACTCAACAAAGACAATGTTGATAAAATCTCCTGGATGCCGAAATCCTGTGCTTATCGCTGTCTGTTTGAAAACCGTCCGCAACCGGTCAGAAAATCCATTCAGGGGCGTTGCGTTTCCGAAATAATGGTAACGGAAGACGAATTGGAAGACCATATTGTTGATTGGGAAGACCTATGAGCAAAGAAGACTACATTATTGAAGACGCGTATTCCCCTCAGTCCCGATTCGATAATCTGGATAATTTTGAACCGGAGTTCTGGAAAAAGAAAAAACTGGAAGAGATGAGCAAGGAAGAATGGGAACTTCTTTGCGACGGCTGCGGCAAATGCTGTCTGAACAAACTGGAAATAAAAGGAAAAATAAAATTCACCAACACTCACTGCCGTTTTCTGGATTGCAAAAATTGCCTGTGTAAAATTTACAACCACCGTTTTGAAAAAGTTTCGGACTGCCGCGACATTGACCTCGCCGCCATTCGTGAGAAACCGAGATGGCTGCCAAAAACTTGTGCTTATTGGCTGTTGGATAACGGGTACGACCTGCCGAACTGGCATCCGCTCATAACCGGAAAGGCATCATCTGTAAACGAAGCCGGGATGTCTTTACAGGGACGAAACCTCGTCAATGAATCAGGAATTGAAAAATATGAAAATTACATTGTTGACTGGGAAGACCTCTGACCTTCCGCAAAAAATTCAGCAGGAATTGGATTTTCCGATAAAGGTTGTTCAATCTCCCCGTGCTCAAAAATTAACACTGCGAATTGACTCCAAAGAACGCCTTCCCGTTTTATCCGTTCCCAAACGCTGTCCGGTCAGAAAAGCCGTTGATTTCGTAACACTGCATAAAAAATGGATTATGGCATCTCTGGAAAAAATTCCGGTTTCCAAAACTTTTGAAGACGGTGAAACCTTCTCACTCTTCGGGCAAGCGGTAACCATCTGCCATAACCCCAAGTTAAGAAGAGGCGTTTTTCTTGAAAACAACATACTTTACGTTTCGGGAGAAAAAGAATTTCTGCACCGCCGCATTCGTGATTTTATCAAAAAACAGGCCGGAGAAATTTTCTATAAAAAATCTCAGGAACTGGCACAAAAAATCGGTTGTCGGGTAAAAGACGTAACGATAAAAGACACTAAAAGCCGTTGGGGGAGCTGCTCTTCCATGTGCAACATCAACTACAGCTGGCGGATAGCTCTCGCTCCGGAATTTGTCATAAACTACCTCATTGCCCATGAGGTTTCTCATTTAAAACACCAAGACCATTCCCGAAACTTTTGGAACTGCGTCCGGACTTTGGAACCGGAATGTTCTCGGGGAAGACTGTGGCTGAAACTGCACGGAAAAGAACTTTATCTGTATGAATAGGGATGTTCTATTGATTTTAAGAAAAATCCACCCTATATTTTTTATAACAGCAACTTAACTAAGGAGTATAACTTTATGTTAGAAAATAAAAACATTGCAAACATAGGCACACGGACAGTCATTGACGAAGGTCTTCGCCAATATATGATAAAAGTCTATAACTATATGTCCGGAGGATTGTGCATTACCGCTTTGGTAGCCTATCTGATTGCCAACACTTCCATTATCAGAATGTTTTTTGAAGTTTCTCCGGCCGGTCAGGTTATGGGGATGTCCGGACTGGGCTGGCTGACACTCATTGCTCCGTTCATCATGATTTTTGCTTTTGGCTGGGTATTAATGAAAGGAACATTGGCTCAGGTTCAGGGCGTATTTTGGGGCTTCTCGGCATTAATGGGAGCTTCTCTGGCTCCGATTATTCTGATGTACACAGGTGCCAGCGTAACCCGTATTTTCTTAATCACCGCGGCAATGTTTGGCGGCATGAGTTTATACGGCTACACCACTAAAAAAGATTTAACCGGAATGGGTTCTTTCATGATTATGGCCGTATGGGGAATTATCATTGCCTCTATTGTAAATATTTTCATGAAAAGTTCCGGTTTGTATTTCGCGATTTCTTTCATTTCCGTCATCGCCTTTACCGGACTGACCGCTTATGACACCCAGAGAATCCGCCAGTTATACTTGGAAGCTGACAGCTCTGACACAGCCGGACGCAAAGCCATTGCCGGAGCATTATCTTTGTATATGGACTTCATCAATATCTTCATCGCCTTGCTTAACCTGTTGGGTGATAGAAGATAGTCCAAACTGCTTTATAACAGGCTCTGATTAAATTCAGGGCCTGTTTTTTATAAAAAAACATTGACTCAGCCACAAAACATCTTTATAAAACAAACTGTCCGAGACCTTAGTGTATGAAAACTAAGGTTTAAATAACTAATAATAACCCAGACACAAAGTCTGACTTAACCGGAGAAAACAAATGAAACGCACATATCAACCAAGCAAATTGGTAAGAGCCCGTCGTCATGGTTTCCGTACACGTATGGCAACCAAAGGCGGACGTAAAGTATTAGCTGCCCGCCGTGCAAGAGGACGTGCAAAACTTTCAGCTTAATTGTCTTGTCAATGACTGAAGTTTTAATACTGAAAAAACGCAAAGATTTTGTGAGAGTCGCCAAGCAGGGCGAAAAGATGGTTTCTTCAACCGTTATCCTGCAGGCGGCTCAAACTTTATCTGCGGAAAACGCCCCTGCCCGTCTGGGTTATACCAGCACAAAAAAAATCGGCAAAGCCCATATCCGCAACAAAACCCGCCGGCGTCTGAGAGCTGCCGCCAGAGAAATTTTTCCCAACCATGCCCTTCCCAATACGGATTATGTTTTAATCGGTCGTTATAACACGGCGGATTGCCTGTTTGAAAAACTGAAAAAAGACATGGCATGGAGTCTTAATAAAATCAACAAACTCTTAACCGAACCCAAACCAAATGTTGAAGAAAACAATCAAACAAATTCTGATTCTGCTGATTAGGGTATATCAGAAATTTCTCTCTCCGTTATGCCCCGGTGTTTGTCGCTATCGCCCGACCTGTTCACAATATATGATTGAAGCCATCCAAATTCATGGTATTGTCAAAGGAATATGGTTGGGAACAAAACGCATTTTACGCTGCCACCCGTGGGGCGGTTCCGGATACGACCCCGTTCCTCCCAAAATTAAAGCACCTGATAAGAAAAGATAATCGCTTGCTTTAACAACAAATATATATTAAATATTAAGGCAAAATGGAATTTTGCGGCAAGTCAGCCGCCCGATAAACAGATTTAGGAGTTTTTATAAGAATGAAAGAAGAAGTAAAAGGCTTATACATAGCCGTCATCCTTTCTATTGCCGTTATTTTCATAACCAACGCCTTATTTGACAAAGACGTTCCGGAAACACCGGTTGCCACTCCGTCTGTTGAATCGGACGCCAAACTCCCTGAAAAAAGCATTGAAGAAAACAACACTCCGTCCGTGGAAGAAGAAAGCAAACTCTCTGCGGAAGAAGTGATTTCTCAGGACAAAAGAGTTAACATTCAAAACGAAGCCTTAACCGGCTCAATCCGCGTCAAAGGAGCTCGTTTCGACAACCTGCTTCTGGAAAAATACAAACAAACCATTGAAGAAAACAGCCCTGACGTTGAACTTCTCTATCCGGCAAAAACCGCAAACCCTTACTATGCGGAATTTGGCTGGCTCTCCACAGACAACACAAAGACCCCTGACAAAGATACCATCTGGACGGTTAGAGGTACTAAGCTGACCCCGTCTTCTCCGCTTGTGTTTGAATGGAACAACGGTCAGGGACTAAAATTCATCCGCAAAGTATCAATTGACAACAACTACATGTTCACCATCCAACAGGATGTCGAAAACAACACCGGCAGCGAAGTAACGCTTTACCCTTACGGACTGATTAACAAAACCATTGATAAAGAAAAAGTCGCTGGCGGCGTTGTTCACGAAGGTTTAATCGGCGTTGTCGACAAGAACCTCAAAGAATTAAAATACAAAGATTTGGAAGACAAAGAATACAAAGAATTCAAAACCTCCGGAGGTTGGGGCGGTTTTTCCGACCGTTATTGGTTTACGGCCATGATATTAAATAACGGCAATGACCAAACCGTCAAATTCAGCAACACCGGAAAAGACAGCTACCAGGTCGATTATGTCGGTGCTCCGGTTAAAATCGCTCCGGATTCCGTCGGAACCAACAACCTGATGTTCTTTGCCGGAGCCAAAGAAATTAAATTATTGGATACTTACACTAAAAAGCTGGGGATTGAAAAGTTTGATTTAGCCGTAGACTTCGGTTGGTACTATTTCCTGACCAAACCGTTCTTCTATATTCTTGATTTCTTATATAACCTTATCGGTAATATGGGCTGGGCGATTTTGTTATTTGCCGCTTTGTTAAGACTGTGCATGTTCCCTGTTGCCAACAAGTCTTATGAAAGTATGTCTAAAATGAAGAAAGTTCAGCCGAAACTGAAAGAACTTCAGGAAAGATATAAAGACGATAAAATGAAACTCCAACAGGAAACCATGGCTCTTTACCGTCGGGATAAAATTAACCCTGCCGCCGGCTGCCTGCCGATGTTGATTCAAATTCCGGTGTTCTTCTCTCTGTATAAGGTTTTGAACATCTCCATTGAAATCCGTCAGGCCCCGTTTATCGGCTGGATTAAAGACCTTTCCGCTCCGGATCCTTTAACATTGTCCGTCTTACTGCATATTCCGGTTCCGGGATTGTTAAACATTGGTGTCTGGCCGATTCTCATGGGAATAACCATGTTCGTCCAACAAAAATTAAATCCGGCTCCGACCAACAAAGACCAAGCCCGTATGTTTGCCATGATGCCGTTAATCTTTACCTTCATGCTCGGTCATTTTGCTTCCGGTTTGGTTATCTACTGGACATTGAGCAACCTGCTTTCCATCATCCAGCAAAAAGCCATTATGAAGAAAAACGGAGTAAATTAATGAGTTTTGAGCTGCCGGAATTTGACAACACCCAACTCGAAAACGGAAAAGAGCTGTTCAAACAGCCGTGCAATTTCGTTCTCGGGGTGGCCAAATTACAGCAGCTTCCGGATTCGGAAATTCCTGAAATCGCTTTTGCCGGACGCTCCAATGTCGGTAAATCCAGTATCATCAACGCTCTTTTCGGGCAAAAAAAACTAGCGAAAACATCCAACACCCCCGGCCGCACCCAACAGCTGAATTACTTCAATCTGGCGGATAAAATCCACATTGTCGACATGCCCGGATACGGATTCGCCCAAGCTCCCGAAAATCTGGTTAAACAATGGACAAACCTTGTTTTTACCTACCTTCAGGGACGGGTTAACTTAAAAAGGGTCTTTCTGCTGATTGACTCCCGCCATGGTATAAAAAAAGCCGATTTGGAAACAATGGAACTCTTGGACAAAGCCGCCGTTACCTACCAAATCGTACTGACCAAAACCGATAAAATTTCAGCCAAGGCCTTAGAAAAAGTCATTACTGAAACCAAAGAAACCATTTTCAAACACGCCGCGGCTTATATAACAATTATCGCCACCAGTTCCGAGAAAAACATCGGACTGGATTTATTGCGTGCCGAAATCGCCTCTCTGGCACAAACAAAATAATCCTTGCTTTATAACAATATCCAGCCTAAACTCAGCCTTACAAAACTGATTATTCTAACTAAAAACAATATCGCTTATGGGGAATCCCTTATATTTTTGTGTTATGATGGCAATTATCATGATTTCAATTGCCCTCCTTTGGAAATACCAAAGTAAACCTAAGAGAAAAAGAAGGAGAAAAAGATCGTTTACCCGCTCTCGACATCTCCTTCGCAGAAAAAAATAAATATTTCTGCCTCACGTCCACACAAAACCGGATAGTTTTCTGACAAGGAAAACATCCGGTTTTTTACGATATCGCCTTTAAAAGCGTGGGCGTATGCACTTTTTTGTTGCAAAAAAAAAAAATGACTTAGTATAGATAGTATAGGCTTTGGTTCAAGAATTACTATGAGGTGATACTATGGTAAACGCTAAGTA
>DBFWPL010000016.1:0-52315 GCA_048463395.1 Alphaproteobacteria bacterium | reverse complement strand
TTTTGCAACAAAAAAGTGTGTACACCCACGCTTTTAAACGCAATTTCACATTTCTGTTACATTTCAAACAGCGTTTCTGATTTTCGCCGGCGGTCGCTGACCACCCGCCGGGTGCCGGTTCGGTACAAAAAAATCCCTCTCAATCGAGAGGGATTTTTTAGCTTGTTCGTTGAATGGAAACACAAAAATAAATGTAACGATTTTATAAAAGCACTTATAACAACTGAGATTATTATAAGAGTGATATAAATTTATGCTGAGACATAAATCATATCCGAAGTACATATTTACAAATTATACTCACTGCTGTTTTAGTAGAGATATTTACTGCCGCTGAGTATGGTATCGCAGTAAAATCGATTTTTTAGTTTTTCAGATTAGATGTAATCTGGTCATTTTGAATATTTTTGAAAATTACTTCTGCAAAAGATTTTTTTGCAACATAGGTAATAAAAAGAGGTTCCTCCATTTTTAATTTTCCGAGAGTTTCTTCCAAAGCTTCAAAACTCTGATAGATTTTGCTGATTAAAGCAATGTTGCTTTCAATTACATCATTGTAAAGTACGGCTTCTTTTTTCATTAATATCTCCTTTTTGAAACAGTAATCTGTAAAAACATTTGTAGTTCGTTGCATAAAGAATAATAATTTTAATATTAGGAATTGTGTATATGAAAAAATTCCATTTCTGATATAGAAAAAATCGAACACCTTATAATCTTGAATAAGAATAAAAAACTCGGGAAACTCCCGAGTTTTTTTTAATGAATGGTTGTTTTTTGCGAATTAACCGTATCGTTTACGAAAATATGATGAACCGGTTCCGAAAGATATTGTTTGGAGGACCAGCGGTCGACAACAGCAGCAATCAGTTCGGATTCGGATATACGGTTGTCTTTGATTGAAGGCTGGTTGGAAAGACTGTGAATCAAATAGTTTGCTATGGTTGCTTTTAACATTTTTATTCCCCCTTTAAAAATGTTGACCCAACTTATTATATATTCATTTAACGGTTAGGAGAGAAGGGGAATTAAAACGAATGTCTATATTAAAAACGTTGATTTTTTGTTTGACAAAGAGTTTCCGCAAAGCTGTTTTCTTCAGGATTTCCGCCGAAAGCCAGCTTTCTTAGAGCATTTTCCCCCCACAGACACATTAAGCCGTTTATATTGCAAACGTCCAAGGATTTGTCTTCTTTACGATAGGTGCACGGAATATCACATTTTATGAAAAAATCGCCGCCCATAGCCCGGAGAAATTTTTGAGAGTCATTATAAACGTAACAACTGGTCATCATTCCCCTGAAACCAAGCATCCAAACTTCTTGAGCATATCTTTTAATAAGACGTTTGCCAATTCCCGAACGTTTAAAAGCGGGATCGGTATATAAAGAGCTGGAACCTGCGATTCGCTCTTTCGGCGGCAGCGGAATTTCCCTCGTATCATTATAAGTATTGATTCCGAAATAATTTTCTTTTTTTCTGATTAAAGAACGTTTTTTGTTTTCACGAACATAACGGGCATATTCATCTTCTTCCAACGGAAGGGCATATCCTTTACGGAAACCGATAATCTTTTTGCCTTCCGGAGTTTCTGTTTCTGCGACAAAACAAATAAACCTTTTTTCAGGATTGTCCAAATTTCGCATGGCTTTTTTCCAATAGTCTCGAAAAGTGCTCAGGCTTTGTCCCGTGTCTTTTTCCTCATCGGGGACCAACTCCGGATAAACCCTCAGCGAAGCTCCGTAACGGGCAGTAACTTCCCTGTTGAAGAAACGATCGTAATAAGCTCTGTAGGCTAATTCGGCCAGTTCTTTTTCATCTTCTCTTGTTGCTTTGCGAATAACAATATTATTGTATATGGTAGTCATTATTACATCTCCTGTTCATCGTATAAAATATAAAAAATTGGTACTTAAAAGGTGTTCTTTAAGTATCAATGTCGATGGAGCAGAAATGTAATAATGTTCTTTGTCATTTTATTTTTTCATTCTCTTTAAGACGGTTTTGTATCCGCCGTTGTTTTCGTCTTTCAAAAATCTGGCAACACGGGTAACGGTTGTCAAGCTGGCTTGCGTTTGTTCGGCAATGTCCCGATAAGACAAGTCCGTTTCGTCAAGAAGTCTGGCAATTTGCAAACGGTCGGAAAAATCTTTCACTTCTTTGGGGGTGCAAAGGTCTTTGAGAAAATTCTCAACATCCTTGTTTGTTTTCAGAAGCAGAAATGCTTTATATAATTGTTTGTAATTGTCCATAACAACATGACTCCGATATTGTAATCGTGTTTTACTGTGCCAGTACGATAAAACAAAATACTTTTAAAGTAAAGAACTTTTTTTATTTTTCTTCATTATCAGAAGAGGTGTCGTGATACTGTTTGAGACGCTCTTCAATTTCGACGCGTTCCTTATAGCGTTTGCAAATGCTCCAGTCATGCTGATAGCTGTTCATGTTATCGAGTTTTTTCTGTTCGTTGTCTCGTGCTTTTTCAAATTCGTCCAAAATCGGATCAAGTCTGGAGTGATAGTAAGCATAAAGTTCATCAAAACCTCTTTTTTTATCGGCTTCGTTATTAGTAAGGATTTTAACGGCTTTAACTTCTTCAATGGCTTTGCGGAGTGTCTTGTCCAAAATCGGCAGATAATATTCCAGCGTCAGCTTATTGATTCTCTGATGAACCTGTTCGTGACGGATGATTTGAGAAAACTCGCAGCTTTTAGGATCATACTTGTTTGCAACGTAAACAAGAGGGTTTTTATATCCGATGAATATCTCGATTTCTTCCGGCATAATGCATGAATATGTACTGTCAAGCCGTTTAAGGACGGCTTTCTTTATATGAAAATGAGTCGAAGTGGTAATTGGAGCGATACCTGCGGTTAATAATCCGTTTTCCTTAATAATGGGATTGTTTTTACCGAAATTGTGAATAAACTCCTGTGTTTGAGAAATATCATGAATAAGCTTTCCGTAAGAGGATTTGAAAATGACTGCCGGTTGCGGGTTGAGGTCATTGCACGAAATAAATTCCCCCAAACTCCACGCCTGAGTTTTAAATGGTATAACAAGAACGGTCGCAAGTCCCAGTAGAAAAGTTTTTTTGTTCATGGCTCATCTCACAATATTTTCTTAAATATATTATCTTTTCATTAAAAAATATTTACTAGAATAAGATTCATACATTGAAAGGAAATAAAATGGCCAAAATCATTTTTGTATTTTTATTGCTTTTGATTTCTCAGCCATGCAAAGCAGAGAATGAGGCCTTACGGGAAGAATATCAGCGGGCAGGGGTGGAAGATGCCGAACTGATGCGTAAATATTTTGAAGATATGGACAAGCCCGAATACCAAAAAGCCTATAATGATTATCAAATGGATTTGGAATATATTGCTTCCTATGGAGTGGCTCCCGACAATGAGGCCTTATATGATGACCTGCGGGAAATGAACAGTGAAGAACCTTTTATTTATTCCCAAAGCGGAAGAGATAATCGTTTCGATTACAAGCGTTACAGCTATTGAAGATATAAAAAACTCCCGCTTTAAGCAGGAGTTTTTTTTTGATTGGTAGGGATAGTGAGACTTGAACTCACACTGCCTGAGGCAACAAGATTTTGAGTCTAGCGCGTCTACCAGTTCCGCCATATCCCCATAACGTGAACACATAAATATAATATAAAATTCATAACGTCAATATTTTTTTTACTATACAGGAGTATTTTATTAAAAAAATTACAATATCAGGATATTTACCGTGGAAAATCAAGAAACAGCTGCCAAGAATTTTTATCATAACAAACAATATGCCGAAGCTGCAAAGTTGTATGAAGCTCTGATTAAAAAAAATCCGAAGAATGAATTTTTTTATATTGCCTGTGCCAACAGTTATGATCTTGCCGGCGATAAAAAAAAGTCAATGACTTTGTATCATAAAGCGTTAAAAATAAATAAAAATTCTTTAACGGCTCTGTCTAATCTGGCAACGTCCTATTATGAAATAAATGATTTTAAAAACGCTGAAAAATATTGTCTGAAGAGTTTGAAAATCGATTCTGCCAATGCGTCGTCTTGGGTCAATCTCGGTAATATAAATTATCGGAACGGAAATTTGTATGAGGCTCTTAAAGATTATCTGGCGGCATCTTCGGTCAGAAGAGACTATTATATTGCCGAAATCAACATTGCCAATACCTATTATGACCTGAAAAAATATAAGGAAGCTCTCATCTATTCCCGTAGAGCTTTGATGTTGGATTCTCATAGTGTTATGGCTCTGAGTATTATGGGGAATTCTCTTCTGGAACTGGAAAAGTATGAAGAAGCACTTCAGGCGTTTTCCAAAGCTCTGAAACTGGATTCCGAAGACGCGTGGCTGTTTAACTCCGTCAGTCAGGTTTATCAGAAAAAAGGCGAATGGGAAGATGCTCTGAAAGCCGGATGGATGGCGGTGGAAAAAAGTTCGGATAAGGATTCTCATCACATCAATTTTGGCTATCTTCTCTATGAGTGCTCAATGGAAAACAAGGATTCCGATTATGAAAAATATGCGGATAAATGGCTGTCGCAATATCCCGACAATCCGATTGTTTTGCATATGGGAAATGCCGTGAAAAACGGTATAAAATTAGACCGAGCCAATGATGAATATGTTAAAAATATTTTTGATATTTTTGCCGAAGATTTTGAGAATGTTTTGGATTCTCTGGAATATAAAGCCCCAGAATATATTTCGGCTTTGATGGCGGAAATTTATGGTGATTCTCTGTCTCGAAAATTGCGGATTCTGGATGCCGGATGCGGTACCGGATTATGTGGCGGATTCTTAAAAAAATATGCTTCGTTTTTAGGCTTGCACGGCGTTGATTTATCTGAAAAAATGCTTGAAATTGCTAAGCGGAAAAAAGTTTATGACCGCTTGTGGAACAAAGAACTGATAACCTTTGTTCAGGAACGGAAAAATAAGTATGATTTGGTGGTGTCCGCCGATGTGTTTACTTATATCGGAAATCTGGAAAATTTGTTTGAAAATTTGTTTGATTCGCTGAAAAAAAACGGTCGTTTAATCTTTACGTTTTCTGAAAATCAGGAGGATGAAAATGACTATGTTTTGCATGCTTCCGGACGTTTTCTGCACGGCAAAAACTATGTGAAAAACATGCTGGAAAAATCAGGATTCCTTATCGAAAAATTTGAACGGAAAAAACTCCGTAACGAAGGCGATAAAAGTGTTTTCGGCTTTGTGGTTTCTGCCTCAAAAATCCAAGAAAAAACCCCGCGTTAAACGCAGGGTTTTTAAAAAATCATAACTAAAAAAAGCAATTATTTTGCAGATTTTTTAGCAGAAGTTTTCTTGGTGGAAGAAGTCTTGCTTGCAGAGGTTTTGCAAGAAGCTTTTTTGCAAGAAGATTTGTTGTTGCAACCGCAGATTTGTTCTACGGCCATAGACCAGAAAACTTCGTCCTGACCTTGAGGGCAACCAGCATTTTGCCAAATATAGTAAGCAGCTTCTCTGATTGCGTTTTCATTGTTTTTAACCATAACTAACTCCAAATAAAAATAAATTTTGTTTGATAAACAATATTCAATATACATTTAAAATTTTATACGTCAATATTAAATCGTTTGTATATGTTGTATTTGCAAAATAAAATTATCATGAAGTTTAATTTGCTTGCATTTAAAATTATAAGAATTTATAGATAGTTTTTAAAGATATCGAAATTATAGAAAATCTAATTATGTTTGTTAGTCTATTAGGGGGCTATATATGGAAAACTTATTATCAAAAGAAGAAATGAAAGCTGTCATTGACGGTAACCACGGCAATGTTTTTTCCGTTTTGGGGATTCACCGCGATAAGGGAAGCAAAGAAGTTTTTATCAGAACTTATCAGCCGAATTCCAAGTCGGTGGAGTTGTTAAAACAAGACGGAACTTCTCTGGGGCAGATGACCAAACTTGACGACTGCGGTTTTTATCAGATAAACCTCGGTGCAATTGAGAATTTTGCATACAAATTCAGAATAGAAAACGATCAGGGCAATGTGTATGAAGAGGAAGATCCTTATCGTTTTCCGTCCATCCTTGGGGATATTGACCTCTATCTGTTGGCCGAGGGTAATCATCTTGATATGTATAAAAAACTCGGAGCCCACCCGATTGAATTAAACGGGGTAAAGGGCGTAAGTTTTGCCGTATGGGCACCTAATGCCAAACGTATTTCCGTTGTCGGAAATTTCAATAATTGGGACGGCCGGAAAAACGCCATGCGTAAGCACCCGACTTGCGGTGTGTGGGATATTTTTATTCCGAATATCGGCGAAGGCGAACTTTACAAATATGAAGTGAAAACTCAGGAAGATTACATCCTCGTCAAATCCGATCCGGTGGCATTCTATGCCGAAAAACGTCCGAACACGGCATCGGTTGTTTTTGATATTGAAAAGTATCAGTGGAATGATGACGGCTGGATGAATTATCGTGAACAGGCCAACAGTTTTGATAAACCGATGTCTGTTTACGAAGTCCATTTAGGTTCTTGGCGTCGCAAAGGCGAACACGGGGAAGAGTATCTGACGTACCGTGAGCTGGCTGACCGCTTGGTTCCTTATGTCAGCAATATGGGCTTTACTCATGTTGAATTTTTGCCGGTTGCCGAGCATCCGTTGGATGCGTCTTGGGGCTATCAGGTTATCGGAATGTTTGCTCCGACTTCTCGCTTCGGTACGCCTGACGATTTCCGTTATTTAATCGACCAACTGCATCAGGCCGGTATCAGTGTGATTATGGATTGGGTTCCTGCACATTTCCCTAAGGACGGGCATGGATTGGTTGAGTTCGACGGAACACATTTATACGAACATGCTGATCCTCGTAAGGGTGAACATACCGACTGGGGGACAAAAATTTATAACTACGGACGGACGGAAGTATGCAACTATTTGTGTGCCAGTGCCCTGTACTGGATGAAAGAGTTCCATATCGACGGACTGCGTGTGGATGCCGTCGCATCCATGCTGTATTTGGATTATTCCCGTAAGAACGGAGAATGGATTCCGAATATCTATGGCGGTAATGAGAATATTGAAGCTATAGCCTTTTTAAGGAAAATGAATGAACTGGTTTATGCTCACAACAAAGGTGTCATAACCTGTGCGGAAGAGTCGACCGCATGGCCGATGGTTTCCCGTCCGACCTCAATGGGCGGCCTGGGTTTCGGCTATAAATGGAATATGGGCTGGATGAACGATACGCTGAAATACATCAGCAAAGACCCGATTCATCGTAAATATCATCACGGTATGCTGACTTTCGGTTTGCTGTATGCTTTTAACGAAAACTTTATTCTGCCGATTTCACATGATGAAGTTGTTCATGGTAAAGGTTCTATGCTGGCTAAAATGCCTGGTGATGAATGGCAGAAGTTTGCTAACTTGAGAGCTTATTACGGTTTTATGTATACTCATCCGGGTAAAAAACTTTTGTTCATGGGATGTGAGTTCGGCCAAGATTGGGAATGGAATGCCGAAGAGAGTCTGCGTTGGCATCTCCTTGAATATCCGATGTATAAGGGAATGCAAAACTGCGTTCGTGATTTGAACCTGATGTATAAGGGTAATGCTCCGCTGTATGAGGAAGATTTTGACTATCGCGGTTTTGAGTGGATTGATCACTCTAATGCGGACGACAGCGTTATTTCCTATATGAGGAAAGGCCATAATCCGAACGATTATCTGATTGTCATTTCCAACTTTACGCCGGTAGTTCGCAAAGATTATCGAATTGGCGTTTACGAGGATTGCGGTTATCAAGAAATTTTTAACAGTGATGATGTAAACTACTGGGGAAGCGGTGTTAAGAATGAGGGAACAATGTATTCCGAAGCTCAGGAATGGAATATGAAGCCTCGTTCTGTCAAAGTTACGCTTCCGGCTTTGTCAACAATTGTCTTGAAGCCGATAAGATAAATTTGATTTTATAACTTTGGGAGCAGACAATGTCAGAATTCAAACCTCAGGCGGGAAGGCCTTATCCTTTGGGAGCGACTTATGACGGCAGAGGTGTGAATTTTGCATTGTTTTCTGCTCATGCCGAAAAAGTTGAACTTTGCCTTTTTGATGAGAGCGGAGCTCAGGAAAAAGAGCGTTATGCCATAACGGAAAATGACAATAATATTTGGCATTTGTATCTGCCTGAGGCTAAGCCGGGACAGGTATACGGTTATCGGGTTTATGGCCCTTATAAGCCGGAACAGGGACATCGCTTTAATCCGAATAAACTTTTAATCGACCCTTACGGACGCAAGTTGGTCGGAAAACTGATTTGGCATAAGGCTATTTTCGGATATGATTGGGACAGCCCCGAGAAAGATTTGTCTTTTTCGGCTTTGGACAGTGCTCCTTATGTGCCTAAATCCGTGGTAACGGAAAATAATTTTGATTGGGAAGGGGATAAAGCTCCGCGTTATTCTTATGCGGAAAGCGTTATTTATGAAACGCATCTTCGCGGATATACCAAACTTCACCCTCAAATTCCGGATGCCAAACGCGGAACTTTTTCCGGTTTTGGCAGTAAGTGCGTAACCAGTTATCTGAAGTGGCTGGGCGTAACAGCCGTGGAGTTTTTGCCAATACACACGTTTTTCGGCAATCGCCATAAAAAAGGCTATGTTATTGATAATTACTGGGGCTATGAGAGCTTTACCTTTTTTGCTCCGGAACAGTCTTATCTGGAAACAGATGACATTAACGAATTCAAACAGATGGTTAAAACGCTGCATAAGAACGGCCTGGAAGTTATTCTTGACGTGGTTTACAACCATACCGGAGAGGGTAACCAAATGGGGCCGACACTGTGTTATCGCGGCATTGATAACTTGTCATACTATACTTTAAATCCCGATAACAAACGTTATTATTACGACAGCACCGGCTGCGGAGCGTCGTTTAATGTTCAGAACCCTTACGTGCTGCGTCTGATTATGGATTCTCTGCGTTATTGGGTAGAAGAAATGCACGTCGACGGTTTCCGTTTTGACTTGGCTCCGACGCTTTGCCGGCAAAACACTGTTTTTTCTCAACACAGTGGTTTTTTGTATGCGGCAGGACAGGATCCTGTTTTGCAGCAGGTTAAATTAATCGCCGAACCATGGGATATCGGCATGGGCGGTTATCAGGTGGGGGCTTTCCCTCCGGGCTGGGCGGAATGGAATGACAAGTACCGCGACGTGGTCCGGCGTTTTTGGAAAGGGGATATATTTCAAACTCCGGAACTGGCCAGCCGAATTGCCGGATCAAGTGATGTCTTTGATTATAATAATCGGAATATCTGGAGCAGCATTAATTTTATAACCGCTCATGATGGTTTTTGTTTAAGGGATTTGGTTAGTTATAACCATAAACATAATTGTGCCAACGGAGAAGAAAATCGAGATGGGACCGACAGCAATTGGAGTTGGAATTCGGGGGCCGAAGGCGAGACCGAAAATGCCGTCATTATAGAAAACCGCACGGCTCGGGCCAGAGCCATGCTGGCAACGTTGTTCTTCTCATTCGGAACGCCGATGATGGTGGCCGGAGATGAGTTTGCCCATACCCAGTTTGGCAACAACAATCCGTATTGTCAGGATAATGTATTGACGTGGATTGCATGGGAAGCTATTCGTGAACAGGATAAATCTTTTGTACGTTACGTAAAAAAAGTGATTAACCTTCGCAAGAAGCTGAAAATATTTGAGCGGCACCACTTCTTTACCGGAAAAATTCTGAAAAACGGCATAAAAGATATTACGTGGTATACGGAAAAGGGAACGGAGTTTGCTCAAGCCGACTGGCATGACGGAAACCGCAAAAGTTTGTGCTACAGCGTGTTTACCGGATCTAAATATATCATGTGTATCCTTAATGCGAATTTTAACGAACAGACGTGGAAACTGCCTGAGCTTAATGAACATTGGGGATGGCATCTGTTATTGGACAGTTCGTCTAAATTTAAAGATGAAAAACTGTTGTCCTCCGGAAACACGATCAGAGTGCCGGGGTGGAGCGTATTACTGTTTGAAATTAAAAAATAGACTTTGACGGGAGTATTTTTATGGAAGAAAATTTAAAAAAACTGGCTGACAAAACAGGCGTTGTAACGCATTTTTCGGATGCGGGAATTTGCCGGAAAGATTATGAGGCAGATGAAAGTACGGTACGCTTTCTGATTGAAAAATTAGGCTTTAAGGCCGGCAATGATGCCGAGATTGAGAAATCACTGGAAGATTTTGATAAAAAACGCTGGCAGAAAACCTTAAACAGCATTTATGTCATTTCGCAAAACAATGTGGTGTTTGACGCTGTCGTTTCCGAAGCCAATGAAGACGTGGATTTTGCTCTTGTTCTCCAAAACCGTGATACCAAAGTCAAAGAAGATGTTTCGTTTGAAGTCATTACAACGAATGAAAGCAATGTTATCGGTAAAACCAAATATGTAAAATTGCTGATTAAAATAACGTCTGCTTTAGATATCGGTTATTATGATTTGGTATTCAAAGTCGGAACCAAAAATTACAAAACCGTTCTGGCCGTTGCTCCGGATAAATGTTATGAAAATCCGGCACTTTCTGATGGGCGGATTTGGGGTTATGTTTTACAGTTGTATTCTGTCCGCAGCGACAGAAACTGGGGTGTCGGCGACTTTACGGACTTGAAAAACTTTGTGCGTATTTGCTCTTCTTGCGGGGCGGATGTCATCGGGCTGAACCCTCTGAACGTGCTGCCGCATTATTTTCCTGAAGAGGCCAGCCCATACGCTTCAATCAGCCGTTTGTTCTTAAACCCGATTTATATTGATATTGAAAATGTTCCCGAGTTTAAACCGGAAGATAAATCGGGATTGGAAGAAGAACTGGAAAGTTTACGCAACAGTGAATTAATCAGATATACAGAGGTTTATAATCTGAAAATTCAGATATTGGAAAAACTTTTTAAGAAATTTAAGACAGAGAAAAACAAGGAGCGGACATCGGCATTTGAAGCCTTTTGCAAAGAACAGGGAGATGAACTGTTCAAGTTGGCGGTGTTTGAATGCTTAAATGAAGAGAAATGCCGTAATCCTTATATCTGCGGTTGGACTGATTGGGAAGATGAATACAAAAACTCCAACTCTTTGGCCGTCAGACAATATGCCAAGGAACATTCCGAACGAATTGAATTTTTAATGTTCTTGCAGTTTGAAGCAGCCCGCCAGTTGGCTGAAGCAACCCAGATGATTGCCGACAGCGGTGTGAAAATGGGATTTTATAATGACTTGGCTGTCGGTGTCAGCAAAGACAGTTCGGAATATTGGACGGATCCCGATATGTTTATTCAAGGCGTAGGTGCAGGAGCTCCGCCGGATGCTTTCTTCCCTTGCGGACAAAAGTGGGGACTTGGGGCATTTAATCCTTATGCTTTGAAAGAACGCGGATACGAACCGTTTATCCGGATTTTGCGAGCCAATATGAAAAATGCCGGAGCTTTGCGTATTGACCATGTGATGGGTTTAATGCGGCTCTATGTCATTCCTGATAACGGCAAGTCCGGAACTTATGTGATGTATAATTTGGAGGATATGCTCAATATCTTGGCGATAGAAAGCCACTTGAACAAATGTACCATTGTCGGAGAAAGCATAGGCAATGTTCCGGACGGTTTTCTGGATAAGCTGAAAGAGAAAAACATTTATTCTCTGAGTGTTTTATGGGCAGAAAGAAAAGATGCCGGCTGGGGCGACTTCAGTTCTCCGTCCGAATATCCACTGAAAGCGTTTACCTCGGTGGGAACCCATGATATGGCTCCGCTGAGAATGTGGTGGTTTGGTTATGATATTGAACAACAACGTCGTTTGGGAATGATTGAGAGCGATGAAGAAAAACATCAGGCTTACCACAAACGGGAAGTTGACCGTTGGAAACTTCTGTTCGCTCTTGACAGCAACGGTGTCTGGCCAGAGGATAATCGGCGAATGGACAACTATATTTACGGACAGGGCTACCCGCAGGGAATAGAGGAAGCTGTTCATCGATTTGTTTCCCGTTCGGCTTCAAAAGTTTTTCTGGCACAATTGGAAGATATTCTTCATGTCGAAAAACAGCAAAACCTGCCCGGAACGGATAGGGACAAACATCCGAACTGGCGTCGTAAACTTCCGGTTACTCTGGAAAAGCTGGAAGGGGATATTGCCTACATTCGTAATATAAATGCAATCAAGCAAGAAAGATAAAACGCAATAAAAAAACCGGATTTCTTCCGGTTTTTTTATGACAATCCTTTCTGGATAAAGGCCTTCTGAATTTACTTGAGATAATTCAACAAAGACAAGCTTGTTGCCTGTTGAAGAACGGAATATGAAGCGGCCAGATTATTGTAAGCCAAAAGGGCTTTAACGCTTGCTTCTGTCTGGTCAACATTTTTCAGAGAAGTAATATTGTTTTCCAAGTTGTTTTTGACCAAAGTCTGGTTGGTGGAAACCGAATTCAAAACAACACTGTTGGAGTTGACCTTTGCCGTTACGGTATATAAATCGGCGTTTTTAACGGAAGCGTTTTCTCCGGAGTTAAAAATGGCATCCTGAATCAAGTCCAAAGCTTCCGCTACACGGTTGATTGTATCGTTAATGTCAATCAGAGTGTCCATACCTTCAGCCGGGTTTCTGGTGTCTACCAGATTACCTTGGGCAATTTGTCCGAGAGCTCGGAACAAACGTTCAAATGCCGGATCCTTGGCATTGATATCAAGTGTGATGGACTGGTTTTCCGAAATTCGTTTTTCAGAAGATAAGTCTCCGCCCTTATAATAAGATTCACTTTTGAGGCTCCATTTGCTGGAAGCCGGAATTGTCATATCAGGGAAACGGTCCGGATCAGCGGTAACGTATAATGTGGAACCGTCGTCGCTGATGCCTGTTACCTGAACGTGAGAAGCGATGTTACGATCATTAAAACCGTCCATGTTGATAATGGAACCGACCGGGAAAGAAGAACTGAAAGTTACCTTATTGGCGGCAGTATTGTCAGGAGCGACGACCAAGTCTTCGGCAATAGGAGTGTCTTCGCTGAGAGTAATGGTTTTTCCGTCGGTAGAAACTGATTTAATCACATAGGCCTTGGCGTTGTTTCCGGCACCGTCTCCGCCGACAACAATGGTGTCGCCTTCGCTCAAAGTGTTAAAAGCTCCGTATTCCGTCGCATTAATGGTATTTTTGTCGGCATTAAATGTCAACGTTCCGGTTGTTTTATCGTTGGCACTGATGTTTTCTTTCAGGAAACCGCCGGCTTTCTCCGCCGTAATCGTTCCGGTATTTGTTCCCGGATTTTGATGCAGGGTAATCGCTCCCGTATCTTCGGCGTTAACGCTGTAATTAGACAGGTTGGCACTGGAATTGCTAGGATAAGTGATGTTAATGCCATCATAGTAAGACTGAAATTCTTCCAGTGTCGTGAACGGAAAATCAACGGGAGATTCTTTGGAAACGCCGCCGCCAAACAGATATTTTCCGTTGGCAAACGTGTTTAAGCTGTCCACCAACATCTTTAATGAAGCAAATGCCTGATTCTGCAATTGCTGCATATTCAGGTATTGATCCTGATTCATCTCATGAGGCGTTCCCGTTTCGACAATGTTTGTATCTGCTAAAATAGTGGAAGTTCCGTTGACGGTATAGAGAGGGAAAGTCATTTTGCTGCCCTCAACCTTAATGTCCGGATTGTTTGGAACCTGAGCTTGAACTTGGGTGTAGAGAGCATTCATAATCTCTTCGGAAGATGTTAATCCGTTGATATTGACAATCTCAGAACCGTCGACAGGCGTGTTATTGTCGGTAAAGGTATATTTAACGCCGTCGATAGTGATGTTTTTATTGAGATAATCGGCAGGAGTATTGCTTTTGAACGTGATTTCCCCGCCGGTATAATCAGGCGTAATGTCTTCCAAGTCCATACCGCTGAAACTGGTCAACATGCTTTTAAATTCATTAATGCTTGTGGAAACCGCGTCCAAAGAAGTAGACATTGTTTTCAGCTCTGTTTCCAAAATTTTGTTGTTTTCCATAAAGTTATTGGTAACGGTCAGCGAAGCTTCCAAAGAGACAATGCTGTAAGCACTCATTCCGTATCCGGAATAAGATTGTGATTTCAGACCGGTAATGGACTGGAAATTGTATAAGTCAAAAGTTTCCTTGTTTCTGATGGTCTGATTCATCATATTGATGTATGTGGCATAAGTAGGAATTCTAGTCATAACAAATCTCCTAAAGGATATTCAGCAGCATATCCAGCATTTCTTTGTTGGCGGTAAATGTTTGGGCACAAGCCGCATAACTTTGCTGAAAAATAATGAGTTGAGCCAGTTCTTCATCCATGTCAACACCACTGAGCTTTGCTTCTTTCAGAGAAATGGAGTTGGTGAGTTCCGACTGATAGCTGAAAGCTGCTTCTGCTTCGTTGCACTGAGAAGCCAGATTACCGACAAAAGTGGATGCATAGTTGGATAATGTTGTCTGAGTTGAGGACAGTGTTCCTGCCTGTGAAAAAGCCTGAGATGTTGCAAAAGCTTTAGCCAGAGAATTTGCAATATTGTTTGCGGCAGGGTTAAGCTGATACTCTCCGGAGTTCGGGTTAAACTCAGGGGAACCTGCGGAAATCAGGCTCGGGGAAGTCAATAAATCATCACGGACGCGAATGGAACCAGCAGTGTCGGCATTAGACGGATGCATACCGATTCTTTCCAAAAAACCGGTGGTTTGCGTTGCTCCGGCATTAAGAGCTTCATTAATTTCCAATTGCTCGCCGGATGAGTTGTTTATTTGCAAAACATAACCGTTTCCGTTTGGCACCAAAGAAGCCTTCAATTGTCCGTTCAGGTCATTGTTGTTGTTAATTTTGTTGACAATATCCTGAAGGCTGTCATTCGGATAAACGTTAATGGAACCCAAATTCGGGTTGTTGGTTGTTCCGAACTCCAGCGTAATTTTTTCCCGTACGCCGAGATTGGCATTTTTGTTCAAAACTTTTGAATCATAAACAGCCTCGTTTGCCGTAGAGACAAAAAAGTCGTTCAGTCCGAAAAAGTTGGAAAAACCTTCCATTGTCCGGTCAAAAGCTCCGTCTCCGTTAACATCAAAACGAACGGTAACGTCTTTCTGTTCGCTTCCCGGAGTTGAATAAGCCTCATCCATAACCGAGAAGGAATAATTACTGTCGCCGGTCTCAATAACCAAATTGCCGTCAGCGTTGATTTGAGCATATGCCTGCGGCAGGTTGGCTCCATCCGGAGATTGCAGCCAGTCATTGATTCTGGAAATGGTGTCCGTAACGCTTTCGCCTTCGGCCGGCATTCCCAAATTACCGAGCAGGGTAGTCGTTGCCGCTTGTTTCCCTTCCAAATCAAAAATGGTAAAACGAACATCTCCGCCTTCAATCTGAATTTTTTGAACATCCGGATTGATAAAGTTGCGAGTACCGGTCAGAATATAAGGGGCGTTTGGATAAGAGGTTCCTTGGTTGTGAATTTGGTTTATAGAATCTTTCAAAACGGAAGCCAGTTCGTTTAACTGAGATTGCAAAGCGGTTAGAGAAGTGTCTCGAACATCGATTAACCCTTTGATTTCTCCGTTTTTAATACGGGTGGTAATATCTTCTCCGTCAACATAAATTCCACCGATGCCGCCTCCCGCATAAGATGTCGTCGGACTGGCCTGAGCTACGGCACTGTGGGAAAGATAATGCGGATAACGGTCAAGCAGGGTAACGCCGTTAGTCGTTTGAATAACGATTTCTCCGTTTTCTCTGGTAAAATAAGAAATGTCAATTAATCCGCTAAGATTTCTTAAAGCTTCATCCCGCTGATCTTCCAAATCGGCAACACCTTCATAGTTAAGCACTTTATATTTGACAATCTGGTCGTTTAATCTTTGGAGGTCGTCAAGATAACCGTTAACCTGTTCACAGGCTTCCGAAATATTTAAGTCGGCATCACCGCGGAGTTTTTGAATTTCCTGTGTCAGAGAATTTAATCTGGAGGCAACGGTATCGGCGTTGTTGAGCAAAGAGTATCTGGCCGCGGAAGAAGTAACGTCTGAAGCAAAAGTCTCAAAAGCTGCTTGCAAGTCGGCGACATTGGCAGATAATGAATTGTTTCCCTGCGGCGTGCCGAGCAGAATTTCCGCCTTGCCCAAATATTGACTTTGAGCGTTCAGATTGCCCGTTGTGCAATTGGAAGCCAAAAAGCTTTTGAGAAGACCTTCGTTAACGTTGCGGGTGATGTCACCGAGGGTAACACCGGCATTTTGGCCGGCCAGAACAACGTTTTTTTGTTGTGCGACTTTGCGGGTATAACCGACGGTGTCCACATTAGCGATATTACGTCCCACAATATCCATTTGAGATTGTGCGACTTTCATTCCTGTCAGGGATGTTTGAAGACCAGATAACATTGCCATTGTAAAAACTCCTATAAAGTTCTGTTTATTGCGATTGCGTTTTTACTGTTATCCAAAGGCGAATACTTGCCTTGGGAACCATAAGATGTCGAATTGGCATTGTTGGTGATTTTTGCAATTCGGACAATTGAATCCATGACAGACTTGCTGGTTTCCATGCGTGTTTTAAGCAAGGTGTCATTTTCCTTAAGCAGGCCATCCAACTTAAGGGAAAGCTCTTTGACTGTATTTCTTTCTGTCTCTTCCAGAGCTTTCAGAACCTCCTGGTTCTTAATAAAATATGCGACAAGATTACGGTATGCCGTAACGATTTTGGTTTTTTGTTCATAAAGGGCGGTAACCGCATCCGTGTCATAGTTTCTGAGAGCTTCGTTTTCGATGCTTAAAAGGTCGGAAAAACTGTTGATAATCTCTTTATAGTCAGCAATTTTTCTGTTGAAATCTTCGTTTTGAATTTGAGCTGTATTTTCCATGTTACACCTCTTTACTGCTTTCTTGGATATTTCCTTGAGAAAAAGCTTCCTGCATATCCAAAATTGACTTCATGACATAATCGGCAACGCCGACCGTGCCGGTCTTGGCCATGGATTTTCCGTATTCGTTAATCAGCATGGAACGGTAGATTTTTTCGGCATGGCCTCCGCCAAACATTCCGTCTGTTGAAATGCCTTCAAACATGCTCTCCATCATTCTGGAGAGAAAGAATGCTTCAAAATCCTGAGCCGCTTCTTCGGCTTTTCCTGATTTTTGAGAAGTTTTTAACATCCCCATCATCGCTTTTTGTCTTTCAAAAGCGGCGGAAGCTTGGTCGAAGAATATGTTTGTTCCGGCTAAAGTCATGTTAAATTACCTCAATATCTGCCTGCAAAGCTCCACTGGCCTTAATGGCTTGCAAAATGCTGATTAAATCTCTCGGCGTAACACCCAAAGCATTCAGTCCGTCTACCAGTTCCTGAAGATTGACGCCTGTTTCCAGTACGGCCAGACGGCTTTGAACGTCTTCGTTAATGTCAATGGCTGTGGTTGTTTCGACAACGGTTTCTCCGTTTGAGAACGGTAACGGTTGAGAAACAAACGGAACTTCCGAAATTTTAATGGTCAGATTGCCTTGGGCAATGGCCAGTTTGTTGATTTTCACGTCTTTACCGATAACAACAATTCCAGAACTTTCGTCAATGACAACTTTTGCCAGCTGATCCGGCTGAACGCGGAGTTGTTCGATTTTGGTCATCAAATCAACGATTTTTCCGTCATAACTGCTCGGAATGTCAACGGAAATGGTGGTCGGGTCAATAGCCTGAGCCGTATCAATGCCGAGCAGGGCATTGATGGCATCCGAAACTCTGCGGGCGGTTGTGAAGTCTGGATTGCGTAATGCCAGACGGATGGTTTTCATGCTTTCCAAAGAAAAGTCAACTTCATTTTCAATAATAGCTCCGTTCGGGATACGTCCGGAAGTCGGCACGCCCTTGGTAACAGATTGAGTTGCACCCCGGGCGGAAACAGCTCCGGAAGCGACTTGTCCCTGAGCTACGGCATAAACTTCCCCGTTAGCGGCAACCAACGGCGTGGCGATAAGAGTTCCACCCTGAAGGTTCTTGGCATCACCGAGAGCACTGACCATAACATCGATTCGGCTTCCCTGTCTTCCGAAAGGAGGAAGACTGGCCGTAACCATAACTGCGGCAACGTTTTTGGACTTAAGCTGCCCATCTCTGGAGTTAATACCGACCTGATCCAAAAGGGAAATAAGACTTTCTTTGGCAAAGTTAATGGATTTAATGTTGTCTCCGGTGCCGTTAAGACCGACCACCAAACCATAACCGACCAGTTGGTTCTCTCTGATGCCTTCAAAATCGGCAATATCTTTTATTCTGGAGCTGGATAAAGCTTCCGGAGAATAAAAAGACATTAACAGTGTAATCACTGTAAAAATGGCGGTTTTCTTAAGGTTTAACACTTTCATAACAACATAATCCCATAAATTTGGCAATTAAACTTATGGGATTATATGCAAACGGCGTGCCAAAAATAAATTAAAGACGTTCCATAACCTGCTGAATATGATCTAACAGAATTTGGATTTTTTCCGTTTTCTTGGCATCATAATGAGAAACAAGCCAGCAGCGGTGTTCCAGATGAAGGTCAATATCAATCGGGATAAGGTCTTTCTCTATTTTGCCGTAGTTAATGGGATGAATACCGATACCCAAGCCTTCTTTATTAAACTGTATCAGCAGGTTGGAAGAGTTAATCATGGCAACAACGTGTTCGGAGTGGTCAATAACCTCTTTCCATTCCGGCCAGATGGTCGTATATTCCGTTCTGTCACAAATATAGTGATTCTTTTTAAGATCGTCCAAATTCTTAGGGGTTCCGTAACGGGAAATATATTCAGGAGATGCAAAGAGCCCGAATTTTATCATAAATTCTCTGAACACAACGGGTTCGGAAGGTTTCGGTTTGCTGTAAACGATGGCAATGTCAGCTTCTCTGTTGCTGAAATTAGGCATTTCATTGGAACAGATAACATCCAGATTAACATCGGGATATTGGTGATGGAAGTCAACCAAATGTTGAATAAGACATGTCCCTATACCGTCAGTTGTCCACAGTTTGATTTTGCCGGAAATGCTGTGTGCTTTTGTCGAATAATTTTGAACATCATACAACAAAGCGAGCAATCTTTGAGCATATTCGTTAATTTCAAGTCCTTCTTCGGTTGGGACGACACCATGGGAAACTTTAGAAAAAAGCTTCATTCCGATTTCTTTTTCCAGACGGTGAATGGCAACGGAAACATTTGATTGCTTTGTAAAAGTTTTTTCGGCAGTTTTGGTATAACTTCCCGTTTTAATTGTATTGTGCAAATACAATAAACCTCTAAGGGTTGAAATATGCTTGTTTATATCCATAATATATACCAGCTATATAAAATTAGCTCCTTCTAATATGCGAATTTAAAAGAGATACTGATAATAATATTACATGCAAAGGTTACTATTACCTTAAAAGGTTTCGGATGGAGGAAAAGACAATAAACATAGCGATTGCTCAGACGTTGGATGATCTTATGAAAGTAATGGTTATCCGCGGAGCGGTGTTTGTCGGTGAACAACATCATCGCTATAATCTGGAATTCGGAGAAGGAGAACTGACCAGAACGCATTTGCTTGCTCAGGAAGGAAGCGAACCCATAGGAACCATGCGTATCTTAAAAGAGAATAAAGACGCCAAATTTGAACGTTTGGCGATTTTGGCCTCTCATCGGGGTAAAAACGTTTCGGAGAAAATCATCGAAAAAGGCTATGAAATCTGTCGGGAAAGCGGAATCGAACAGGTATGTTTGTTTTGTAAGCCGCATTTACTCGGTTTCTGGGAAAAACAAGGGTATAAGAAAGTTGGCGGAAATAAAGCTTTAAAGGTTGAAAACATGCTCCTTTTGCCGATTGTTTTGAATCTGCGTCCGGATTTGGGAGAAAAGGAAGCCGGATATTATGACAAGATTCCGGATATTTTGTTGAAGGAAAAAGGCGAATGGGTGGAATATCAGCCGGATGCCTTGGCCATCATTCTGAACAAGAAAAAAGAATATTTATCGGGAAAATAATCAGGGAGAAAAGCATGGCAACCGATATCCGGAAAGAAAACGAATATTTTTTTAAAGAAGAATATCTGCAAGATATAAAAAGCACGAATGATTTGTTCGAAAGGTTGGCTTCAGAGCTTCGCAAAAAGGGCTATAAAGATACTCACTATCTTTTGCAGGTAACATATCATTCTTTTTGTCAGGAGATATTTTCCGAAATCAGAAATAAATAAAGCAAAACTGTTGAAAATATGGAACTTAAACTTTCTAAACAAAAGAAAATAAGCTATATACTTTATATAAGTAATATTTAATATAATGTTCTGGATGCCGGAATGGATTTAAGAGTTGGTCCCGGTACTGCGGCAGAAAGGCTGGCACGACTGAAAGCCGGGGCTTTGTTTATGAAAGAGGAAACGAAAAAAATAGCTTTTGCACTTGATTTGGTTAAATCTAAACAAAGTGAAATAGATTTTGTCGTCTGGATTGCTCCCTCTGCTTTTTTGGCACAAAAAGCATATCTGGAAAATATAAGAAAAAACGCCGGATGCTTCGGCAATAAAATTTGCAGCTATTCTGTTGAGAGCATCTCGCTCTCGGATAACAAATATTTACAGCTCTATAATTTGGCAGACAAGTACCGGACATTCTGTGTGATAGATGACAGTATTACCATCAAAAATTCCGAAGCCGGCAGAACCAAACGCCTCCTTGCCATTCGCCATAAATTCAAATACCGCCTTATTTTGAGTTCGCTGCCTTTAACGCAGGGGCTGATAGATTTGTATTCCCAGCTGGAATTTTTGGATTCAAAAATCCTGCGAATGAACGAAAGTCAGTTTTCCAATATGTTTCTGCCTTTTTATGAGGATTGTTATAAAACTTGGAGGAGATGGTCTCGACCGGAGGATGAAAAGCTTTTGGTACAGTTGATGCGTCCGTATGTTTTAATGTGTGATATGGCTCAAAACCGACGTTTGAAGTATATTGATAATGATTTTGAGCTGACGGATATGGAACGCCGCAGTTATAAGTATGAGAAAGATTTTTTCTTAAAAAACAGAACTCAGGTGGCTTTTATGGAAGTCGTACAAAGCTTTCAGCGAATGTATACCCTGAGTTATAACAAAATTCAAGCCCTGCGTATTTTATTGAAAAATATTATGGAGAGGAAAGAAAAGGTTATTATTTATATCCGCTTTCTGGATGAAATAATTTTCTTCAAAGAAAGCGGATTTCTTGATGGATTTGATTTTGTCGAATGTACGGGAAAATCAGATAAACGTCGGGCCATCTCGGCTTTTAGAAGCAATATAGACATCATGTTTTGCACCTATGGTGTCAATCGGCAGGATTTGGACTTATCGCTGTGCCGGAATGTTATTTTCTTTTCCCAAACTTTTGATTACAAGAGCAAAGCCCAGATTTTGAGAGATTTTAACTGCAAGGGATATAAGCAGAATATCAATATTTATAATTTTTGGGTGCGAACCGGTTTGGAAATGATTATCAGAGACAATCTCTCCCGCAAAGCCAAAGTGCTCTCCAATGTCTGCCGGATTATTACTCAAAAACAGGTGGGATTGTTATGAAAAAATATCTGAATATCAGTGTTTATGAAGCTTTGCAGAAACGCTTGAAATTTGTTTTTGAGAATTTTGAAAATATTTATGTGTCTTTTTCGGGCGGCAAAGACAGCGGGCTTTTACTGAATTTGGTCTTGGATTACAAACGTCGCCACGGCATTAAACGGAAAATAGGTGTTTTTCATCAGGATTTTGAGGCTCAGTATCAAACCACGACGGATTATGTAACCCGTATGTTTGAAAATAATATTGACGATATAGAGCCGTATTGGGTCTGCCTGCCGATGGGGTCTCGTTGTGCGGTCAGCAATTATCAAATGTATTGGTATCCGTGGGATAAGGTCGAAAAAGCCTCTTGGGTGCGTCCGATGCCCAAATTTTCTTATATAATCAATGAAGAAAACAATCCTTTTGATTTTTATAAGTATAAAATGACACAGGAAGATTTATACGCCGAGTTTGGTAAATGGTATGCCCGTACTCATCAGGGAAAAACAATCTGCCTGTTGGGCATTCGGGCGGATGAGTCGCTGAACCGTTATCGGGCTTATGCCAATGAGCGGAAGAAAATGGTAAAAGATTCCAAATGGACGGCCGAAAAAGGCGAAAATTTCTATAACGGTTATCCGCTTTATGACTGGACGACTAAAGATGTTTGGGTGGCAAACGGAAAATACGATTTTGATTACAATAAAATTTATGACTTGTTTTATAAAGCCGGATTGTCAATCAACCAAATGCGGGTTGCCAGTCCGTACCACGAAAGTGCCAAAGAGAGTCTGAACCTGTATCGGATATTGGAACCGGCCACCTGGATAAAGGTGGTCAGCAGGGTGCAGGGAGCAAATTTTGGTGCAATCTACGGGAACTCCAAAGCTTTGGGAGCAAAGAAATTTACCTTGCCAGAAGGACACACATGGCGGTCTTATGTAAAATTTCTTTTGGCAACTCTGCCGGATGATATGCGGAAAAATTATGTCAGCAAGTTTAAAACATCGATCCGTTTTTGGTGGAAAAAAGGAGGCGTTGTCAGCGAAGAAGCTATTAAAGAATTGGAAGCCTGCAACTATTCCATTTGCCGTAACGGTAAAAGCAATTACCACAGCAGTAAGGATCAGGTGCGTTTTTTAGGGACGCCGGATGACACGGATGACATTAAGTCTACCATAGACATCCCCTCATGGAAACGAATGGCCATCTGTATTCTGAAAAATGACCATCTGTGCAAATATATGGGGTTTGCACAAACTCAGAAGCAAAACAACCGCCAAAAAGAATTAATTGAAAAATATCGAAAAATGCTATAAGGAAAATAAAAATGAACGATTTTGTCAGCCCGGTTTATAATGTGCAAGCCATTCCTGTTGAGAAAATCAGGGCGAATAACTATAACCCGAACAAGGTTGCTCCTCCGGAAATGAAACTTCTGGAAATTTCTATCTGGGAAGACGGTTACACTCAGCCGATAGTCTGTTATTATGACAAAAATAACGATGAATATATCGTTGTCGACGGCTTTCACCGTTATACGGTTATGCTGACCAGTGAACGGATTTATAACCGGGAAGGCGGTAAAATGCCGGTGGTGGTGATTGATAAGGAACTCGGAGAGCGGATGGCCTCCACCATACGCCATAACCGGGCCCGCGGCAGTCATAGCGTTGATTTGATGAGTAATATCGTGGCCGAGCTGCTGGAAATGGGAAAAAGCGACGCTTGGATTTGCCGTAATATCGGAATGTCCGCGGATGAATTGTTGCGTTTGAAACAACTGACCGGTTTGGCATCTTTGTTTAAAGACGAGGAATTTTCCCGAAGTTGGGAAGCCTGAAAGGATTATTCTTGAGAAATAAAATATTAATATACTGTGATTATGGCTGTGCTGACATTTCCAATCTTCGTAGAGAATTGGAACGTTGTTTTCACAATAAAGGGATAAAAGTTTCTGAAGTTGATGCGGCAGGGATTATCAAAGAAAATGCCTTAAACGAAGAAGTTCTGGCTTTTTTTATGCCGGGAGGAGCTTCCACGCCTTATCGGCAAAAACTCAAAGAATACGGTAACAATAAGATTGCGACGTATGTCAGGAACGGAGGGATTTACTTTGGTATTTGTGCCGGAGCTTATTATGCTTGTGATGAAATAAAATTTGAAATGGATGTGCCGGAATTGCGTTTGGAAAGAAACGGAATGAACCTAATAAAGGCAGTGGCTGTCGGAACTCTGTATAAGGAACTGGGAATAGCTCCTTATTCTTCAAATGCCTCGTCTGGAGCCGTTGTCGATATACGTTGTTTGGATGACGGAAAAGTTTATGCGGCTTATTATCACGGAGGTCCGTATTTTGATGTATCGGCAGATAAAGACTGTGAGGTGTTGGGAATTTATGAAAATGTGGAGAATCATCCTCCGGCAATTATTGCCAAAAAATACGGTAAGGGAATGGTCTTGGCTTCCGGAGTTCATCTTGAAGATGATGCAAAAACATATCAGGCGGCAATTCATAAATTGCGGATTGATCATCAAAATGCCCTGAAAATTGCCGAAAAACTGGCGGAAAGGGAAGATGCCAGACAAGCTCTGTTTAATAAAATGATGAATCGCATTCGCTGAATTGATTTTTGTCTTTGAGAGGCTTATATCAATAACGGATAAAACTCGAAAAGGAGAAAATAATGAACAAAGATATGGATGAAGTTGTCTGTCGTTGTTGGAATGTTACGGTAGGGGACATTAAAAAAGCGATAGATAACGGAGCAGAAAGTTATGAAGCCGTTCGCGATGTTACCCGAGCCTCGACGGGATGCGGCTGCTGTGAGGAAGAAGTTCGCAAGCTGGTAAAAGAGTTTCTGCACTCCAAATAAGACTAAAAATCCCCGAAAGAAAAAACGGGGATTTTTTTGTTGTTTTTCGTAACAAAAAGAGATACTTTCTCTCCGAATTGTTTTGGGAGAATAAAATGAAATTATCATCAATTTTGATGGCAGTCTTTATTGTGGCTTGTTGGGGAATAAACGCCTCCATCGGCAAGATGGGGGTAATGGAAGTTCCTCCGTTGGCGTTTTTAACTATCCGTTTTATTTTAGCCGGACTGTTGTTTTTGCCCTTTGCCAAACTGGATAAAAGCCAGCTGAAAATGCTATTTCTGATAGCTTTGCTGTTAAATGTCGGGCATATGGGCTGCATTTTTGTTGCCCTGAAATTCTTAACGGCATCATCATCTTCCGTTTTGCAGCAGTGTGAAGTTCCGATGGCGGCGGTTGTCGCTTGTATTTTTGCCGGAGAAAAAATGAATGCTCAACAAGTTGTCGGCATTATCATTGCTTTTTTTGGGATTCTATGTATTTTCGGCATTCCTGAAATCAATATGATCGGTTTGTTTGCCGCTTTGTTCTCCGGATTGTTTTGGGCGTTCGCTCAGTTGGCATTTAAACGAGCCAAGAAAATAGATTCTTATAGCTTTTTGGCCTATACCTCGTTTTTTTCTGTTCCGTTTTTGGGGGCAGCGTCTTATTTTCTGGAAGACAATCACTATCTGGCGTTGTTGAAAGCTGCGGATTATAAGTTTTATCTCTCCATGACATATCAGGTTTTGGTGTTGGGCGTGGTAATGATGTTATGGCAGCGGGTCGTTGCTGAAAACGGAATTAACAAGGCTATACCGTTTACGCTTCTGCATATTGTTTTTGGAATTATGGGTGGAATGATATTCTTCGGAGATACTTTAAACATTTACATTGTCAGCGGAGCTTTGTTGATTGTCGGCGGTGTGGCTTTGACGATTTTGCCGAAGATAGAATTGTCAAAAGTTTGGTATCGATTTTTTCCGCAGCATAAACCGCAAAAAAATGAGAGCCTGCCTTTATGATTGACATTAACGACATAACCGTGCGGATTGGTTCCAAAGTTCTGCTTTCAAATGCGTCGGCACATATTTCCGACGGACAGAAAGTCGGATTGATCGGAGCAAACGGCTGCGGCAAATCAACTTTGTTCAGAGTCTTGCAGGGTGAATTGGAAACCGAGACCGGAACAATTATGTTTCCGAGCCGGTATAAGGTTGTGTTCGTGGAACAGGAGATGAAGGATGTCTCTGTTCCGATATTGGAATTTGTTCTAAGTAAAGATGAAGAACGAACTCAGCTGTTGCAAAAGTTGGAAACAGCTTCGGAAGAGGAATTGGCTGAAATACATGAGCGGCTGCGGATAATCGGAGCGTCTTCAGCCGAGGCACGGGCTTCCGAAATCTTAGTCGGATTAGGTTTTAAAACGGAAGATTTTTCTCGTCCGGTAAAAGAATTTTCCGGAGGGTGGAGAATGCGTCTGAGTTTGGCCGCGGCCTTGTTTCAGCCTTCTGACGTGCTGCTGTTGGACGAACCGACCAACCACTTGGACTTGGAAGCCGGAATTTGGTTGGAAAACCACTTGCAAAAATATCGCGGCACTTTAATTTTAATCAGTCATGATCGGCATATTTTAAACAGCTTATGCAATTATATTATCCATTTTGACAATCAAACGCTGATAACTTATTCGGGAAATTATGACAATTATGAAAAGACCCGAGCTCTGCAACGGGAAGTCTTGTCTCGACAGGCCAAAAAGCAGGAGATGCACCGCAAACACTTGCAGTCTTTTGTCGACCGCTTTCGTTATAAGGCTACCAAAGCCAAACAAGCACAAAGTCGTTTGAAAATGCTTGAGAAAATGGAAATGATTTCTCTGGCTAAAGACGACGTTGCGACGCATTTTGAATTTCCGGAACCTGAAAAACTTTCTCCTCCGTTTATCAGTCTTGAAGATGGCGTCGTCGGATATGGTGATAAACCGGTTTTAAGAAAATTATCTTTCCGTATAGTTGATAACGACCGTATTGCCCTGCTCGGAGCCAACGGCAACGGTAAATCGACTTTGGCAAAACTCTTGTCCGGAAGATTGCCTTTGATGAGCGGAGAAATAAGAAAAACACCAAAGTTGAAAGTCGGATATTTTGCTCAGTACCAAACGGAAGAACTTCCGGTGGAGCAAACCGCCGTGGAATATATGTCTTCCCTGATGCCGGAAGCCAATGAAACCAAAGTCCGTTCGCATTTAGCAAGATTTGGTCTGGGGCAGGAAAAAGCTTTGACTGTTATCGGCAGTTTATCGGGAGGAGAAAAAGCCCGACTTCTGTTTGCGGCGATTACAACGGAAACACCGGCACTGCTGATTTTGGATGAACCGACCAACCACTTGGATATTGATGCCAGAGACGCGTTGGTTGAAGCGGTAAATGCTTATGGCGGTTCGGTTATTCTGATAACCCATGACATCCGGTTGATAGAATTGATAGCCGATGATTTGTGGCTGATTAAAAACGGATTGTGCCGCCCGTATGAGGGAGATTTGGAGGATTATAAAAAACTGCTTTTGGAGGAAAAGATACCAACGGAGAAAGCGAAGAATGAAAAGCCCAAAGAGCGAAAAGGAAACACTTATAACCTCAAAAAACAGCTTGCCTCCCAAGTTCGTAAACTTGAAACCGAAATTGACAAACTCCAGCAGCGTAAAAATGCTTTGGAACAGCTTTTTTCGGAGCAGTTGTCCATGGAAGAATTTGTTAAAAATAATAAGGAATTAAAACAAGTTCAGGAACTTCTTGAACAAAAAGAAAACGCATGGCTGCAGCTTTCCGGTCAACTGGAAGAATTGTAATTCCTGTAAATTTCACCGTTTTTGTCCAAATACGTGTTGCAAGGATAAAAAATATATGCTACTATCCAAAGCAATTTACAAGCATTATGGATACATTAACAAATTAATAATTTAGCCTATGAGTTTATCTGTCTCTGCCGTTAAAAATTTAATGGCAACCCTTGGGGTAAAAGTTGATGAGCTGTTTTCCGCGGAAGAGTTCAAGATCTTTTTGAGCGAAACCGTTGCAAAACATGGTCTCATCATTAGCGATGTGTTTGATGAGAAGGCACAAAACCTTTTCGTTGAAGAGTGGTTCAAACACAATCCCGAAAATTTGGAAGGATTGTTCTCCGCCCAGTCTCAGGAAACCTTTGTCCTTAACTGGGTCAAGTCTCATCCGGACAGTCTGTCCAGGCTGTTCCCCAATGAGGCAGAACGGTTGAAAAAGACTGATGAGTTCGTGGTGAAGGACAAGGCTTGCACCATGCAGAATCAAGCTGAAGAGCAACAGCCTGTTCCTGAAAAAACGGTCTCAAAAATGCCGGATCAGCCCAAACAAACAACGGATGATGAAAAACTGGAGTTTGTTCGGGACGGAGGTTATCAGTTTGTACGTCAAAACGGAAAAACGATAGGTGTTTTGATAGAAACGGGATCCCGTCGTTTTATCGTTATGCACGATTACGATCAGGATAATCTGTCCAAGGATGAGGCTCAGAAAAGAGCTTACGCTCGTCTGACTGTTAAAGGCAGACACTGGCGTCTTCTGACGGATGCGGATTGTCGGGCAATGTGCAGTTCTCTCAGAACAGGCGGCGGAAACGGCGATGCGTCTTTGGCTGCGTTGATGAGAAAACTCGGAGGCGATTTTGTTCACAAGGAACATTTAACCTCACACTATTACGGGCCGCAAAAATACAAAGTCAAATACGCCGTGGATTTGGACTAAGGTTTAACCTTCGATGTAAAAAGAACTCTCTTGCCTTCAACGGGCAGGGGAGTTTTTTTATATAAAAATCCGCCTGAAAACTTTAATCCGCCGGAAGAAGTCATATATAATTTCTAAAATTTATTGTTTTGCCTAAAAAAGGAAAGAAAAATGAAAAAGTTGGGAACCGTTTTGTTGTTTTTGCTGGTTTCGGGATGTGCGTCTGTGGAGAAGAATCTGGCTAAGGATTTTGTAGATGCGGGAAGCGTGAAACTAACCCGTTGTGAAATAACCGGTTTCGAATATGACGGAATGAACGCGGACTGGCAGAAAAGCAAAATGCTGAAAGTCCTTATGGTTCATGGAGTTGGAACGCACCATCCGGGGTATTCCCGCCGCATTCAGGAAAATCTCTCCAACAACATAGGACTGACGGTTGTCTCCAGACTTTCAAAGAACATCAGTTTGCTGGATCCTGCTGATAATAAAACCCCATTGGGAAACCTCCAGATAACTTATTGGCAAAACGAAGACGGCAGCAAGAACATGTTGTTTTATGAGTTGACTTGGTCGGAAATAACTCAACCGGATAAAGAAATTATCGCCTTTGACACCACGGAAAAATATTCGGAGTTCAGAGTACCTTTTAACAATGATATGAAAGCGTTTCTGGATAATGTGCTGCCGGATCCACTGGTCTATGTCGCTGATAAAAAGCATTTGATTTTGAATTCCAGCAAACAGGCGTTATGCTGGATGCTGAAAACCGATTGGAAAGATATTCCGAACGGAAAACAGGCGGTATGCCAAATGTCAGCGGATAATGAAATAAAGGCCTTTGATAAAGAAAATATGTTGTTTATCACGCATAGTTTGGGAAGCCAGATTATTATGGATACTCTGGAAGGAACGGCAAACAGTATTTCTGAAGCCGAAAAACACGCTCGGATGTCTCCGGAACTCTCTGTTGCTATTGACAATCTGAAAAAGCGGGAAATAACGATTTTTATGCTGGCAAATCAGCTGCCGATTTTGCAAATAGGTCATCCGTTGCCAAAAGTTACAAATCAGATTGACAGCTATTGCTATAAAGGCGGAAGAAATTATAACCACCGGATTTTCAAAGGCGTTAATATTGTGGCGTTTAGTGATCCGAACGATTTGCTGAGCTATGCTATTCCGCAGAATTTTGCCGATAAATATCTGGATTCCCGAATTTGTCCGAAAGTAACTAATGTTTCGGTAAATGTGGCACCTGAAATTTCGGCCTTCGGGTTTGGAATTGTCAATCCGGTAACCGCTCATACCGCTTATGATAACAACCAGAAAGTCATCAACCTGATAACCAGCGGAACGGAAGGATTTTATCAGAATAAGGAATTGGAAGAAAACTGCCGTTTTATTAAAATGAAAAAAGACAGCTTATTTTAGCTCTTTTCCGAAAAGACGCTTTTTTTCTTCGGACAACCGTTTGTTGCGTTCAAATACGTTGGTATCGCCGTGAGCAACGGCATCTTCATAGTAGGCGATTTTGAAATTGATTTTTTCCATATGTTCATTAAGTTTTTCCATTTCGCTTTTCAGTTTTTGCTTTTGTCTTTTGAACATATCTAAACGTTGTTGCAAGGTGGAGTTACCTTCCTGAAACCAGTCAATATATTGTTTAATATCTTTTATTTGCAGTCCGGTGCCTTTCAAACATTCAATGATTACCAACCATTCCAAATCAGCTTCCGAAAACACTCTCAGACCGGAAGATGTTTTTCTGACAAAAGGGAGCAGTCCCTCTTTTTCATAGTATCTCAGGGTATGTGTCGTCAGCCCCATTTTTTTAGCTGCTTGTCCGATAGAATATCCCATAGTTGTCTCCAATGTTGTTTAGCTGTATAAAACGCTAATCAAAAATTATCAGAATGTCAATAAAAAAGCCTTGACTTAAAGTTAACTCTAGATTGTATGCTTAACAAAAAACGATTCTGTAAACCGGTTGTTAAAGGAGAGATTTTTGCGATGACTTGTGCTGTTACAACTTCTTTTTTGGGTAGTGCGGTAACGACTTATTTGTTTTTCCGTTACACCATGTGCATGGGACTGGGAATAACGGCAAAAGCTGTTCTGTTCGGAATATTTATCTTAATGGGATGTATTCCGCTTTTGATATCTTATAAAATGGAAAATGTTTTAGGCGGGCTTTATCCGGTGTATCGTTATGTGATGTATTTTATTTTTATTACCTGCATTATCTTGTTTGCGGTTACTTTGGTTTCTGATGCGTTTCTGTTTTTGTTGAGCTATACGAAAATCGCTTTAAAATCAAAGTTTTTCTGGTGTTTCGGAATGAACTACGTCAACATAGCCGTGGCTTTGCTTTGTGCGGCTTATGCTCTGTATGCGGGGACCAAAACACCGGATGTCAGAGAAGTGGTAATTGCATCGGAAAAAATTTCTCGGGAACAAAAAGTTGTTGTATTGAGTGATCTTCACATTCACCGGACAATTTCTCCGCAAAAAATCAAAGAGATTGTGGAAAGAACAAATACCTTAAAGCCGGATGCGATTATATTGGCCGGAGATATTCTTGACGATGAGGTTGACAAGATTGCGGAAGTTACTTCTTTGCTAAAAGACTTGAAAGCTGAAAACGGTGTTTGTTTTGTTACCGGAAACCATGAGTTCTACACCGGTTATCACGATACAGTCAGAGAGCTTAAAAACCAAGGCTTTGTCTTTTTAGAAAACAACGGAATGCCTCTGGGCGGAAATGTGTATGTTGCCGGTATTCCGGATTTGTTTTCTGCAAAAGGACATGGTATGGAAATTGATTTGAACAAGGCATTTTCTTCCGCCGGAAACGGCATGTATCGTCTTTTAGTATCTCACACGCCGACTGATTTCGGAAAAGATAATGTGTTTGATTTGGAAGTATCGGGACATACCCACGGCGGACAAATTTTTCCGTTTCATATTTTAACCAAACTTCATAACAAATATTTGTCCGGTTTGTATGACATGGATGAAAATTCGAAAATTTATGTTTCCCGAGGAGCCGGACAATGGGGACCGCAAATGCGTTTTCTTGCTCCTTCGGAAATTACGTTGATTAAACTCACCCCTAAAAAGAAGGAAAAATAATATGAAAAAAATTTTGGTATTGTCGGGAAGTTTTCGTAAACACGGAAATTCTGATTTGCTTTGTGATGAATTTATCCGTGGGGCGAAAGAAAGTGGCAATGATGTGGAAAAGATTTTTATTAATGACCGAAAAATAAACTTCTGCCGTGGTTGCGGTGTTTGCAACACAACCCATAAATGTGTGCAAAAAGATGATATGTCCGAAATACTGACCAAAATGGTAGAAGCTGATGTTATTGTGATGGCGACTCCGGTGTATTTTTATAGTATGAACGGACAAATGAAAACATTGATTGACCGTACCGTGCCGAGATATGAGGAAATCAGTGGTAAGGACTTCTATTTTATTGTCGCGGCAGCGGATGAAAACAAAGAAAATATGCAAAGAACGATTGAAGGCTTCAGAGGTTTTACGGAAGATTGTCTGTCGGGAGCAAAAGAGAAGGGAATTATTTATGGAGTAGGGGCTTGGCAGATTGGAGACATTAAAGAATCTCCGGCCATGACCGAAGCCTATGAGATGGGTAAAAATGCCTGAATGAAAAATCCCCTCAAAAGAGGGGATTTTTTTAATTATTTGCCGATAATTGCTTGTCAAGAAGCTGGGCCGCAGATTGCCCGGAGGCGATGGCCTCGACAATGGTGGAACCGCCGTTCTTGCAATCTCCGGCATAAATAATCCGCTTGTCGTCGATTTTCTCGTCTGCCCGACTGCCGACAGCCGTGATAATCAATGAGAAACCAGGAAGTTCAAAAGATGAATTCGGCAAAGGCATGAGTTTGCCGTCAACAAAATGATTTTTATGAACGGTTAAAGAAAATAAGCCGTTTTTTTGTTCAATTTTTTCAGGGCTGCTCATCGGATAAATATTAACTTGTCTGTTTAAAAGCTCTAGGCATTCAAGCTTTGAAATACGCATATCCGAGAGTCGACGGCGGACAAACATTTCCACT
This sequence comes from Alphaproteobacteria bacterium, assembly GCA_048463395.1. Classification (GTDB taxonomy): domain Bacteria; phylum Pseudomonadota; class Alphaproteobacteria; order RF32; family CAG-239; genus JAGAJR01. The sequence continues at coordinate 19,991 of DBFWPL010000016.1, read as the reverse complement.
TGTTCGGCTCCGCTTATTTGTGCCGTGAAAGCACAGTCCGCAGCCACGTTTCCTCCGCCGATGACGGCAACTTTTCCTGAGGTCTGATATTTCTCGGGATGATGAAGATATTCCATATAGGAAAGGCAGAGCTCTTCCCCCTGAACATTCAGCTTGACGCAATGAGGTTCTCCGGTGGCGACGATCACCCCGTTAAATTCATCTGTCAATAAATCCAACGGATTATTGATTTTTGTATTTAACTTAAGTGTGATAAATTTGTCATCGGTAATAAAAGACCAGTCTTTTTCAACAACGTCATGCGGCAGTCTTTCATCGGGGATCATATTCAGAGCACCTCCGATTTTTTTTGCAGAGTCAAAAACTGTAACGCTATATCCGCCGGATATTAAAAAAGCTGCGGCGGCCATACCGGCGGGACCGGCTCCGACAATGGCAATATTTTTGCCGTTAGGGAAAATATTGTCGGAATTTTGTTTTTCCTTCCGATAATTTTCTAAAATTGTTGCCTGAATCCTGGGAATGTTGACAGCAAAATCAATCCGGCTGCGGGTACAGGCGTTCATACAGAATTTATCGGGACATATCAATCCACAGGTTTGCCCCATAGGGTTGGTTCGGGTAATTGTCCGAACGGCTTTGTCAAAATCTCTTTGTTTGGCAAAATTGATAAATTCCTGAGGATTGCAATTGACCGGACAAGCGTTCATACAAGGCTGAGTCTTGCAGTTCAGACAACGCTCCAGTTCTGCTTTCATCTGAATTTTGCTCAAATATAAAGATTTTTTTTCAGTCATAACCAAACCCTTGTTGTTTTATATAAAAATAAACGTTAGAGACGGGGATAAGTCAATAGTTTTAGCTGACTTATCCGATTTTTGTCTTTGAGAAACGCTGATTTTATAGTAAAATATCTAAACGAGGGAGATGAGAAATGGCAGATGCAAAAGCTTTTTATTATACGTTTAAGAAAAATTGGTTTTGGATAATTTTAAATATTCTGTTGTTGGCAATGATAACCGCCTGCTGCATCAAATATCCCGCTTGTTTGTATTGGAGACAAACCAGAGTGCTTATCGGAACTTTAGTCTTCTCAATGTTGATGTGGGGTTTCAAATATATGATAAAACATCGGGTGGCTTTGCTTGATGACAAAGGTATAAAAATCGACCATTGTGATACGTTGCCGTGGAAAGATATTAAAAATGCGGAATATAAAACGGCCGGTTGTTGTTTTCAAAAACTTCCGATTGTTGTTTTGCATCCGAAGAAGAATATTAAATATAATTATAATTTTATGCAAAAACGTTGTGCCAAAATGGATTTTACGGCTTTTTCCATTCCTCTTTATGCCATGACGCCGGAAGATGGGGAGAAAATTACCGCTCTTATCGGTAAACATGTAAAGTTTATCAATAAAAAATAAAAGATTTTTAAGTTGCTTTTTTGCTTATTAAGGTTAGACTTCCTCTGTCAAAGAAAGTAAAAACTTTGAATTTTTATTTTCTTTGGTGAATAGTTATAAAAAATGATTTCACTGAGAGGAAATAATGAAAGTATTAGTCGGAATGAGCGGAGGAGTCGATTCCTCCGTAACGGCGTGTATTCTGAAAGATGCAGGCTATGAAGTTGTTGGTGCCACAATGTCTATCTGGGACAAAGGAAGGGCATATAATATTTTATCACACAAAGATGCGTGCTTTTCACCGCATGAAGCACAGGATATTGCAGAAGCCGAAGCCGTTTGTCAAAAGCTTGGAATAGAGTACCATGTCATAGACTGTACAAAACAATATCAAAAACTTGTACTGTCCAATTTTAAGCAGGAGTATCTTTCGGGAAGAACACCCAATCCCTGTATTTGGTGTAATTCAATGATTAAGTTTGAGGCTTTGCCGAGAAGTGCCGCAGAGACAGGAATTGCGTTTGACAAATTTGCAACCGGACATTATGCCCGCCTGTCTTATGATGAAAACCGAAAGCGGTGGCAGCTTCGGCGAGCGGCTGATGAACGAAAGGATCAGACTTATTTTTTATATCGATTAAAACAGGAGCAGTTGGAAAAAATCATGCTTCCTCTTGGCGACTACACAAAGGACGAAGTTCGTGAAATCGCCAGAAAATATGGACTGAAAGTAAGTGATAAACCGGATAGTCAGGATTTTTATTCCGGAGATATTAATGATATTTTGCAAACACCGCCGCAGGTGGGAAATTTTGTGGATGTCCGCGGTAAAATATTGGGACAGCATCAGGGAATATGGAATTTTACCGTTGGACAGCGAAAAGGCTTGGGGATTAGTGCGGAACGGCCATTGTATGTTATCAGATTAAATAAAGAAACAAATGAGGTCGTGTTGGGATATGATGAAGAATGTTATAAGCAGTCGTTGACGGCGGGAAATCTCTCATGGCTTTCGGTTTCCGGTTTCGAAAAGGCGGAAGATGTATATGTAAAGCTCCGTTCTTCTCAGCAACCGGTTCCGGCAGAAGTGAAGATTATTTCCGAAGATAATGCCCGAGTTACGTTTCGGGAGAAACAAAAAGCCGTTGCCGCCGGACAGTCAGTCGTTTTTTATGATAAAGACGGTTTTGTACTCGGCGGAGGCATTATTGAAGCATCGGTGGATTGAAGATGGATAAGTCAGAGATACTAAAACTGTTGACGGATGAAGAAAATGAGGCGAAGCTTTTAAAACAAGCTGATTTAGTCCGAAAACAGTATGTCGGAGATGAAGTTCATCTGCGAGGATTGATAGAATTTTCAAATATTTGTCGCAATAATTGTTTGTATTGCGGAATTCGAAACAGAAATAAAGCCCTGATTCGTTACCGTATGACTGAAGATGAACTGATAGAAACTGCCCGAAAAGCTGTAAATTTGGGCTTCCGGACAATTGTTATGCAGTCCGGGGAAGATATGTACTATACTTCAGATAAACTATGCCGGATTATTTCTGAAATTAAGCGGTTTGATGTTGCTGTTACCCTGAGTATTGGAGAAAGAAGCTTTGATGAATATAAAGCCTTTCGGGAAGCGGGAGCGGACCGATATTTAATGCGGATAGAAACAACCGATAGGGATTTGTATCATCGATTGGATCCGAAAATGAGTTGGGACAAACGATATGAATGCCTGTTGATGTTAAAGGAATTGGGATATGAATTAGGATCGGGGATTATGGTCGGATTGCCTGAGCAGTCGATGGAATCAATTGCGGAAGACTTGTTGTTCCTGAAGAATTTGGATGTCGATATGGCCGGTATCGGACCTTTTATTCCTCATCCGGAAACCCCGCTGGCAAACAGTGTCGGCGGAAGTTTACATTTAGCCTTGCGGACGATGGCCGCCATGAGGTTGTTACTGCCGGATATTAATATTCCGGCAACAACGGCAATGGAAAGTTTGCACCCGAAAGGAAGAATATTGGCTTTGCAAAGCGGAGCCAATGTCGTTATGCCCAATGTAACCGAAGGAGAGTATCGGAGGTTGTATCAGCTGTATCCGGGAAAAATCTGCATAAATGAAACTCCGGTGCAGTGTAAAAGTTGTATCGGTCTGAAGATTATGAGCATCGGCCGAAAAATTGGCACGGGGTATGGCAGCCGGAAAAAAAAGGTTTAAAAACACAAAACCCGGACATGGAAATCAGGGCTTTGTGTTTTTCATAATCGGAGCAATTTACAACTTTTTGACAAACTCGGCAGCTTCCTGCAAAGAGCAGGGTGTCAACGGACAAGGAATAAGGGTACCCGTATTAGTGTCGGTTGGCGGAGTTTTTTCCTGTTCAAGGAGTTGTTTAACGATAATTTCTCCTTTTTTGTATTTGCAGACAGCTGCAATCTCTTTTTTCGGAAAATCCCGAAGAAATACCCTAAACGTCTTTGCCGGGTGGTAAATGAAAGCGTCAAATTCCGAAAAAAGAACTTCGTCGCTGCCTATTTTCCCCCAGAAATAGCCATTTTTATCTTCTATGGCAAAAACAGTTGCGATAAATTCTGTTGTTAAGGGATTGAATAAGTCTAAAACCTGTATTTGCGAGATGTTTCCCAAAACAGGACCTTGTAAAGAGAATGCCTGCTGAATACAATACCAGCGTAACAAGGGCTGAGGGTAAAAAAGCGGAAATTCTGTTTTGCCGCATTTTTTTACCAAACAGGCTTTGTTAGGATCTGAGGTTGGTTCAACAGAGACTTTCGTCTCATAGTTTTGCTGAGCGGTTTCTTTTTTAGATGTAAAGAACTCCGCAATTTTTCTGAAAAGGTTCATAAGATATATAGAATTATAAAAAATTTTCCCCAAATATATGGGAAAAAGCTAAAAAAGTCAAATCGAATCATAATACGCAAAAAATCCCGCCGGAACAGAGTTGTTCCAAACGGGAAATTTTGCAAAGTTGGGATTTTAATAAAATCCGTGATTCTGGCGGAGCTTCAGCAATCCTATTGCCGCTAAGGCAATGAATGCAAAAATTCCGGCTGCAGAAAAAGAATAAGCAGCGAGCTGTTCTTTACCATGAAAACCGGCAATCCAGAAAATCAGAATTCCGATTTCGCTAAGGGTTAAACTACCCCATTGAATTTTTTCTAACTTGTTCATAATGTTAAAACTTTTTGTTAATTATAATGCAAATTTTATTCTGGAAGGTTGGAAATGCTTAATCATAAGATACATAACAATCGCTAACCCGATTAAAAGAAAACAGCGAAAAATTGTTATAAATACATTTGATAAAGGATCTATCCCCCAAAAAAGGGTAAGTAATCCCCAATTTGCTATTCTTGTTACAAAGAATTTCTTGTCTACTCGATAGTCGTTTCCGAATTTTTTCTGGACTTTGAAAAAAGTTACGGCTTCCATCAAAGTAATAATTGCGGAGCAACTAACGATTACTGTAAGCGGAAACTCAGAAGTTATATTAAAGAAATTCCAAACAATTCCGAATAAGAATATACATCCCAATACAATTTTTAACCTTAAAAACAAGGTATTTCTTGGTGTTGATTTCATAATGATTGTTTTATATGGTTTGACAGAATTTATACATATCTCTATAGTTTAGATTTGTAAAATATCATATTTGGCATAAGCTGTCAATAAAGATTTATGTCATTTTGTCTAAAATTAACAGAGCCCAAAAGGTATTTACGCAAAAAAGAATTTGTGCCTTCAATACATATCAATATCACGATTGTTCAAAATACGATGATGAAAGATGGAATGCGGAAGATGAGAAAAGACAACACGAAACCTTATTTCCAAAAGACTTGGAGAATGTTTACGATTGTTAAAAAAATTTAAATAAATATGCTGTATATGACATAAGTAAGAGGGAATATGAAGAAATTTGTACCTATTGCTATTGGAATGTTATTATCCGGATGCACTTTTTTTACACAAAATAATCTGGATTTAACAGTTTTGAAAAATAACAAGCCCGCGTCGGATTATGAAATTGGATTGAGAGTTCCGGTAACCTACGGTCAACATCCAATGAGTCCTTATTTTAATTCGCGTGAGATGTTTACTCTTGGCACGTTTTATACCGATGCTGAGGGAAAACTCCGTTTCCCTTTTAATGCCGCAATAGGAATTCCACCCCGTAAGGCAAAACCGATGTTCCTGATCAGTTCTTCAGACATAAAGCAATGTGAACTGCTTTTATGGTACTTAGAAGAAAAAGAATACTTTGTTTCATTAAAATTTGAAAATGGCGATATTGTCGGTCCAATAAAGTATCAGGAAGACGTAACCGGAGATTTCAAATATAACGGCAACGGATGGGACATTACAGCCACAATCAATCGTATTGATCGAATTTGTACCGAATAAGTGTTTTTTAGTTAAAACTGAAATTAAACCCGGTGTATAAATAGCTTTGTCAAAAGATACTTTTCCGCCCGCACCGGACAAAATTTCCAATTTTATATCCTCATTATTGCCGGGAACACAGCCATAGTCAATAACGGGTCAAAGTTTATGCCTTGCAAAATCTCACTGTCGCTCTTGGCCTGTATGGCATATACCGCCTGATCAATTACAATATGATTAAATTAGGCAAAAACAAGGGAAGAGGATGAAACAGAAAAAACAACACCTGAGAGAGAGGCTTTTGCATCCCTGAACACGCTTTCCTTATTATTTTCTCATTTGCAGAATATGCTTTTTAGGTGGTAAACCAAACATTCTTTTGTATTCTCGACTAAATTGTGCTTCATTGTCATATCCTACATCAAAGCCTGCTTCTCCTGCGTTTTTATTTTCAATAAGCATTAATCTTTGTGCTTCATACAATCTTAAACGTTTTTGATACTGTATCGGACTTAAACTGGTTACTTTATTAAAATGACGATAAAATGTTGAGGCTGTCATGTTAAATTTTTGAGCTAAATCCGAAATTTTTAAGGGATATTTATAATTTTTTCTCAACCACAGAACGGCTTTTGCGATTTGATTGCTTTGTGTTCCCGTTGTATATACGGCACGCAATAAATTTCCTAAAGGAGATTTTAGCAAAATATAATGAATTTCTTTTACCAACATTGGAACCATAACCTTATGGCTTTCAGGTACTTTTTCAACATCAAGCAGCCGCTCAAAAGCATCCAATAATTTTTCTTCGGCTGTCATCATTCCCATACAGCGAAAAAAATCATTTTCGTTATCAGATGAGGATATTTCAGGTAACAATTCAGCTATTATCTCGCTATCTAATTCTAAAATTAATGATAAAAACGGTTTTTCCGGAGATGCTTCAACAATTTTTCCTGCTGACGGAATATCTACACCGGCAACAACACATTGTCCGGCATAATAAGTAAAAGCATCGGTTCCGAGATTTGTTTGTTTTTTACCTTGCAAAACAAGAATAGCCATAGGTTTATAAAAACAACATTGAGGCTTGGTTGGTCCGTCTCGCCTAAAAAAACGAAAGCCTTTTATAGAAGAATCAATCAAATCTGCTTGGGTAATGGCTTCAAGCATTTTTGTTTTCATTCTTTCAAGTCTATTCTCCATTTTGCGTACCTCATAGATTGTTTTTTACCTATATAAAGCCTTCTTGTCAATGAGAGGATTGTGTAAAATTTTGCCAGTATCATCTCTATAACAGACACGTCTGTTTATGTATACTGTATAATAGGTTAATTTTTTGAGAAACCCCAATGAGTAATTTTGCTAAGTTTTTTATCAATAGACCCAGATTTGCCTTAATGATAGCTCTTATTATGAGTCTAAGCGGCCTAATTGCTTTGATTAATCTGCCCGTAGCGATGTATCCTGAAATAACGCCGCCTCAAATAACGGTTACCGCAGATTATACCGGAGCGAGTGCCGAAACTCTGGCGAATACGGTCGCCATTCCTATTGAACAAGAAGTCAATGGCGTGGAAAATATGCTCTATATGAGCTCAACATCATATAATTCCGGTCACTATCAACTGGATATCAGTTTTGAAATCGGAACAGATGTCGATCTGGCACAAGTTAAAGTACAAAACCGCGTAGAGAGAGCAATCACTTCTCTTCCTGTAGAAGTACAAGCAACAGGTGTCCATGTAACTCAGCGTTCTTCTGAAATTTTAGGATATTTGCAGGCAATTTCTCCCAAGGGAACTCATGACCGCATATTTCTAAACAACTATGTTACAAATAATATCAAAAATAATTTAAGCAGGCTTTATGGTATTGGCGAAGTCGGGATTATCGGTTCTGATTTAAGCATGAGAGTTTGGCTGGATGCAGATAAGATGGCTGCAATAAATTTACCGATAGCCAAAGTCAGAGATGCCATTATGAGTCAGAATACACAAGCAGCATTAGGCAGTGTCGGAGCCGAACCCAATGACGGAAATACTTTGATGGTATTTTCATTGGAGGCTGAAGGTCGATTAAATGATGTAAAAGATTTTGAAGATATTATTGTGCAAACTGCGGAAGAAGGCGGAATAGTAAGATTAAAAGATGTAGCAAGAATTGAAATCGGATTTGAAAGTTACTTAATAACATCAGATTTGGATGGTCAAACAAATGTTCCGATTATGCTGAATAAACTTTCCGGTGCCAATTCATTAAAGGCAATGAATGCCGTAAAAGCCGAGTTGAAAAGACTGTCTCAATATTATCCGGACGATTTTGATATAATTGTTTCATATGATGCGACGGAATTTATTCGCGTATCAATAAAAGAAGTTGTGTTCACATTAGTTTTGACTTTTGTGTTGGTTGTTGCCGTTTGTTATATATTTTTGCAAAATTGGCGGGCAACGCTTATTCCGTCTATAACAATTCCCGTTTCAATTTTAGCAACATTTTCCGTTTTTCAAATTCTAGGATACACTGTAAATATTTTAACGTTGTTTGGTTTAATTTTGGCCGTCGGCTTGGTTGTTGATGATGCTATTGTTGTTGTTGAAAGGGTTTTATACCTTATGAAACAAAAGAATATTTCAGCTAAAGACGCGGCTCAAAACACGATGAGTGAAGTTTCTACAGCCATAATTGCAACAACGTTGGTTTTGCTGGCGATTTTTGTTCCTATAGCATTTATGACTGGTATTACCGGACAAATCTACCGGCAATTTGCCGTTGCAATTTCTTTTGCTGTAAGCTTCTCCAGCTTAAACGCCTTAACCTTAAGTCCGGCTCTCAGTGCAATTCTTTTAAAAACGACCTCTTTTCCCAACAATCATTTATTGCAAAAATTTAACAAAATTATAGATATTTCAAAGGGTAAATATATCAACATAATTAAAAGACTTTCCCGTAAGACAAGTATTATCGTTTTTATGTTACTCGGGTTAGTATGTTTTAACGTTGTTTCTTTTTCTGTTATAAAAACATCCTTTTTGCCGGAAGAAGATCAAGGAATGATTATGTCAAATATTGTTCTGCCGGAAGGTGCCGGTGGAAAAAGAACACTAGATGTTATTGATAAAACCAGAAGTATCATTAATAGTGAAGATAAAATACAAACCGTAGTAAACTGGCGTGGAATGAGTATGTTGTCAGGTCAGGGAGAAAATGTCGGTTCAAATGTAATTGTTTTAAAGCCTTGGAATGAACGTAAATCAAATAAAGATTCATCAATGGCTGTTCGCTCCAGAATCTATAAGAAAATGCAACAAATTCCAGAAGCGGATATCCGAATGTTTGAACGCCCGACAATTCCCGGATTAGGAAACAGTAACGGAATGGATTTACGCTTACAGTCAATAACTAAAAATAATATGTCTGATTTTGAAAAAACATTAAAACAATTTATTATTGAATTAAATAATCTTCCGGAAGTTGCTTTGGCGTTTTCAACTTTCAATGCTTCAACACCGCATATTTTTATAGATGTAGATCGCGAAAAAGCAGAACTGATGAAAGTTCCTTTAAAAAATATTTATGAGGTTTTGCAGACATATTTAGGAACCCAATACATCAATGATGTAAATATAGGGAATCAAGCCAACCGTGTTTTGTTAACTGCAGATTGGAAATATCGTAAAAATCAGGAAAGTATAAAAAAGCTGTATGTTCAAAGCCAAAATGGAAAAATGATTCCGCTGGAAAGTCTGATTGAATTAAAAATTATAACAAAACCCAGAATTATTGAAAGATATAACCAATATCCGTCAGCTGCCATTAATATAACGGCTTCTGAAAACTCAAGCACGGGAGAAGCCATGATAGCTGTTGAAAACTTGGCAGCACGGAAACTTTCTTCAAACTATGCTTATGAGTGGTCGGGAATCAGCCGGCAAGAAAAACAAAATCAAGGACAAATCGGCTATTTAATCATTCTTTCAGTAGCTTTTGCTTATATGTTTTTAGTATCACAATATGAAAGTTTTTCGCTTCCGTTAATCGTTATGCTGTCAGTACTCACCACTATGGCCGGAGCTTTCATCGGAATGCTTTTGACTCAGAATTCTTTTAGTATTTATGCTCAGCTTGGTTTTGTTCTCTTAATAGGTCTGGCCGCAAAAAATGCAATTTTAATTGTAGAATTTGCCCAAAAAGAACAAGAAGTGGGAAAAAATGCGGTTAATGCAGCAATTATAGGAGTTAAAGAAAGGTATAGGGCTGTTTTGATGACTGCATTAACATTTGTTCTTGGCGTTGCTCCTATGGTTTGGGCAACGGGAGCATGTTCCGGAGCTCGTATAGCAGTGGGGATTCCCGTGTTTTACGGAATGTTGTTGGGAACGCTGGGAGGAATAATTGTTGTACCGTTACTGTATGTCTTGGTACAAAGAATACGGAGTTAATGTATCTGATAGAATTGATACAGATTTCAAATGAAAACACGGAAAATCTGATACCTAATGAATTTGAACGGCGATATTTTGAGAAAATGGTAAGTTAATTTTATGATTTAAACGAATAAAGCTCCGTAAAACGGAGCTTTATTTGTAGACTTGGTCTACTAAAAAGAGACTAAAAAATCCTCTTATTTACATATTTTTTATTCTCTGAAACGTTTTCCTTTCTTTGCCAGACGTTTCTTTACCAATCCTTGCGGATTGTCGATATTTTTATAATTTTCTCTGAGATATTCAATAACCATGTCTTCATTATCAGTAATAATCATGGTATTCAGGTCGGTAATCTGAAAATCTCCGACATAAACCACTTCTCCGGCTTTAGCTTCAAATGAGGCATAGATACTGTCAGTTTGCCGGATTTTATCATTTTCTTCTCTGTCCGGATCAACGGAGCGATACATCAGGTTATTTTTTGGTGTGCTTGAGAATGTTACCAGTGTATATCTGCCGGGTTTAATTTTGTATAAATTATAATCATATTTTATCCGGTCGCTGCCATCTATGTAATAATGGTAAAACGGCAGCTCAACGACTTCATCGTCTTCCCAGCTGTCGTCAAAGTTTTTGCTTACGTGCAGCCATTCGTTCCGTCCGTAAAATCCGCCTACGACATAGGCATATTCTGAAGATTCGATATCTTTATTGGTAATATTTTTTTCGGCTTTAATCCCCTTTGAAGAAACAATCATTCTGAGATTTTGCCCAAAATCAGAAAAATCCTGACGGATTGAACCGCCTTTTTGCAAACCGCAACTGCTTAAAACCATAACTATGGCCACTGTCAAAATTATATTTTTCTTCATTTTTAAGTCCTTTTATTTTTAGTTAAAACTGAAATTAAATTCGGCGTATAAATAGCTTCGTCAAAAGATACTTTTCCGCCCGCACCGGACAAAATTTCCAATTTTATATCCTCATTATTGCCGTGAACATAGCCATAGTCAATAACGAACCGAAGTTTATGCCCTGCAAAATCTCACAGTCGCTCTTGGCTAAGCTGCTGTTGAAAAAATGAGGCTGAGGCTATTGCCAAAAATAAAGTCCGTTTGGTCATGGTATCTCCCTTGAGATTTTATTGATATGATAATACCTTATATTCAATAGGAATCTGTTTTGTATAATCATCATATTTTATTAGTAATATATTGTTTTTATTTAGCAAATCTTTCACGGATATAGGATATGTGAAACTAGCATAAGAACCATATATTTTCTTATTTGGAGTATAAGATATGTTATTGCTAACGAGTATAATATTTATTTTTTTCAAAAAAATATCATTATAAGACTTCCCCTTTAATATAGCATAAAATTGCCCATCAAAACTTTTATCGCTTTTAAGTTTTCCTGGCATTTGAAACATTAAATCTTGCGATAATTGGTTAATATGGACAGTTTCTTTTATTTCTAAAGGAATTTTAACCCAATACCAACTATTACCGTTACTTGCATACTCTTCAAAAAGTTCGGCATTCTGTGGAACAATAAAACCAGCTGTTTTCGAATATAAACACCCTTGTAAAATAAAGCTTACAAATAGCAAAAATATTTTCTTTTTCATAATCCTGTATCTCCCATCTAGTATAACTGGTCTTGATATTTTTTATATTGTTCACTCATTAAACACCTGTTTGACATATATTTTTTATTATATTAAGCTATAAATAATTTAATTTTCCAATAAAGGAATTGCTCATGGATTGTGTGTTTTGTAAGATTTGTGCCAAAGAACTTCCGGGAAAATTATTTATCAAGATACGATCTTGTCTTGTTTTTTACCCAGAAAATGGAGGTCTATGGTCATTCGCTTATCGTTCCTAATAAGCATTATGAAAATATTTTTGATATTCCAGAAGAAGAACTCACTCATATTATCAAGTTTGCCCAAAAAATCAGCTTGCATTTAAAAGAACGGTTAGGTACCACAGGTATCAATATTTTACACGCCAGTGGTAAATCAGCACAACAGTCAGTATCCCATTTTCATATTCACATTTTTCCCCGTTTCGATAATGATGGACTGGATACATGGCCTAAACTTGAAAAAAAGAATATGATAGCGATGAGGTCCTAGCTAAAATCAAATTTTAAAGTTTCCCTCCGCGACCATTTTTCATAATAAATATATCTATAGGATGCATTGTTGTGCTTCAATTTTAGTGGAACACGAATTATTTGCTGATTTTGCAAATTTCCCTTGAAAAATGTGATTTTTTTGGGGGGATGGTTTTAAAATATCTAAATTATGAAATATGAATTTAGAAAAAAACATTGACAATCGTAACAATAATGTTACGATTTGCTCAAACAAATGTTACGATTGGAGGCGGAATGTACAATAAGCGTCAGGAACTAATACTGGATTTTATTAAAGACAATCCCATGGCAAAGCGTGAGGATATTGATATTTTCCTTGCAAAGATGGGATATGCTGCTACTAAAATGACGATTACCAGAGATCTGAAGTTGCTTTTAGATAACGGAGATATTGAAAAATCAGGTCAAGCTAAAGCAACCGTTTATCGGCCATCGGTTAAAGCACATTTATTAAACGATATAGATATTGAAGCCTATTTTTCCAAAGAACAAGATGAAAGACTATCGCAAACAATAGGTTTTAATTTCGATGTTTTTTCAGCTTTGCAAGATTTATTAACTTTAAGAGAAAAAACAGAGTTTGAAGAATTAAATAATGATTATATCGTCAAGAAAAACAAATTATCTCCTCTCCTTTTACAAAAAGAATTTGAGCGATTAACCGTTGAACTGGCTTGGAAATCTTCAAAAATAGAAGGTAACACCTATACGCTTTTAGATACGGAACGCCTGTTGAATGAAAATATTTCAGCCCAAGGTAAAACTAAAGAAGAAACCAATATGGTGTTAAACCATAAAAAAGCTTTGGATTATATATTAAAAGCACCGGAATATTATAAAAATATAACAATTGCAAAAATAGAAGAACTACACAAATTGCTTGTTGATGAATTGGGTGTCACAACTGGAATTCGTAATGGTATGGTTGGTATTGTCGGTACAAACTACAAACCTTTGGATAATTCATATCAGATAAAAGAAGCTCTAAAAAATTTAATTGAGATTATCAATAAAACAGATAATCCGATAGAAAAGGCCTTGATTGCGGTTTTAATGATTGCCTATATTCAGCCTTTTGAAGACGGGAACAAACGTACTTCCAGAATTTTGAGTAATGTGATTTTGCTGGCAAATAATTATTGTCCGCTTTCTTATAGAAGCGTTGATGAGGTTGAATATAAAAAAGCCGTTATCCTGTTTTATGAACAAAATAACGCAACCTATTTTAAAAAACTGTTTTTAGAGCAGTTTAGACAAGCCGTTAATAAATATTTTTAAGATTACTTTTTTACACATCTGCTTATTTCTGGGCTGTTTATGCCTCAATGGGATATGTTTTTTGCAAATCTATATCAAAATGGTAACTATTATCAATCAGAATATCCTTGGTAGTATGATATGTAATGTCACATAAAGTACTTGTAGAAGGAAGATAGAAATCTTGTGAATACCCAATTTACTTTCACAAATTTTACCAAGCAAATTAACAAGAATGCTTGGTAATCTTGTGAGTGTTACATTTTGTACGGCTTTGGCAATCCCTTTAATCTTATCTTGAGTTTTGGGTTTAATGTTAGTCATTTTATCAAAATGACTAACAAATGAGGCTAATGGATTAGATGAAAAATCATGTTCCCATGCATTATAATAAAGAGTATGAGCTCCTTTTTCTTTTAAATAGTCTTGCCACATTTGAATGAAAAATGTTTTGCCGCCACCGTAGGGGGCTGAAACACTCATTACAAAACTGTCATCATTTATATTGGAAAGCAAAGTTGTCAAAGGTAATATATGATTAGCTCTTTTTAAGCAATCATTTGCACAATTACATTCATTTTTTCCGGTTATTTTAATATATTCTGTATTCTCCATTAAGCTTTTCCTTCCAATTACCTCTCACGCATACTTTCGTTGAGGTATTTCATCACCGGTGAGAGGAGATATTCAATCACGCGGCGTTTGCCGGTTTTGATTTCGGCGGTTACGCTCATACCGGGTTTGAGCTGCACAATCTGTCCGTCTGCCAAAATCTTGTTGTCGAGCAAGGTTAGGCGGGAAGGAAAAATCAGCCCGAGTTTTTCATCCTGAACCGCATCGCCGGAAATGTTGCGGACTTTGCCTTTAATCGTACCGTATTTGGTAAACGGAAAGCTGTCGATTTTGATTTCCACATCTTGTTCAGGTCGCACAAAACCGATATCTTTGTTCAAAATCATCACCTCGGCCTCGAGTTTATAATCTTCCGGTACGATATTCATAATCGGCTTAGCGGTTTCCACTACACCGCCTTTGGTGTGATAAACCAGCTGCTGGACATAGCCCGAAAGCGGTGCTTTCACAATCGTGCGTTTTAAGGCTTCTTCATATTTAATCAACTCTTGCTGGTAGGAGGCCAGCTTCTCGCGGCTTTCAGTCAGCTCCTGCATAATATTCTTGTCAAACTCGGCCAGATATTGCCGTTGTTCTTTTTTGAGCGATTCAATATTCGCTTCCGTTTCCGCCATTTTCTTGGCTTGCACATTGCGTTGTTCCTGCAAATTGGTCAGTTCTTCTTCCTGCTCCAGAAAAGTCAGCCGTGCCAAAAGCTTCTTAGCTACAAGGATTTTCTTTTTCTCAATCCGCTCCTGCACGCTCGGCAGCAGTTTCTCAATCCGGGTCAGGTCGGCCTGAATAGTGTCCTTTTCTTTCTCAGCTTTGGTAATCTGCCCGTTAAGCACTTCAATCTTAGCGGCTTTCTCGGCCACCTGGCTTTTCAGCAAACCGGTATGCATTTTAATCAGATATTCGTCGATTGTTTCATCATACGTAAAATTATCTTCCGGATTGTCGGTCAGTAAGGCTTGCAAGCGGGCAACGGCAATTTCCAAGGCCTTCATCTCGTTTTCCACCCGATTAATGTTCGCCAGAACCTCGGTCTGGTTAAACTTAATCAGATCCTGACCTTCTTTAACATATTGCCCTTCTTGCACGTAGATTTCTTCAATCTCGCTGTCGACCAAGGTTTGAATGGTTTTAATGTTGGAGGCCGGCATTAGTTTTCCGGTTGCCGTGGCGATAATGTCGATCTTGCCCAGAACCGACCATAAAACCAGCACCGTAAACATCAGCATAATCACATAAGTCAGCAGACGTGCGGCATGTGAAGGAGGCATTTCGGTCACTTCCAGAACCGCCGGCAGAAATTCTTTCTCATGCTCGTTCATGCCTTTGAGTTTGCTATCCTTGGCGGCTTTCTCTTGCAAAAGTGCAAGCTTTGCGATTTCCCAATATCTTTTGAACTGCTCCATCATGCTGCATCCTTCTCATCATCAGAAGGAACAATCGGTGCAGTCTGGCTGTTCCACAAATAAGCGTAACGACCGCCGAGGTTCAGCAATTCTTCATGGCGTCCGGTTTCGGTAATCTCGCCTCTTTCGATAGTGATAATCTGGTCGCACTCTCGTACGGTCGACAATCGGTGTGCAATCATAAATACCGTCCGCCCTTTGCAGATGGAGGCCATATTCTGCTGAATAATCCGCTCGGACTCATAATCAAGTGCCGAGGTTGCTTCGTCAAAAATCAAAATCCGCGGATTGTTGACCAAAGCCCGGGCAATGGCAATCCGCTGTCGCTGACCGCCGGAAAGGGACGAGCCGCGTTCCTCAATAATCGTATCATAACCGTCCGGCAGTTCGGTAATAAAATCATGTGCCCCGGCCAGTTTGGCGGCGGCGATAATCCTGTCCAGTGAAATCGCCGGATTGGTCAGTGCGATATTTTCCCGAACAGACTTATTAAATAAGTAATTCTCTTGCAGAACGACGCCGATTTGCCGTCTGAGCCAAGCGGTGTCCACGGTGGAAATATCAATTCCGTCAATCAGCACCTTGCCGCTTTCCGGAATATACAGCCGCTGGATCAGCTTGGTGACGGTCGATTTACCCGAGCCGCTCGGTCCGACAAAACCGATTTTCTGTCCGGCTTTGACCTTAAAGCTCATTTTTTTGATAATTTCCGGCCCGTTCGGAATATAGCGGAACGTGATGTCTTTAAATTCCACATCCCCTTTGATCGCCGGCATCGAGCCTTTAGACAGGGTTGAGGTATTTTCCGGCGGATTATTCAGAATATCCGAGAGCTTGTCCATAGAAATCCGTGCCTGTTGGAAATTCTGCCACAACTGCGCCAGACGCAAAATCGGCTGAGTGACGCGTCCCGCCAGCATATTAAAGGCAATCAACTGCCCGACCGAAAGTTCGCCTTTCATTACCAAACTTGCCCCAATCCACAAAGTCAGTGCCATAGTGATTTTTTGTACCAGCTGTACCAACTGTCCGGCTATATTGTTAATATGTGAGGCTCTGAAAGATGACCCGACATAAGCAGCGAGTTGTTGCTCCCAACGGCGTTGCATTTGCGGCTCAACCGCCAGAGATTTGACCGTTTCCACGCCCGAAACCGCTTCTACCAAAAAGCATTGGTTCTCTGCCCCGCGGCGAAACCGTTCATCAATCCGAGCCCGCAAAATCGGCGTGAAAAATAAGGAAAGTACCACATAAAACGGAATGGAGCATAAAACCAGCAGCGTCAGTACCTTAGAATAAAAGAACATCACCGTAAAAAAGATAATGGTAAAGAAGAAATCGATAATCAGGGTAAGAGTAGAACCTGTCAGAAAATTGCGGATATTTTCCAGCTCATGCACGCGTGCTACGGTATCTCCAACTCTCCGGCAACCAAAATATGACAGCGGCAGGCGGATAAGATGTTTGAACAAACTTGCACCAAGCTCCACATCCACGCGGGTGGTGGTGTGCGAGAAAGTATAAGTCCGCAAGGCCCCGAGCATGGTTTCAAATATGCCGATACAGATTAACGCCACCATCAAAACATCAAGGCTCGACAGCCCGCGGTTGACCAGCACCTTGTCGATCACTACCTGAAACAACAGCGGCGACACCAGTGCAAATAGCTGTAAGAAAAATGACGCCAGAATAACTTCGCCGAATAATTTGCGATATTTAACCACCGCCGGAATAAACCACGAGATGTCAAACTTGCGGTTTTTGCCGTTGATAAACTCGCGGCAGGTCATCATCAAGAGCCTGCCGTTCCATCTTTCCATAAATTCTTCTTTGTTCAAAACCTCTGGGTGGTTACCTTTTGCCGGATTTTGAATCAAAACCTTTTCACCGTCGCATTTGCCGAGAATAAAATAAGTGCCGTCTTTGGTTTGGGCGATAGCCGGCAGATTGACCTTATCTAAACGTTCCCATTTGCTTTCCACAAACTTGGCTTTGAACGAAAACTCTTTTGCCAGCTGCAAAAGCTCATATTCCTCAAAATGTGAATTCTGCCGGTCATATTTATGCTTTATTTGGTCTAAAGAAATCGGCTTTTCAAAATAGTTTGCCATAATTGCAAAACAGGCCAAGCCTGTGTCAATGCTTGGGGTTTCGGAGGTTTTATTTTCCATAAGTCAGTCCTTTTCTAAAGGAGGAATATGCAAATCAGCTTATGGATGTTTTTATCAAATGTCAAAGATTATTTACAAAAAGTTAAAATTTTAAAAATTATCAACTTCTCTGTATGTGGCAGAAACCGGAGAGCCTTTGCAATTTTGGATAGATTTTGTTTAAAAATATATTTTGATAATTGCTGATTCTTGTTGCAATTTAAATTTCAATCTGCAAGACTAGCAACAACAAAGTTCTAATATTCAGGAGAACTGATATGAAGTATAATCCCCGTACTGTCTTTGTCAAGGCTTTTAGCCTGAAACAATTGCTGTGGGAAAAAATTGGAATAGATTCGAATATAGGTTTATCTTATCGCTCACTCGATTCCCTGAATATAAATTCCCAATTTTTACAAAACTTCCCCTCTTTTTGCTGTGGGAAGTTTTTTTATTATAGCCCAGAAAGGATTTGCTTATGAATATTTTTAAACTAATTATATTTTCAATTTGGAATCTGATAATGTTTTACAATATTATCATTGTAAAAGCTCAAGAATCGCAAATATCCGATAAACAGGCATTGGATTCTACACCTGTTTATGCTCAAAATGAGGTTTCTGTTCAGAAACAAAATATTTATAATTCTATAAGTGATAACGAAATTAAAAATATTTTGTTAAATGGCACCCCTAAACAATTAAAGGAACTTCTGAATAAAAACATCAATCCAAATATTGATTATAATTGTTCAACACTTCTTAATATGGCAATACGCAGCCTTATAGCCAACCAAAATCCGGCAGCCACTCCTGAAGATACATTAGAAAAAGTGAAGATGCTTATTGATGCCGGTGCTGATGTAAATTTGGCAACCTGCGGCTTAACGCCGTTGGCGACATTAACAGGTATTCCTGACTTCGCAAGAAAAATGGAAAAAACATACATAGAAACAATAATGTCAAATATAGATTACTCTTCAGATATGTGTCATGTGAACGGAGTACCCAAAATATGTAAAGATACAACGCCTTCTGAAAGAGAACAAATGAAGGCAGAAGTTCACAAAATTTTTCAGGAAGAAACAAGGAAAATTGAGCCTTATTATACAAAAATTGCCGAGATATTGGTGCAACACGGAGCTGATATTAATAAAAAGTCTAATGGGATTGCACCGCTACACTTTGCCGCAGATGTTCCTAACAATGAAAAACCTATTTTATTAAAATATCTTTTGGAAAAAGGAGCTGATGTCAATATCCGTGATTTTCAAGGAAGTACCCCCTTATTTGTTGCTAATTTTGCAGATAATAAAGAAGTAATAGATTTGTTGATAAAATCTGGGGCTGATGTAACCATCCGTAATGATAAGGGAATTTTATACAAAAATTTTAAAACCGGAGAATTATACAACTATAGTTATTAACTTATACTCCCAAAGGTGAAAATGATTTTGTTAATCCGTTTAGTAAAATAAGGAGAATACCATGACTACAAGTAATTTTAATACACTGAAATCTAATTTAACAACAACTTTGCTAGATTTTGAATTCAGCCAAGAGCTAATAAATAGCTTGTTAACGGATGATTTTATAAATGGATTATTAGAATTAAGACAATTTCAACCAGAAAATAATGAATTTATCAATTTTATAGAAAATTTCTCTGAACAACAGAATCTGAATAGTATCAGGCAATTTGATAGCTTACTGAGAGATGAGTTAGCTAAGGATGAGTATGTCAGAGATGTACTAACATATATAAGAGATTCTTGGGCAAACATAACATTTCCCGATGAAGTTATGACGAGAAGTATTGCTGCAGGGTTACAGCGAGTTGCCGCCGTTGCTGGTGCTGGATTGACCGCCATAGCAAATTCAGCAGCAAGTAAACTTTTCTTCTTATATCAAGATGTCGTTGGATGGTGGGATATGGCCAAATGGACACATGATAAACAGAATGAGTATTATGACATTATGGAAGAAACAATAAGAAGAGAAGAAGCTACCCTTAGGGGAGGTATGCGAGATTACATGTCTACAGCCACAACAACCCGCTCTCCATTGATTATTGATTTAGATGGTGATGGAGTGGAAACAACAACTACGGAAGAAGGAACACATTTTGACCATGATGGCAATGG
>DBFWPL010000015.1:0-16803 GCA_048463395.1 Alphaproteobacteria bacterium | reverse complement strand
AAGTTTGCAGCACAACGAACGTAACATGTAATTCTGCCACTCAGGATGCAAAGTCCGGATATTGCTCCGCTTCTTTCTAATCTTAACTCAAAACCCCCTCTCAAACGAGAGGGGTTTTTTATAATTTTAACGTTTTTTTTACCTTTGCGGCGATTTCTTCATAAGCCTTTGTATGAGGGCTTTCCGGTTTGGAGAAGACTATCGGGGTTCCACTGTCGGAATTTTCTCTGATTTCCAGGTGCAGAGGAATTTCTCCCAAGAAAGTTTCGCCCATTTCCTCCGCGGTTTTTCTGGCTCCGGCATGACCGAAAATATCCGCCCGATGTCCGCATTTTTCACAGAGATAATAGCTCATATTCTCAACAATTCCCAAAATCGGAACATCTACCTTTTTGAACATATTCACGCCTTTGACCGCGTCTATCAGGGCAATATCCTGCGGGGTGGAAACAATCACGACACCGTCCATGTCTATTTTTTGCGACAATGTGATTTGAATATCCCCTGTTCCCGGAGGCATATCGATTACCATCACATCCACATCCCCCCAGTTTACTTCGGTCAGGAGTTGCTCAATCGCTCCGCAAGCTTTGGCACCTCGCCAGATTAACGGCGTGTTCCGGTCAATCAGGGTTCCGATGGACATGGATTTAATCCCCATATACTGAAAAGGTTCAAAGGTTTTACCGTCAAAAGAAATCGGGGCGACGCCTTCATAACCGAGCATGGTCGGTACCGACGGTCCGTAGATGTCGGCATCAAACAAAGCGACTTTCAAATTCAGATTAGCCAGAGCCAAGGCCAGATTAACCGAGGTTGTCGACTTGCCGACACCGCCTTTTCCGGAAGCGACACCGATAATTTTCTTAACGCCTCTAACCTGCCATTTGTCATCCTCGGGTTTTAAACCGGCAACCGTCTTAGACGCCGTACAGACAATCGTTACCTTCTTCACACCGGATAAACTTTCGATTTTTTCTTTCAATTCCGCCGTTTTCTTTTCATCATCAGCCGTATTCAGCAATGTTACAATCACTCTGCCGTCAAAAACTTTCACGCTTTCAATTTCATTACGATTAAAATAGGTTCCGACAATTTCTCTTATCTGATTTTCCATAACGGACCTTTCATGTTCCCCTGTTGATATAGTTTTATCTTCAATTGTTTTTATGTATTAATTACATTATATATATTTGAGGTGCAATAAAATAAATACAGAGGTGCAAAATATGGCAAAAAATCAAGGACCATGGGGAAATAACGAGAACAATCCCTGGGATGATGACACATCTTCCAACAAACCCAAAGTTGTCAAATTTACCAAGATACCCCACTTGAAAAATAATGACGGTTTCGAATTTAAGCCGCAATTAATTGTTCTGGCGGTTCTGCTCTTGTGGCTTGTTTCCGGTTTTTATCAGGTTCAGACAAACGAACAAGCCGTCATTCTCCGGTTCGGAAAATATGCTTATACAACCGATGCCGGTTTGCACTATCATCTTCCTTATCCGATTGAGAGTGTTGAAAAAGTCAGCATGACACAGGAACGCAGTATCAATATCGGAGAAACCGCCGCTTATGATACGGATGTCAAGTCCTTTACCGAAAGCCATATGCTGACCGGAGACGAAAACATTGTCGACATTAATCTGACAATCGTCTGGAGAATCAAAAACGCCAAGGATTATCTCTTTAATATGAGAAATCCTGACCAAACCGTCCGTGTTGCCGCACAATCGGTTTTGAGAGAAATTGTCGGACAGTCAGAAATGCAGCCGATTATTACCGGAGACCGCGGCAAGGTTGAAGACGAAACAAAAGAAGAACTCCAAAAAGTTCTCGACGAGTTCGGTTCCGGCATAGAAATCGTCCGTGTCAAACTGCAAAAGGCCGACCCGCCAAAGCAGGTTATTGACGCATTTAATGAGGTTCAGCGTGCCAAAGCCGATATGGAACGTTTCAAAAACGAAGCAGAGGCTTATCGCAACGAAGTTCTGCCGAAAGCCCGCGGTGAAGCCGCCAAACGCCTTCAAGCCGCTCAGGCTTACAAAGAAGCCGTTGTCAACAAAGCCCAAGGCGATGCCGCCCGCTTTATTTCCGTATATAATGCTTACAAAGAAGGAAAAGACGTAACCATCAAACGTTTGTATTTGGAAACCATGGAAGATGTCCTTTCCAAGTCCAACAAAGTAATTGTCGACCCGTCCTCCAAAGGCGGCAATGTCCTCCCTTTCCTTCCTTTAGATAAAATGAACAAATAGCAGGAGTTCAGCCAATGACAGATAAAGCAAAAATTTATATCGCCGCTTTTGCCGCCGCCGTTATTTTTGTTGCGGCCAACGCCTTTTACATTGTCAATCAGGCGGAACAAGCCATTGTCCTGCAATTCGGAGAGCCTGTTCGACTGATTAAAGAACCGGGACTTAAAGTAAAAATTCCGTTCATTCAGAATGTTGTTTTTTATGACACCCGTTTGCTTAACCTTGATCCTCCGGCTCAGGAAGTCGTTCTTAATGACAAAAAACGTTTGGATGTCGACAGTTTTACCCGCTACAAAATCGTTGATCCGCTCAAGTTTTATCAGACTGTACGCACCGAATACCAAGCTCAGAGCAAATTGCAGGAAATCGTCAATTCATCTCTGCGTAAGGTTCTCGGCCGCATTACTTTAACCGAGCTTCTTTCCCAAAAGAGAACGCAAATTATGGCCGACATCAGTACCGCCGTTAAAAAAGACGCCCAGCAAATCGGCGTCAGCGTTGCCGATGTCCGTATTCGCAGAGCCGATTTGCCGATTCAGGTTTTGCAGGCTATTAACGACCGGATGAAAACCGAGCGTGAAAAAGATGCCAAAGAGTTTCGTGCCCAAGGTCAGCAGCAGGCTTTGCAAATTAAAGCCACGGCGGACAAAGAATCCACCATTATTGTTGCCGAGGCTGAGAAAAAATCTCAGATTATCAAAGGTGAAGGAGATAAAAACGCTATTGAAATTTGGACGGATGCTGCTAACTTAGATCCGAAATTCTACGCTTTTTACCGCTCTCTGGAAGCTTATAAAAATGCCTTAAGCGACACCAACGCTTCTATGGTTTTGGCTCCGGATTCAGAGTTTTTTGAGTTTTTCGGCAAATCTTTAAAAACAGGAAAATAACTTAAGATGAAACGTGTCTTCTTTCTCGTCTTGTTTTTGAGTACCGCGGTTTTATTCCGGAGTATTCCGGCTGCGGCACAAGTTCCTTTTCCGTCTTTTGCGGATTTGGCAGAAAGGCTTGTTCCCAGCGTGGTCAACATCTCAACTGTTCACGGACCTGAAGAAGAGGAAGAAAACAATCCGGCCTTTGAAAGCAGCACACCGAGCATTGATCGTTTTTTTAACCAAAAGAGCGGTAATCAAGTTTCACTCGGTTCCGGTTTTATCCTGAGTGAAGACGGTTATATTATTACCAACAATCACGTTATTGATCAGGCAGAAGAAATTTCGGTTATTCTTTCAGACAATACCCAAATTGAAGCCAAGCTTGTCGGACGGGATTTGAAAACCGACCTTGCCCTCATCAAAATAGACACTGATAAAAAACTTGTTCCCGTTGTTTTCGGAGATTCTGATAAAATTCGCGTCGGCGACTGGATTTTAGCCATCGGTAATCCGTTTGGTTTGGGCGGAAGCGTTACCACCGGAATTGTTTCGGCAAAATCCCGAGATATAGAATCCGGTCCTTATGATAATTTCATCCAAACAGACGCCTCCATCAATCAGGGAAGTTCCGGCGGGCCTATGTTTAATATGAACGGCGAAGTTATCGGCATTAACAGTGCGATTTTTTCGACAACCGGAGCCAGTGTGGGAATCGGCTTTGCCATTCCGGTTAATCTGGCAAAATGGGTGATTTCTCAATTGAAAAACCTCGGAGAAGTCAAACGCGGCTGGCTGGGCATTAAAATACAACCTAATTCACCGGAAATTGCTTCAAGCTTGGGGCTTTCTTCCGAAAAAGGCGTTTTGGTTTCCGGTTTGAATGAAAATTCTCCCGCTCAAAAATCCGGTATCAAAGCCGGAGACATTATTCTGGATTTTGACGGACACGAAATCGACAATACCAAGAACCTTTCGCGTTTGGCGGCAGAAACACCTATCGGCAAACAGGTTGCCGTTACTTTGTGGCGGGACAAAAAAGAGCTTAAAATTCCGGTTTTGATTGAACAAATGCCGGAAGATGCTCCGGAAATTTCCCAAACAGAGAAAAAGCCCATTGTTGTTGAAGGCAATGAAGCTTTAATTGACGGTTTGGGTATCACCATTTCAGAAATGAGTCCGGAAATGATTGATAAATATTCCCTTAATCCGGAAATTAAGGGCATTGTCATTACGGAAGTTCTTTCCGGTTCGGATGCAGAGCAAAAAGGGCTGAAAAGAGGGAATGTTATCGTTAAAATTGATAAAAAAGACGTTTTCAGCATTGATGATGTGTCAGAATTTGTCAATGAGGCAAAAAGAGAAAACAATCGTCCGGTCTTATTACTGATTCAAGACAATGAAACAGTTCATTTTGCGGCAATCAAACCTAAAGGAGATGCCAAATGAGCCGGTTTGACTTTTATCATTTGCAAATTCAAACTCTTGAGGATGTTCTCCCTAAGTTGGTTGAAAAAGCTTACGGAACAGGAAAGCCGGTTAAAATCAAAATCGGAAATGAAGAGCGTGTGGAATTTTTGAATTCCCTGCTGTGGACGTATAATGACACCTCTTTTCTTCCGCACGGCACCAAAAAAGACGGTTTTGCCGATGTTCAGCCGATATGGCTTTCCGCCGATGATGACAATCCCAACGGAGCCGTTATGCTTTTTTTGGTAGACGGAGCTCAAATCTCATTGGAAGAAGCCCAAAAGTATGAACGCATTCTCAATATTTTTGACGGAAACTCGCAAACAGCCTTGGAGCAAGCCCGCTCCTTCTGGAAAGAATTAAAAGCTTCCGGACAAGAGCTCTTTTATTGGCAGCAAGACAATCAAAACAAATGGCAGCAGAAAGCATAATGATTAACTTGGAAAATCTTATTCAGGAATATAATCTGGTTGAAGTCAGCGGCAAGCGTTTTATCATTGATATGATGTATGCCCGCCCCAACAATATTGTCAGCACGCCCGTTTATAAAGACATTGGATTTGGAGACAAGGCGTTTCTTAATGTTCGGGCAGCTGAGGCACTGAAGAAACTTGAACCTGAATTGCAAAAAATGAATATGAAGCTTCGAATTTGTGATGCCTTCAGACCTTTGGAGGCACATCGGGAGTTTTTGCGTCTGGCTCCCGTAAAAGGTTTGTTTAAATCTGTTCCGGAAGAATCGCTGCATTGCCACGGATTGGCCGTTGACTGCTGCTTAACGGATGAAAACGGCAATAATCTCGCCTATCCGACGGAAATTGACGCTTACACTCCGGAATTTGCGAAAGAACTGAAAAACAAACACTATGAAAACTATTTTCAGCATCTGTTATGTGCCGGATATGATTTTGAAGATTGTTCCGAAGAGCAGAAACACAACCGCCAAATTTTACGACAATTTATGGAAAGTGTCGGGTTTTCATCTATTCCCAATGAATGGTGGCATTTTAATTTTATTAAAAACCTAAAACATAATTGACAAAAATAAAGGGCTTCCCTTTTAGACAAAATTATGTTATATAATAATTCAAATATATTTCTGTCAATTTATAAGGGAGTTCAATTTATGGGCAGCTTTAACGAAGATTTTAAAAATTTAATGGATGCATTTTATAATGCCGGCTTGGGTAATTCTTCTTTGCCAACATTTGCGGCCGGAGACGACTATAAAATTGAAACCGTAACCGAAATTCTTTTAAGCAGAATAAACACGGCAATTCAGAATTGCAGCGACCCTAAAAAGAAACAGATGTTACAAGCTGTTGCCGCTAAAGCTACAACGCCGTACCTTTCCCAAGGCAATAAAAAACTTTCATCCGACATGAAAAAAAGTTTAAATAAAATATATGAGACCGACAATGTCGTTTTTATTCACCAAGATGATACGTTTCAAGAGTCTTTAGCTCAACCAAAATCAACTTGGCAGGAAGATTTCGGCTTTTTAAAATCTGAATTTTCAACTCTTGTATATGGCGGTTTTCCAAACCCGGGAAACGGAGATTATGATTTAGATACTCAGGTTCATCTTTTGTTGTCTCGTCTTCATGATGTAAAAGACACCAGAGATCCTGAAAAACTAGATCGTATTAAAGCTCTCTCCGTACAAGCAATTGAACTTTATCAGCACAAAAGCGGTAAGACAACCGCCCAGCTTCCTGACAGCATGAAAAAACAAATGCTTGAAATTTTAGGTAAGGATGCCAAAATCATTTCCAATACACCGGATATAAAAATGAAATTTAATTTATCCGAATGTATTGAAAACAAACCTCAAAACAAGGAAAAAACCAAGAAACCGTCTTTATGGTCCAGCCTCAAAAATAAAACAAAAAAATTTCTATCCAAACCGGCTGTTAAAGCTGCCGGATATGCTGCTTTGGCTGTCGGGTTCGGAGCGGCCTCTGTCGGAATTGCCGCCGGAATGGGAGCCATGGCCGGAGGTGCTTATGCTGCCGCATCATTAGGAAATGCTACTCTCCTCGGATTGGCGGTAACGGCTACCGGCTGTGGAGCCAGTTTATATGCGGCAGGACGTAAGTTGAAACAAGCTTGGAATGAACGTCGTCATGAAAAATCATTAAAAGCAAATTTGAATGCAAAACGAGAAAAAACAATTTTAAATTTTAGAGAAAAAGTTGAGGAACTTCAAAAAAACGGCAACATCGCCTCCTCTGTCTTTGAAATTGTTAACCTTGACAAACAGATGGAAACGTTAACCTCTGAAGAATATAAGGCAACCGGACAGAAGCATTCCAAAGTATCCGGACTACAAACCAATGAATGCAGATGGGTTAAAAATTTCTATCCTCAAGAATTCCAGCCTATTGTGGCCAACGTTTTAAAATACTCCAGAGACGGTCGTACAGATGCCGAAATTCAGGCTGTTGTTGCTCCTGCAATGGAAAAAGCCAAAATTGATTATACCTCCAGACGGGAACAAGAGAACAAAGAAAAATCCCGCCACAAATTTCACCTACAACGTAAAAAAGATTTAACCCATCTTTCCAGAGCATTTCGAAGCAAAACCAGCGGCTTAGGCCAATAATATAAAAAACCTCTCTTTTAGAGAGGTTTTTTATTACCTCTTTCAATTGAACTTGGAAAAAAGTATTATGAACAGCTATTGAACATCAATAATCGCAGGTGCTGTTTTGTAACTATTTTTGAGCAAGAAGATAACTTGTATCAATCCGTCGGCAGATTTCTTCAAAAGATACACTTCCGTCAAGGCAAATCGTAAACCAATGTTTCTTATTCATGTGCCATCCCGGGAAATAGTTTTTTCCATCCACTAATTGTTCTATATCTGCGGGGGTTCCTCTTAAGTCAATAATCTCGACTGTATCCTCTGAATCCAAGCCTAATTTATCTTTTGTTACCGTCAAGACAGCAGCATACCATTTGGTATTATCCTGCCTTCGAAAAACCGCATTTTGAGGGAATTTAGGCCACAAAAATTCTAATTCGTCTTTATAGTGTTCCTGCACATAACGGATCACTTTTTTAGACACCAAACTTTTAAAAACATCCGAAAAGCAACAGGTTTGGGAAATTTCAGAAAGTATGTTTTCAAACTCGCTTCTTATTTTTCCGACAAAAGAGCCAACCGCTTCCGGAGATTTTACCAAAGCATAAATATCTCCTGTTTCCATATCAAACCATCTGCCGTTATTTTATTTTCATGGACAATTATTCTGGCTTCAAACGGTTGAATCGAAAGCCGGCGTAAATATACATACTTTTCCCCCTCATTTTTGAAACCAAAAGAAAGAAGTTTTTCTTCATCAAAAGAGCGGACAGCAAATAATGTGTCAAAATTATTTATCATATTTCTCCTTATAAAGCTTTTACTATTTTTTATAATAAGAAGATATATTTGTCAAAAAAAAGCTTCGGCACCTATGGTGTCGAAGCTTTCTCTAATTCAGCGGGCAGGAAAAATCTATTTACGATGTTTGATTTCTCCGGCCGGGAGATTGCGATACGAGTTCGGCTTAATCTTCGTTCCGTTATACTTCGGATCTCCGTAAAAGACGAACTCCATAAAGCGTCCTTGTTTGCTTTGTCCCTGCAGCCATACAGTGCCTTCGGCATCAGATACTACCCTGAACTTGCCGGCCTGGTTTTTCCAAAGACCGAAGTCAGCGGGAATGATGAAAGTATACGTATCGCCGTTGGCGTAGGTATACTTCACGCTGATGGGGCGGGCATAGGGTTTCTTCTGGTCGTAGTCAACTGAAACGCTTGCTGCCGGCTGTGCTGTGGGAGCCTGGAAGTAGTTGTATTTCTGTGCTTTCTTCAGGTCGATGTCCTGCTTCTGATGCACGGGCTGATAAACTTCCTTCACGGGTTCCTGAACGGGAACAGGCACACTCTCTTCTTTTTTGTTGTTGCAGGATGCAACCGTTACTGCGATGACGAACATGGCAATAACTCTCATTAACCTTTTCATGTCTGTTAAAGTTTAAATGGTAAATAATACAGAAATTTGCAACGCTTTAGCGTTTATATGGTTTCCAAAACAGAAAAATTAAATTAAGTTCTTTCTTTTTATCACAAAAATATTTTTTGTCAACTTTTTTAGAAATATTTTTAGAAAAATTTCTTCACAATCTTTTAAACAGACTATTATTTTAGCAAAATCAATCCGATAACCGACGTCAGTAAAATAAGTATCGTAGAAAGGCGGACACTTGCACAGGTAATTTTTCCGCCCAAACGCCGATAGCACAAATTTCCAAGCACAATCCACAGCGGATAAAGAAAGATAATGGCAGAAACGTAAGCCGGATTTGGAGCCAGATACATTGCATAATTCTTACTAATCATGGAAGCCGTAATCAAAAAGACAATAACACCGGCCTTCATTCTGTATTGTGTCTCCAACAAACTCCCTAAAGCATGCTTTTGCAAATAAATGTACAAATTGACACTGCCGGCTACAAATGCCGTGATTAAACAATAGAAGTATATGGCCGATATAAGATTTTGAGCCCCGTACATCATTGCTTCCTTATTAATAACATCATTAACGGATATCAGACATAAGCAAGGCAGCAGGTATTTCATCGCCCGCGAAGAATATTTCGCTTTTTTCATTCTCAAAATAGAAAAAGTGATGCCGATTAAACACAAAATAACCAAAACCATATGAAGAGGACGCATCAGCATTTCCGTTAAATTAGCCGGATTGACCGCCAGCCATAACACAAAAATCATTCCTATAGACAACGGCTGCAGCGAACTGGTTACCTCCGCACCAAAAGCCTTGGCCGAACGAAAAAAACGATAATCGTTAAAGGCAATTAAGCACCCCTGCACCGTACACAAAATATAAAAAGGAATATTATGAATCGGAGCAAAAAACATTATAAACGGCAGTAAAGCAAAAAATTGTCCCACGCACCGAAAAACCATAAATAACGGCCCGGCAAGTTTAAAAATTTGATTTATATAAATAAAGATTCCGTTTAATAAACTACATATCAATGCCACAATAAACCAATATTTTTCCATGGCTATTCCTTACATAATTGTCTGCACATTGTGTATATACGTTCTATGAATTGAAAAAAAGTTAAAAAATTCTGTTTTATAATGTTTTTGTCAACCGCTTCCAACATATTTTTAGAAAAATTTCTTTACAGCCTTCCCTCCATCTTTTATAGTTTTGGTGAAAGCAATATAATCTAAAAGGACTATGTTATGAAATATATTTTTTCTGTATTGGGTCTTGTTCTGCTGCTTAGTGCCTGCTCAACACATCAGACCGAATTTACCATGATTTCCACGCATAATGTTGCCATCGACAAAAAAGATATTGATGCTCTGCCTCAAAATAAAAACATCATCGGGGAAGACAAAAAAATCATCTTTCTCGGTTACACTTTTGGAACCCCTGTCATTCAAGCCGCCGTTGATGATGCTTTGAACAAAGGAAACGGCGATTTAATCGTTGACGCCTCCCTTTATCAAACATATTGGAGTGTTCTCTTATTCGGGCAAACAGGTTATGAGATTAAAGGAACCGTCGTTAATACCAGACAAGGAGGAAATTAATGAGAAAACTTATCATTTTGCTTGTTTTGCTGTGCGGAGCCTGCACAACACACCACGGAAACTTCACCGTTGTCAGCAATAAAATTGTTAATGTCAAAGATTTTGATCTGACCAACAGCCCTAAACAAAAAAATGTTATGGGGATTGACCGTAAACACAATATTCTTTTCTTTAGCACCGGTACGCCTACGGTTGCCGCTGCGTTAAACGATGTCAGCAGAAAAACCGACACCGATTTGCTTACTAATGCAAGTATTGAATATTCCGCCTGGGGAATCCCTTTTATTTACGGACAAAGAGCTTGGATTGTCAGAGGCGACGCGGTTAAGACCAGAGATAATTAATCTTTCTCTGTTATCACTTAAACATCTCTGTAAGATCCCTTCTTACAGAGATGTTTTATAAGGAACAAACAGGACATGTCTAATTCTAAAACAACGGCCGGAATATATCTTATCTGCGGTTTTCTCGGCTTTGGCAAAACGACTTTTGCAAAAAAATTAGAACAGGAACTACCGGCAATCCGTTTTACACATGATGAAATAATGTTGGCCCGTTATGGAAGAACTCCGGATAATTTTCAAGAAAAATATAAAGAAGTTGACGACTTCATTCGGCAAAAAACCTCTCAGGCAATAAAAAACGGAAAAAACGTTATTTTAGATTATGGTTTTTGGAGCAAAGCAAAACGTGCAGAATATTATAATTGGGCAAAAACATTAACGTCGAACGTTTGTTTCTATGCACTTTTGTGTGATTTAGACGTTGCCCGCAGACGCGTTATTGAGCGAACGAAAAACAACCCAAATGAACTTTTTATTGATGAGAACTGTTTTAATGAACTTTTACAACAATACGAACCATTAATAAAAGAAGAAGGATATCCCGTTGTCTTTTGTTCCACAATTTAACTAAAAAAACACCTTAATGGTGTTTTTTTAGTGGTAATGCTTAACTCACGGTTTACGGACTATTTATTAATTATAATTCAGTATATTTTTGACTTCTAGATGAAACATTGTATTATAAATACGATATAATAAATCATAAGGTTGTCAACGATGCCATATAAGCAGGGCAATATAAAATTAACCCTTTTTGCAACTACGTTGCAACAACGAGATTGGCTATTCGCTTCGCTCATATACGCCGTCCTTCACTTCTTTCAGTCTCGAACTCTACTCGTTCAAATCTCTGTCGGGATATTTACCACTAAAAAACCCGCCATATAGGCGGGTTTTTTAGTGGTGATCCCAACGAGATTCGAACTCGTGTTGCAGCCTTGAGAGGGCCGCGTCCTAGGCCTCTAGACGATGGGACCGTCTGTTTCTTCGTATTATTCTGTACAAAACAAAACCATCCGAAGATGGTTTTCTAATTAATATAGTTTTTAGGTAAATGCAAGTCTTTTTTTATCTTTACTGTCCGCTTTCCGATAAATAAGCCTTCTCCCATGTTGTCAAACCGATTTTCTCCCAATCTACGGGGATTGAATCAACCATTTGCATTCCGACCGGATAACTCTCTTTGATATTATCCAAAATCGTTTCCACAACCATTACTTCCAATGATTTTCTCAAACTGTCACGGACTTCCGGATGGATATAGTCTAAAATGATTCTTTGTTCCTGATTTCTTAGGAAAATAGCGTGATCTTTACCATCATAAATTATACGAGGTGTTTTCGGAGTATCTTTTTTGGCTTTCATGAAAATATATAATTTTCCGCCGGCTCCTTCCGCAATCATAAAACTGTCTTCAGTCGTATAATTCATGACTTCCTCTTATTTTTCAAGTCCGCTTTGCATTGCTTTAAGAGTAGTCAGGGACAAACCTTCATTCATTTTTGCAAAAGCAGCTTCATAAGCTTTATATGCTTCAGGGTTGTTGAGTTCTTTACCGCAGTTATATGTTTTTCCAGTAGCCATATCTACTCTCCTTTGTTATTTTTTACAGTTTAACATTATAGACAAAATTTGTCAATATCAAACCATCGTTGATATTTATGCACAAAAATATTAAAAACCCCTTAAAATCTTTATTCCAAGGGGTTTTTAAATAAGTTTTTTCTTGTCTATTTCCACTTAACTAAATGGTCTAAGAAGGAATCCACAAAATCAGGACGACGGTTTTGATAATCCAGATAATAAGCGTGTTCCCAAACATCCACCGTTACAATCGGTTTCAACCCCTGTGCAACCGGTGTATCGGCGTTGGACGTTTTCATAACCGCCAACTTACCGTCTTTTTCAACCAGCCAAGCCCAACCGCTGCCAAACTGTGTGGTTGCGGCAGTTTTAAATTCTGTTTTGAAATTTTCATAAGAACCGAAATCTTTTTCGATTTTATTCAACAGCTCGCCTTCCGGTTTGCCGCCACCGTTCGGTGTCATGGAATTCCAGAAAAACGTATGATTCCAAGCCTGAGCGGCATTGTTGAAGATTCCGGCAAATTCCGGACGATTGTATGTTGACCGGATAATTTGTTCCAACGGCATATTTTCAAATTCGGTATCTTTAATCAATTTATTCAAATTATCAACGTAAGCCTTGTGGTGTTTGCCGTAGTGAAACTCCATTGTTCGTTCGGAAATATACGGTTCCAAAGCGTTCATTTCATAAGGCAGAGGCGGTAAATCAAAAGCCATTTCATTCTCCTTCACGGGTTAAAGTTTATTTGTTATGCTTTATATAGTTATTCGT
This sequence comes from Alphaproteobacteria bacterium, assembly GCA_048463395.1. Classification (GTDB taxonomy): domain Bacteria; phylum Pseudomonadota; class Alphaproteobacteria; order RF32; family CAG-239; genus JAGAJR01. The sequence goes on along the minus strand of DBFWPL010000015.1, from coordinate 3,879 downwards.
TCCGATTTCATCAAGCATCTTCTGCTCTTTATCAGCATCTTCCTTCATTTTTCTTTTTTTGCGGTTATCATCCACAATCTCAAAAGTCTTTTGCTCTTTAAACATATCCGCAATAACCTCTCTGACGTCTTCAATTTTTGAGCGAATATCGATCAGAGCTTTTTCCAGCTCTTCACGCTGCCGCATATATCTTTTAACATAAGCACCGAAATCTCCGACACCGGGATTTTGTGAAGAAAACAGCTTTTCTTGTTCAAATTCCTCGTTTAACTCTTTTAACGCGGCAAGCAATTTATCTTCCACGATTTGATATTCGACCAGAATTTTCCGCTGTTCGTCAATGTCAAACTTTTTAATACGGGTCAGTGTCTGCAGAGAATTTTTCATTTAAAAACCATTTCTATTCGGAAACAAAAGGCGTATCCAAAATTTCTTTGAGTTGAGCATAGCCCTCTGCCAGACTGATTTTATCTTTTTTCCCTTGCGAGAGGAAGGCCTCTATCTTCGGATAATAGAAAATCGCCTCGTCCACTTCCTTATCAGAGCCTTTTTTATACGCTCCCAAACGAATCAGTTCCGCCATATCTTCATAAGCGGCAATATAGCGTCTGGCCTTGGAAACAATCACGTTTTCCTCTTCGGTATTGCAATCGGGCATGGTACGGGAAATGGAACGCAGAATGTTAATTGCCGGATAGCGGTTTCTTTCGGCAATCGCCCTGTCTAAAACGATGTGCCCGTCCAGAATGGAACGAACGGCATCCGCCACCGGTTCATTATGGTCATCACCGTCCACCAAAACCGTAAACAGACCGGTAATGGTTCCGCCGCCGTTGGCTCCCGGTCCGGCTCTTTCCAACAAGCGGGGAAGTTCGGCAAACACGCTCGGCGTATATCCCTTGGAGGCCGGAGGTTCACCCACGCTCAGAGAAATTTCCCTTTGAGCCATGGCAAAACGAGTGATGGAGTCCATCATGCACAAAACATCTTTGTTCAAATCTCTGAAATATTCAGCAATCGCCATAGTCGTATAAGCCGCCTGACGTCGCATTAACGGGCTTTCATCAGACGTTGCCAGTACCAGAACGGATTTTTCCAAACCTTCCTCACCCAACACATCTTCTACAAATTCTTTGGCTTCCCTGCCCCGTTCGCCGATTAAGCCGATAACCGACACATCGGAACTGCTCTGGCGGGCCATCATTGACATCAAAGTAGATTTTCCCACGCCGGAACCGGCGAAAATACCCATACGTTGGCCTTTACAGATTGTCAGAAACGTATTGACCGCACGCACCCCCAGATCGACTTTTCCCTTAACCCGATCGCGATACTGAGCCGGAGGCGGAGACGACTTGATATAATAAGGCTTCGAGCCTTTCAGCAACGGACCTTTTCCGTCGATGGCCTCGCCAAACGAATTGACTATCCGTCCCAGCCAGGAAATATGCGGATAAATGACCGGAGCGGCGTTTTCAACCTCTACACGGCATCCCAGCCCTATTCCCTCCAGAGAACCGTAAGGCATCAACAAAAGTTTATCGCCCTTAAAGCTGACCAATTCACAAGGAACCGTTTTATTATGCGTGCTGTAAACATTGCATCTGTCGCCGATTGTCAATGAAGTACGGATTCCGCCGACCTCAATAAACAAGCCCTGCACAGCGGTTACTTTTCCGTAGTACGTCCCGTCTTCAAGTTTATTGACTTCATCATTGATATTATCCAGTAAAAGCGACAAATTTCCTCTCCTTTGCTTTCAAATATAATCGCATTTCGATTAATTTCACAATTTTATTAATAATTATTAACAGGGACGCTAAAAAAGTTAACAAATTAAAATTTAAGAGATATTATCTAACCATATTGGATTTTTTATTTTTGGAGGTCTTGGAAAATGCGTGTTTTATTGGTTGAAGATGATTACGCCATCTCTCAAAGTATTGAGACTATGCTCAAAAAAGAAGGAATGATTGTAGATACGACGGATTTGGGCGAAGACGGGCTCGAAATCGGCAAGCTTTATGACTACGACATTATCATTCTTGACCTTATGCTTCCGGACATGAACGGCTATGAAGTCCTAAAAAGTCTCAGAGCCGCCAAGGTCAACACGCCGGTTTTGATTCTCTCCGGCTTGTCCGAACCAGATAAAAAAGTCAAGGGTTTGGGTTACGGTGCCGATGATTATCTGACAAAACCTTTTGACAAGGCCGAACTTTTAGCACGCATTCAGGCTGTTGTCAGACGTTCTAAAGGACATTCCAACTCCATTATCCGTACCGGCGATGTTGAAGTCAACTTAGACACTCAGACGGTTACCGTCGGAACTAAAACACTGCATTTGACCGGAAAAGAATACGGCATTATGGAACTTTTGTCTTTACGAAAAGGTTCCACTCTCAACAAAGACCAATTCCTCAACCACCTTTACGGCGGTATTGATGAACCGGAACTTAAAATCATTGACGTATTTATTTGTAAACTCCGCAAAAAATTGGAAAAAGCTTCCGGCGGTAAAAACTATATTGAAACCGTTTGGGGTCGCGGTTATGTGTTGAGAGATCCGGACGAGCCTAAAAAATAGCACCCAGCGGGTGAGGCATGGTCAGCGGTGCCGAGCCGGCACGGGCAAAAGTTAGCTGGTGGTCGGCGACCACCGGCGAAAGTTGGTTGTGGAGAGTAAGTACCCTGAAACGCTCGTTGGCTTCTCTCTGCTGCTTATGAGAGTGTGCCTTATCAAAAAATTTTTAATATAATTTATCCTTAAAAGCGGAAACCCAAACACCCCCTTTGAAAAAATATTCAAAGGGGGTGTTTTTATACAAGATTGATGTTGAAGTTAAAGCTAAAACTCAATAACCGGGTAAACATATAAATTCTGATTCCTTGGTCCATAACTACCCATCTTGCCTCCACTATACAATTTCGTCCAAACAGAATTCACCTCACAGATAGATGACCCCCAAAAACCATGATTATAGATTGAACCTTTTCCCAAACTTTCCAAAGTACTCTCCACCGCAACTCTATTCGTTGCCAGAGTCTGCAGCTCGAGGTAGCTCGGCAAAAACCAGTCTCCAGCTTTAGTTCCTGCTGTTTTGTATGAATTGCAATATTCCGCTGCAGGAAAAGACTTACCATTGGACTTACCATAAGCAATAATAGCCGCCGTTTCGACTTTTCCGTCTTCGAAATTGTTTGAGTCTATGGATTGTAAACCAGGAATAGAATAGGATTCTCCTTCTTCGGATTCATCCCAAGTCATCTGATCTCCTGATTTTGCCAAAGCTATGGCCAGCCGCTTACTGCTGTCAAACACAACACCAATCGGAGTTTTGCTAACTATAATATTACCTGAAACCGTCATATCCGAATACAATATATCTCCCACATTTACTTCTTGCGTAATCGTATCCAGACAAAACATTTTTGTCTGGTCAAACGGACACTTCAATACCCGTTCCTGACCGGAACAGTCACTCGCTGACTGCTTATACCCCAAAGTATCGCAGCTTGGAGGGGTAACGCAGGTTTGAGCCGTTGCAATAGAAGCAGCAAGGAAAAAAGCAAGTATTACCAAGCTCATTCCATGTATTTTTCTTGAATTACTAGTCATTTTCTTTCTCCTAAATATACAATGTTTTATTGGTAAATTTATTTGTTAAGGGTGAGGAATGAGACATTTTAAAGCCCCGCTGCACCAATAATTATCTAAGTCCCAGGTTCCTGAAGCACATTCTTTGTTTTTGCAATCTTGGTAGCAGTTTCTGCCATAGTAAGTAACGGGAGTACCGGTTTGACCGCTCGGGCAGGCATCAAGATAACCGCCGGCATCGCAGGTCGGTTGATAACAGTTGTCAAAACATCTGTTTCCGA
>DBFWPL010000014.1:0-21934 GCA_048463395.1 Alphaproteobacteria bacterium | reverse complement strand
GCACAAAGGATGATAAAGCATAAAGATTAATTTGCAATTAAAATTCTATGGCACTAACTTTCAGCACGCACATTGATACTAACAGGGTGTTATGGCACATTGTCAAAACAGCTAACTTTTGCCGGTGGTCGCTGACCACCAGCTAATTGAGGCGATCAAACTGGCTCAGTTTGGCCCGTGCCGGCTCGGCACCTAGAAAGATTGAAGGGCGTAAATGTCTTTCACAATCCAGTTTCCGGTTTTGTTGCTGAGAACATAAATAATGTTTCCGTTGCAAAGACCGAACCAGTTTCCGTTGCATGTTCCTTTGGTATAAATTTCGGCGGTATTGACATCAATTGGTTTGATTTTGAGAATTTCAAAAGTAAGTTCTGTCGGGCGGCCGAGACTTTCATCTTCCATAAAGATAAATTTAGGCATTTTTTTCGGATCGCATTCCGAGAATTTTGGATTTAAGGTGCATTTAAGGGTTAAGTCAATAGCACAAACGGCATCATCTCCCTTGTCGCAGCCGGTGTCAATCCGGTCAAGCGTGTAGGAATATTGTTTGTTTTCGAAATCAATATCAATCTGAGGAGCAACAACCACAACTTCTCCGGTTTCAAGAGCTTCCTGTGTGGAAAGGGTTTCTGAGGTGTTTTCCTGATTGTCGGAACAAGCGGAGATTAAAGCGGCGATGGCAAAAGCAGAAATGATTTTTTTCATGATGATAATCCTTAAACTAAAAAATTCTGAACAGTATTTTAAGAAGAGATAAACCAAAAGTCCAGACTTTTTAAAATAAAAAAGGAAGGATTTCTCCTTCCTTTTTTAGAATTTTTCCGATTAGAAAGAGTATCTGACACCGGCTGTAACGTCCATCATGTGGTCAACACCGGCAACTTTATCCAAGAAAGAGTAACGAGCCAATACTCTTACAGCCCAATCTTCAGTAACGTCATACTGAACACCGGCACCGATACGATAAGCCCAACCGTTTTCTTTGTGAGATTTTTCACCGGTTGATTTAACTTTAGCATCAATTTGTGCAATACCGGCAGTACCGAGTACAGACCAAACCTGATCACAACCTAAAGGCAGATAACCATAAGCATCTAAACCATAAGAACGATAGCTTGCTTTGTTTTTGTAAACTTCACCATCTTCATGAGTTTTCCATGTTTTGGATTCAATCGGAGTTTGATAGAACACTTCAGTACCAAAATGTTTGTTGTACTTTGTACCAACGTTAACAGCTGCGTTTTGCAGGTTTTTGCTGAAAACGTGAGAGTTAATGTAATCAACGCCAACATAAGGAGTATAGTCGGCAGCGTTTGCAGAAGCAGCAAAAGCAACGGCTGATACGGCTACCATTAATGCACTAATTGTTTTTTTCATGTAAAAATTCCTTTTTTAAAAAAGATACTAAACGCCCCGTGTAATATAGCATATTTATCTATATTTTGGGACAATTACAGAAATTACTATATAGCAAATAAGTTAAATTTAAAGTAAATAAATATTACAAATTGTGAATTTTGTTGAAAACATTCATAAAAACGAAATCTTTATTGTTTAGAATGGCATTTAGTGATATAACTATAAAGATAGATAAGGAAGGATTTCCCCGATGAAAAGCAGAATAAATGAACGTGGACATACAATGCTTGAAATTATCTGTATCCTGGGGTTCTTGGGAGCATTTTCGGCGGGGATTGTCCACGTAGTCAGTACAATGTATGATAAATACAAGGTTAGCCGTGTCAGCCAGCAGATTGAAGAAATTAGAAAAAGCATCTCCAACCGCTATATGGCGGCGGGATCTTTTGTGGGGCTGACGCCTTCCGGACTGATAAAAGACGGTGCCGTTCCGGCAGACATGGTGGCCGGAGACAATGAGCTTCGACACGCGTTTATGGGCGAAGTGAGCCTGAAAGGATATTTTAACCGCTATACGGTAACTTTCAGCAATCTGCCGTTGGAGGCTTGTGTCGAACTGGCAATGATTAACTGGACTATGGGAGATTCTTCCGATTTGATAAATTTGAAAATAAACGGACATACTTATCGTTGGCCGGCTGCTCCGGGAGCAGGAACCAAACTGTTGCCGTTGCAGATGAGCGATGTCTCTGACGAATGCACCGGTGATGATAACGAAATTATGTGGAATTTTCAGTAAAGCGGAGAAAAACTTTTGATAAAAATAAACGACGTTAATAAAACCAGAGACTTGGCAACCGGCGGAAAAACGCAAAAGGCAACCGGCGGTGAGAGTTTTTCGCTTTATCTTAAAGAAACAATGAAACCGTCTTCAGCTCCGGTTGGCGGCAGCGGATCTATCTCTGTGGCTGACGCGATTTTTGCGGCTCAGATGGTAAACGGGGAAGAAGAGCGGGAAATTCGCAAAAAACTGGTAAAAAAAGCTGAAACTTTATTGGAAAAACTGGAAGAAATCCGGGATTCTCTTTTGAGAGGATATATCTCCAGAGAACGGTTAATTGAAATATCCCGTTTTGTGAAAGAAAGAAAATTTGAAAGCACGGATGAACGCTTGATGGAAATTTTGGGCGAAATCGAATTGAGAGTGGAAGTGGAACTGGCAAAGTTAATGAAATAGCTGTGATAAAACGATGTTTTTGCTTGCAGTTCCCGATTGAAATTTGTATTTTGCTTGCTATATGAACAAATTGTTTAATTATCCCATAAGGAGACAGTAAATGGATACCGCAATTATTCTCCCGCCTGACTACAAACCGTCTGCTGATGAAGAATATATGAATGACTATCAGCAGGAATATTTCCGTCAGAAACTCCTGAATTGGAAAAAATCACTGATTTCTCAGTCGGAAGGCACGCTTGACGACTTGCGTCAGGGAGGATTAAACCAGCCGGACCAGATTGACCGAGCATCTCTGGAAGCTGACAAGGCTTTGGATTTGAGAACGAAAGATCGAGCCAGAAAATTAATTTCTAAAATCAATGATGCTTTGAAACGTATCGAAGACGGCGTCTACGGTTATTGTGAAGAAACCGGTGAGCCAATCGGAATTGAGCGTTTGGAAGCCCGTCCGGTGGCAACGCTTTCGATTGAGGCTCAGGAGCGTCACGAAAGAATGGAAAAAACTTACGACGACGAAGCTTAAGATTCGGGTCGGGACAATGTCTGCAAAGGACTTCATATTGGCTTCCGGATCTCCGCAGCGTAAAAGGCTGTTGGAACAAATAGGTTTGATTCCCAAAAGCATTGAGGCCGCGGATATTGACGAAAGCTGCAAAAAAGGTGAAACAGCTACGGCTTATGTCAAAAGAATGGCTCTTGAAAAAGCCTTGAAGGTTTCTTCATTTCATCCCGGAGAAATCATTCTCGGCGGCGATACAATAGTTGTTGCCGGCGGAAAAATTCTTCATAAAGCAAAAAATGACGAAGAGCAGACACAGGTAATGCGTCTGCTTTCCGGTCGTACTCATCGGGTAATCAGTGCCGTTTGTGTGGTTGACCGCCGCGGTCGAGCTTCTCTCAGATGTGTCAGTACCAGAATTTTGATGAAAAAACTTTCAGAAGAGGAAATTCAAAACTATGTGGCTTCCCGCGAATGGGTCGGTTGCGTAGGATATAAAATAGAAGGCGAATTGGCGGGCTTTGTCAAAAAGATGATCGGTTCTTATACGGGCGTTGTCGGGCTTCCGCTGTTCGAAACAAAAAATCTCTTAAACGGGGTAGGCATAAAATGACAATAGATACAATTCTTTACGAAATCAACGGCGGACAATCCGGCATAGCTTTAATGGGCGAAGGTCGTCTGAAAGAGCTGGACTTTGTGAATGGCGGTCGTGCCGCGGAAGGAAATATTTATCTGGGTAAAGTGGTACGTAAATTGGATTTGGCTCATCAGAAAGTGGGTTTTTTTATTGATATTGCCGATGGCCGCGAAGCTTTTTTGAATGCTGATGAATATGGTCTGAAGGATTTAAACATTTCTGAGGGGCAGAGCATTGTCGTTCAGGTGGCTCAGGAACAACGGGCTGAAAAAGGTGCCAAGGTTGTGCGGGCAGTCCAATTAGTCGGAGAGCATATTGTTTATTGCCCATACCGTTTGACGGTCGAGGCCTCTTCTCGAATTGAAGATAAGCAGACACTGGATGAATATAAGGAAAAGGTTCTGGAAAACACGACCGGTCAGGAAGGTTGGATTCTAAGAACGTCTTCCGTAGAAGTTCCTTTTGAGGTTATTGCCAAGGAAATGGAAGAACTTCGGGATACTTATGATTCTTTGCGGGTTAAGGCTCGCAACGCCAAAGCTCCGGCATTGCTTTATGCTCGTGAAAATCCGTTGTTTGAGCATATCAAACGCCATGCGGAAACTTTACGGAAAATTATTTTAAATTCCCGTAATGTGGAAAGTGAGCTGAAAGAAAAGTTCGGCGATAAATATTCTATTGAAATTAATAACGAGCCTTTTGAAGAATACGGAATTGAAGAGGCAATCAGCGAGGCTTTGCAAAAGACTGTAAAACTTCCGTCCGGCGGCAGAGTGATTATAGAAGAAACCAAGGCTTGCGTGGCAGTGGATGTTGACAGCGGCGATGACAAAGGCCATGGTTCTATTTCTCACCTGAATGAAGAGGCTGCTTATGAAATTGCTCACCAAATCCGCTTGCGTAACCTCTCTGGAAAAATCCTCATTGATTTTGCCGGTTCTTCCGAATATAAGTTCATCAAGCCGGTTATTGAGATTTTGGAGCAAGAACTGGTTAAAGACAGCAACAAAAGCCGTGTAATGGGCTTAAGTAAAGCTGGAATGGTCGAAATTCTGAGAGTAAGAAGACGTCCGACACTTTCCGATCTGATGACCGAAGAATGCGAAACCTGTCAGGGAACCGGACGGGTTGCCAGATGAGTGAAGTTATCAAAACCTATAAATGCCCGATTTGCGGAAAATTGGCTCCGGCAAATAAATACCGTCCGTTTTGTTCCAAACGTTGTGCCGATATTGACTTAGGCAATTGGTTTAACGAAAGTTATTCCGTTCCGGCAGTTGATGTTGACGAACAGGAGCTTGAAGAACTGGAAAAAGCCCTCGACGAGCAATTGGATAAAGAGTAATAGGAATGGAGCCTTGGTCGAGGAAGGTATAACACTTTTTCTTACAGAACGCTTAATGTGGTATAGCTTTGTGCTGATTGTCGGAATAGAATTTTTCATACTAAGGCGTTATCTTTCCGGATTAAATGGAAAAAAAGCTTTTTTTATCAGTCTGAAAACTAATATTTTAAGCATGTTGTTTCTTGTCCCCTTAGCATGGGGAATATGTGTAGGAATAATGCTTTGTCTCCGCTTTTTCGTTCTCATTATATGGGGAATGAATTTGGTTGTAATGACTGTTTTGCCTGAATTTTTATCTCAATATATTACTTCTGATATTTTTGAGACGATTTTAGGAGCTCCGTTGATTTTGCATCCCCAATTTGCATTATTAGCCGAGTGGGTAATGGCACCGGCATATTTTCTGGTTTCGTATTACGGGGAATATTTATTTTGCCGTAGAAATTTGAAAGAATATGAGCGGGAGACAATAAAGAAAGCTTTCTTTTATGCAAACTTGTGGTCTTATGCGGCAATAATGCTTGTAGAAAGTGTATATCAGTTATTTTTTTCTCTCCGTTAATCAGGGGAAAAAAACTCAATGGTTTTGGCAAGATTATTAATCAAATCCTTTTTGACATACCAGTCATAAGATTTTGCGATATGTCCCAAATCGAGAGCCTGATAGCCTTGTAATGCCATGTCATAAGCCAAAACCGTAGCCGTCGGGCCTAAAATGATGATGACCAACCTGTTTTTATCAATAGTCAGGGCCTGAGTCAGGATGCTGTCATATTCCTCAAAAGCATTGATTGACGGAGCATATTGATATTCCACAGATTTTGCAAAGTCAAAAATATTATGTTCAATCTTATCAAAAACAGTTTTCCCGCAAATAATCGTAATATCCTTGTCTTTCCAAATGCTGATAATGGCTTCGTAATATTTTTTCAGGTCATATTGAGGAAATACAAAAGGAACCAAGGAAACCTCGGCAGAATAATATGTTTTTTGAGGCTTTGTGTATTTTTCAATAATATCAATGAAATGCCGTCCGGTATTGCGGGCAAAAATTTTAGCACCTTGAGAACAATTAAATCTGTTGGAACAAAAAATTTCCGTAAGAGCAATGAGAGTATGCGGCACATCGGATGCCAATACTTCTCTCAAGCGTTTGGCTAGTTTAGGGGAGGCTTTTTGAAAAGGAATATTAATTTCTTCACATAAATTCAATTCTCCGTCGCCAAACCGGCAAATGCTGACTTTATCATTTTGTAAACGATAAAGACATTCTTCAAAAGAAGCCATATTAATTTTATTTAAGTCAGGGACGACCTCATACAGAAAACTGTCTAGAATACTATGTAGTGTTGTCAAATTAACAAAGGACTTTAATTTAGAGTGGTCTTTCTTCAAATTAATTTTGGAAAGATAATATATATTCTTAAAAAAACGACCAAAATTCATAGATTCCCTCCTTGAAACATCTTTTGTCAAAATTTGTATATTTCATAGGGGTTGTCAAATTTATTTTTGGTCTAATGTGGATATTTAATCCTTAATCCGGAGCGTAAAACTCGTTGGCTTTTGTTTGTTCAACACACAAATCCTTTTTGAGATACCAGTCATAAGATTTTGCAATATGTCCCAAATCGAGAGCCTGATAGCCTTGTAATGCCATGTCATAAGCCAAAACCGTAGCTGTCGGTCCTAAAATGATGATGACCAACCTGTTTTTATCAATAGTCAAAGCCTGAGTCAGAATGCTGTCATATTCCTCAAAAGCATTGATTGACGGAGCATATTGGTATTCAACGGATTTTGCAAAGTCAAAAATATTATGCTCTATCTTATCAAAAACAGTTTTCCCGCAAATAATCGTGATATCCTTATCTTTCCAAATATGAATGAAGTCGTCAAAATATTTTTTGAAATCGCAATTAATATATTGGGTGTATGCTTGACTAATGCCTGTTCCGTAATAAAATTTTTCTTGACGAATGTATTTCTGAATAATATTTCGAAAGTACTTACCCCAGTTCCTTGCAAAATTTTTGGTATGAGGATAAACATTGGTTTGATCAGAATAAAAAATTTCCGGAATGGTAATTAAAATATTGGGTGTGTCAGAACCCAAAACCTCCCTCAATCTTTCAGCCAATTTCAGGGAAGCTTTTTGAAACGGAATACTGACTTCTTCGCATAAATTCAATTCTCCGTCGCCAAAACGGCAAATGCTAGCCTTATCATTCATAATGCGGAAAAAACATTCTTCGTCAGTTCTTATGATTGGTTTATCAAGATTCGGCATGATTTCGTATTTGAAACTGTCTAAAATATCCTGAAGGGACAAAAGACTTACCGTTGATTTTAATTTGTCATGATCTTTATTTAAATTAATTTTGGCAAGATAATATATATTCTTAAAAAAACGTCCAAAGTTCATAAATTTCCTCCTTGAAATATCTTTTGTCAAAATTTGTATATTTCATAGGGGTTGTCAAATTTATTTTTGGTCTAATGTGGATATTTAAATTTTTTAAAATAAAGGATTGGCTGTATCAGGATTGTAAGTATAAGGGGAAGCCCCGTTCCAGTTAATGCCTGTTTTTACGACTTTAGCCGGATTACCGGCATAAACACAGTTTTCTTCATGAAACGCTTTGGTAACAACGGAAGAATGAGCAACAATGCAGTTGGAAGGAATGTTGGCTCGTTTGAGTAAAACAACATCTTGTCCAATCCAGACATGGTCGCCGATTTTAATGGTGTGTCCCGCAGGGTTAAGGAGTTCTCTTGTTGTTGCGTCAATGACGGAATGTCCGTCAGTCCATACTTTAACAGGGGAGGAAAACATACAATTATTTCCGATGATTAATTCATCACCATGTAAGGTCGCCGCAAAACCTTCAGATTCAACTCGGTTGCCAAGGCTGACGTTATTATTGTTATGGTTAAGTTGAAAATAAAAAACACCTTTTGAATTTTTTCCAAAACTGACTTGGTTGTTATCGCCTTTAAAATAAATTTTAGAATGGTAGATTTGAGATGGATATTCAATACGAACGGTATTGTTGTTTCCCAAAAATTCAATCTGAAGACCTTTAACATACGTAAATAGCGGCAAAATTGTTTCTTTTCCGTCCCGAATTAAAATAATTTTGTTGTTTTGAAATTGAGCTGTTTTATAGCGGCGTTTGAACAAATCACACTTTTTGAAGGAGAGAAGATATAAAGTACGAAAAATCAGCTTTCCCCAGTTCATTTCAACCTCCCTCAAATATGTGTTCCGGATAAAGGAATAATATTTGTATATTTTTCCTAAGGGGTCAAGTTATTTTTTTGTCTAATATGAATAAAGGGAAATCTTATTGCTTTTTTATCATATTTTTAATATCGGCGGAACCGCTGGCTTCAATAATACGGTTGCGGCGAAGCTCATCCAAATCGTAATTGGCTTTGATGTTAAGCTGCGGAGCGATGGCCGAAATGATTTTTCCAGCAGTCGGAACCGTATTCCAGCCGGAAGTAACAAAGCCCCAGGTTTCTTTGGTGGCTTTGGGCTCATCCATCATCATAAACAAAGCGTATTGCGGATTAGAAGCAGGGAAAGTGGCTAAAAAGGATGTCATTACCTTCTTATCAATATATCTGCCGTTGACGAGTTTATTGGCTGTTCCTGTTTTTCCGGCGACTTCATAGCCGAGAACATTAGCACGTTTACCGGAGCCTTCAACCACAACGCCGCGGAGAAGTTTTCTCATTTCTTTAGATGTGTTAAAAGATACAACCCGATGACTCTCACTATTGATGTTTTCCTTCAACAATGTCGGGTTATGATAAGTTCCCCCGTTGACAACCGCTGAAAAAGCCGTAACCAAATGCAGCGGCGTAACCGAAATACCGTAACCGTAACCGACGGTGGCGGTGGTTTCTTCTCCCCAGCGTTTTGGCACCAGCGGAGCTCCTTTTTCGGCGACTTCAAAATTTTCAATCGGATTAAAAAATCCGAGATTTCTTAGAAAATTCTGCTGTTCTTTTTTACCGACTTTGAGGGCAATGTGAGCCGAGCCGATGTTAGAGGAATAAATCAAAATTTCCGGAAGGTTGAGCCAGCGATTTTCTCCTCGATAGTCTTTAATGGTGTTATAACGGAGTTTAAGTGGTTTAGTCGCGTCAAATTTATCGGTAATCTTAACTTTTCCGCTCTCCAGTCCCAAAGCGGCGTTAAAAATTTTCAAAACCGAACCCGGTTCATATACACCTTTGGTGGAAAAATTAAACTGAGCCCTCTCGGATGGAAATCTGCCGCTGTTCGGATCAAAATCCGGCAGGGAAATCATGGCGATAACCTCGCCGCTGTTCACATCCATCAAAATAGCGGAGGCCCCCTCGGCATTATATTTTTCAACGGCAGCGGCCAGTTCTTCGCGGATGGTGTCCTGAATGCCGGCGTCAATAGTCAATTGCAAAGGAATGTCCGATTGGGTCAGGCGTTCGTCAAGCTGTTTTTCAATGCCGGAAATACCGTTATTGTCAATATTGGTGTTGCCGATAATGTGAGCAAACAAATTCTTGTGCGGATAAATGCGTTTTTCTCCGTTTTCAAATTCCAGTCCCGGAATGCCCAGAGCATTAATTTGATATTGCTGGGCAGGGGAAAGATTTCTTTTGATGTAAACAAATTTGCCTCTGCGGGTAAGTTTGGCAAGAATGTCCTCATAACGGATATCGGGCAGAATTTGAGCCAGTTTGACGGCGGCATGCTGTGGGGTTAAAACTTTTTTCGGGTTGGCATACAGATTGACGGTCGGCAGTGAGGTGGCAATAATCGTGCCGTTACGGTCAAGAATGTCTGCCCTCTTAATCGGGCTTTTGTCATAAGCTCTGACGTCGTCGGCAATTTCAATGCTTTTTTCTGAATTTTGATTAGGAACAATACAGAGATTAAAAAGACGAACGCAAATCACACTGTAAATCAGCAAAAAAGAGAGCATGGCAAAAGAGAGACGGTTTTTTACCGTGGAAAGGGGATCTTTCTCACATGTGAAATTTTTGAAAGCATAGTCTTTGCCTATTTTAATTTCCTGCCCGGGAAGATAAAAATTCTTCTGTTCTTTCCGGAGAAAATACTTCCCTATCATAGCTTCTGCCCGTGTTTCTTTGTTTACCTCTGAGCTTTAACAAGACGTTTCAGCTGTTTGTTGCGTTCTGCCTGAGAGTTAATGTTTTTGCGGGCAATCATTCTTCTGTCTGATTCGCCCGGCTGATATTCAAATGGTAACGCAGAATAGTTAATAATTTGTTCAGCTTGAACAGGATTTAAGGCAATATGTTTGTTGGCCAGCTTGCGAAGACGGGAAGGGTTGTTTAAATGGCTCCATTCGGCTTTTAAAACATGAATAGTTTTGACATCGTCTTGAATGCTGCGGTTAATCCGAGCCAGTTCGTGCTCAAGGTTTTGCACCTGATTTTTCATAACAAACATCCCAAAACCGACTAGACAGGTCAGGGTAACCCATAAACTCAAAGTAGCTGTTTTTGTACTGTTCATTTCGCGATCCTTTCTAGGTTTGCGTCGGTTAACATTCTATTTTTTTATGGCAAAGCGTAATTTTGCCGAGCGGGATCTCTTATTTTCGGACAATTCTTTCTGAGTTGGCATAAGAGCTTTTGAGCAAGAGGCAAAATCAGCGTCGCCGAGTTGTTCCGGTACCGGCATATAACGTGAAACATGGACGTTTTTGCCGGAGTGTTCTTTAAAAAAATTCTTCACAATACGGTCTTCAAGGGAATGAAAAGTAACAACAACCATTCGTCCCTGAGAGTTGAGAAGTTGCAAAGCTCCGTGAAGACCTTGCTCCAGCTCTTCCAACTCATTGTTCACGGCAATTCTTAAAGCCTGAAAAGTTCTGGTCGCCGGATCAATGGTGTTAGGCGTTTTGTGAATAACGGTATAGATAATCTCGGCCAGTTCCTTAGTCGTCTCAATCGGCTTGGTCTTGCGATAAGCGGCGATTTTTGCGGCAATCTGGCGGGATTTTCTTTCTTCCCCGTATTTATAAATAATATCAGCCAGTTCTTTTTCTTCCGTATGGTTGACAATATCGGCGGCAGAAAGTCCGTTGCAAGACATCCTCATATCCAAAGGTGCGTCTTTGGAGAAGGAAAATCCCCGTGCACTCTGATCTAACTGCATGGAAGAAACACCGATGTCAAACACGGCACCGTCAATCGGTTGATTAATAAGATTTTCAAAATCGCTGAACTGCCCGGCACGAAACTCAAAACGATCTCCGTAAAGGGATTTGAGTTCCTCTACTCTTTTCAATACGGTCGGATCTCTGTCAATGGCGATAACTTTGCAGTTTGCGGATTTCAGAATAGCTTCGGTGTAACCGCCGTTTCCGAATGTCGCGTCAACATAAACTTCTCCGTCTTTAGGAGAAAGAGAAGCAAGAACTTCATTGAGCATTACCGGAATATGCGGCGTTTTTGTATCAGCCATTGTTTTTCTCCGGTAGTTTGAGGGACGGGCGGTTCTTTAAGACTTCGGCACGAATACGGGCTTCTTCTTTTGCCCAGTTTTCAGGGTTCCAGATTTGGAATTTACGGCCTTTGCCGACAAAAACGGCCGTATCGGTAATTCCGGCATATTGCAAGAGCTTATCGGTTAAGAGAATGCGTCCGGTGGAATCAAATGAAAATCTTTTGGCGTCGCCGAAAATGAGGTTGGTCAGGTTGTCTTGCTCCTGAGAAAAAAAGTCAAGAGAGTTTTCCATATCGCTGGCCAGCTTTTCGAGCATTTCTTCGCAGCAGCCTTCAATACAAGGAGCGGTCAGAGAGCGATAGCAGACGATTTCCGTTGATAAATCTTTAACGATTGCACGGTAATCTGAAGGCAACGAAACACGGCCTTTGTTATCGACCTTGTTTACGATTGTATCCAGAAAGAGAAAAGTTTTTCTCAATTTTTTACCCTCAAAACGATTACCTTCACTAATATATGGTATAACATGGGATTTTCTGGGAATCAATGGGAATTTTTAGTATTTTGTTAACTGTTCTTGATTTGTTCTTGAAAATATTTCCCCGATTCTCGCCAAGTGCTTATTGGCTTTGAGATTGGTTATATGAAAAAAATGAGGATAAAATTCACAGTTTTTATTAACCGATAAAATCTGTTTTTTGTCTATTTACGTAATAGAGAAAATGTGATATGATAAAAATCTGAAATAAATTATTCTGAAACAACAATCCTGTCGGTTACTAATAAGGGCATAATCGATAAGGAATAACCATTCGCCCGATTTTATAATTATGGAAGCATTAGCATTTCCGCGTTTAAGCACAGGCTTCGGCCTCAAGGTCATGGACAACGAAGGCAACATCTGGTCTCGTGTCAACGAAGAAAACACAGCCAAAGACCACGGCAATTTCATTGTCTGCGGCAACACAATCGAAGCGGTTGTTACCATCCGCAACGGCAAGAGAACTCTCAACCCCGTTCTGGTCCCCAACAATGTTTTCAGCGATGAAGACGGCGTGAGCTACCTCAGAGCCCATGAGAAAAACGAAGTCGAAATCAAGGCAAAGGCTGAAGCGGCAGGATGTGGTTACATCATTGCTCGCAAGTATCCAGACGGTACCTATGTTGCAGAAGCGTGGAAAGACGGTGAGCAGGTTTCGTTTCCTCAGACCTTGTGGAATGAGATGGGTGTGGCCTACAAGTTTGTAGACTATGCAACATACGGCGAAATCTGCAAGCGTACGCACGGATACTACCTGGCTCAGAAGATTGAACCGGTTTATCTGCTCGATACCCAAGCCGGCGAGGCTGTTCAGGCAGTCATCAACGGCGTGAAGGAGCATGATACGTTCATGGAAGAAGGTGAAGTCAAGGTGCAGAATATGTACCACGGCGAAACCTACAAGATGAAGGTGTCCAAGCTCACGAAACTGTACGAGTATGCGGAAACCACCAGTGAAGGCATTCAGGTATGGAAGCCCAAGCCCGCTCTTCAGAGCTGGACGTTCACAAACGAGAACATCTTCGGGATTCTGTGGGGAGGTTTTGAGTTCCTGGCCAAGGCAATGATCAACATTACCGATCCCAACGACATCTACGGATGCAATTTCGAAGTGTTCAACGGCAATGACTTGGCTCAGGGCAGTCATAAAAAATTGAAACTGTTTCTGCCTGTTGAACCTCTGGACTTGGATTATTTCCATACTCCGGAGATTGCTGCCGGACACGGATTGTCTTTGGAGGCCGTCCCGAAAACCGATTTTGTGGAATGCCCGTTCCCGCTGGAGTTCCTCGCTTACGTAAGCTGAGCAAAATGCAAAAAAATGAAAGAGTTTTCCCTTAAAAAAGGAAAACTCTTTCGGCGTTTAAATTAATTTGTACGAAATTTATAAAGCTGTTGCAATTGAATTGTTAATCATATATTCTTCATAGCAACAGGCGGCCGGATAGCTGCGTCTTGGAAAGGAAAATCCAAAGATGAGGAAAGTCCGGGCTTCAAGGGAACAGAATACCAGATAACGTCTGGCTGGAGAAATCCAAGGGAAAGTGCCGCAGAAAACATACCGCCCCGCATGCGGGGTAAGGTTGAAAAGGCGAGGTAAGAGCTCACCGCAAAGGCAGTAATGTCTTTGGCAGGGCAAACCCTGTTCGAAGCAAGACCAAGTTAGGAGGGCTTCTTTTTATAAGAACGTCATACGGAGGGTTCCCAATCCGCTCCAGAGGTAGGTCGCATGAGCCGGCAGGAGACTGTCAGCCTAGATGAATAGCTATCGCTTTCGTCTTTGCTTACCGGCAAAGAATATCGAAAGTACAGAACTCGGCTTATAGGCCGCCTGAATTTTTATGCATTGGGCAATTTGAAAAGAGGATGTAAAATGCGGCAAAGAACTTTGAAAGAACCGTTGTCTCTCAAGGGAATAGGTTTACACTCGGGAGTAAATGTCAATCTGACGATAAATCCGGCTCCGGTTGACAGCGGAATTGTTTTTCGCCGGACTGACATAGACGGGCAACCGGAAATCAAAGCTTTGTATTCCAATATTGTCGATACCCGTAATTGCTCCTGCCTGGGGGATAATGCCGGAAATATTGTCAGCACGATAGAACACGTCATGAGTGCGTTATATGCCGCCGGAATAGACAATGCCTTGATTGAGGTTGACAATAAGGAATTGCCGATAATGGACGGCAGTGCCAAAGTTTTCTTTGATGCTTTGAAAAGTGCCGAAAAAGTCGAGCAAAATGCTGCCAGAAAATATTTGAAAGTCAAAAAAGAAGTTTCCTTTACCGATGAAAAAGGCAATACCGTGAAACTGCTTCCGTCAGAAAAATTGTCTGTCGAGTTTGAAATAGAGTTTCCTTCCAAAATTGTCGGACATCAGGTGTTTGACAATGAGATAACGCCGGAAGTTTTTGAACGGGAAATTTCTCCGTGCCGTACTTTTTGTGAAAAATATCAGGTGGATTATTTACAGTCCGTCGGGTTGGCCAAAGGCGGCAGTCTGGATAATGCCGTTGTCTTGGACGGAGAAACCGTTATGAATCCGGGAGGCCTGCGTCTGAAAAATGAATGTGTAAACCATAAAGTTTTGGATGCTGTGGGTGATTTATATACTTCCGGATATTATATTCTGGGGCGTCTGGTTGCCTCCAAGACCGGACACTTTCACTCTAACGAATTGTTAAAGGTTTTGTTTAAAGATAGTTCCAATTATGAAATTGTATAAAGGGAAAGCCATGTCAAAATTCAGAGCTCTGATTTTTAGTTTTTTTGCGGTTGTTTTTGTTGCCGGATGTTCCTCAACGCCTAAGGAGGAAGAAACACATCAGTCTGCCGAACAGTTATATAATCAGGCTTATGAAGAGCTGGAAAGAACCGCTTATAAGAAAGCGGCGGAAGGCTTTGAAAAAGTGGAGCTGGAACATCCTTATTCCAAATGGGCGACCAAAGCTAAGTTAATGGGGGCTTATGCTTATTATAAAGACCAGCAGTATGATGACGCGGTTATCAGTTTGGATCGTTTTATCAAATTTCATCCCGGGAATAAGGATATCGCCTATGCTTATTATATGAAAGCTTTGTGTTATTACGAGCAAATCGGCGGCGTGGAAAAAGACCAGAGCAATACCCAAAAGGCTCTGAATGCTCTGCAACAGGTTGTTTTGCGTTTTCCTGACACGGATTACGCCAAAGACGCCCGCCTGAAAATGGATTTGGCTCGTGATCATCTGGCCGGTAAGGAGATGGAAGTCGGACGCTATTACTTAAATCAGAATAATTATCTGTCCGCATTGAACCGTTTTTCCGTTGTCGTGGTTGAATATCAGACGACTTCGCATATTGAAGAGGCTTTGTATCGTCAGGTTGAAATTTATACCATTCTCGGGCTGAATCAGGAAGCAGAAAAGACGGGAAAAGTCTTGAACCACAATTATCCTGACAGCAAATGGAACAAACGGGCAAAGAAAATTCTTAAAGGCTGAAAATGTTACAATCTCTGTCCATCCGCAACGTTGTTTTGATTGATAAACTGGATTTGGATTTTAATTCCGGTTTAAGCGTTTTGACCGGAGAAACCGGAGCCGGTAAATCTATTTTACTGGACTCTCTGGGATTGGTTATCGGCAATCGTGCCGAAACGAGCCTTATCCGGCAGGGCGAAGACAAACTCAGCATAACGGCTCAGTTCTTGGTAAAAGACAAAACTTCTCCTCTATGGAAATTGCTTGAAGAATATGAGCTGGAGGCAGATGAGGAAATTGTTGTTAAACGCTCTTTAGATAGGAACGGCAAGGGTAAAATCTTTTTCAATGATCAACCGATAAGTGCCAAACTGCTTAAGGAAATCGGAAAATATCTGGTCGAAGTGCACGGTCAGTTTGACAACCAAGGTTTGCTGAACCCGGCCAATCATCGGGATGTTTTGGACGGATATGGTAATTACACGAAACTTTTGGCGGAAGTAAAAGAAAAATTTTGGGCATATAAAAAAGCCAAAGCCGAGCGGATTGAAGCGGAAAACAACTTAAGCAAGGCTAAAACAGATGAAGAAAACCTCCGTCATTGGGTCGATGAACTGGAAAAATTAAATCCGACGACCGGAGAGGAGGAAGAATTAAGCCGCCGCCGTCTGGAGATGATGAATTCCGAAAAAATCATTGAAAGTTTAAGCTATGCTTACGGAGCCTTAACCCAAGGGGCTGATATTCAGTCTGCTCTGCGTCAGGCACAATCCGGCATTGACCGGGCCAACCGTGTTGTCGACGGAAAATATGATGAGATTTATGCTGCTCTGGATAGGGCGTTGATTGAAGCATCCGATGCGATTAACCAGATTGAAGAGGCTTCGCAAAACATCAGCCTGAATCAAAATGAGCTGGAAAATATTGAAGAACGCCTCTTTACCCTGAAAAGCGTTGCCCGCAAACACCAAACGACAATTGAGGATTTACCTCGTGTTTTAGACGACTTTCGCATGAAGTTAAGCAGCATTGAATTGGGTGAGGAAGGGATTTTTGCTCTCCGCCGTCATGAAGAGGAATGCCGTCTGGAATATCTGAAAGCGGCAAATGAACTGAGTTCCAAACGCAAGGCGACAGCTTTGGTGTTGGATGGTAAGGTTATGGCTGAACTTCCGCCGCTGAAAATGGAAAAAGCGAGGTTTGTAACGATTATCGAAAAACTGGATGAGACGTCTATGAATGAAACCGGTTTCGACAATGTGTATTTTACCGTCGCAACCAATCCGAATTCTCCTCAAGGTCCGATAAACAAAATCGCTTCAGGCGGAGAATTGGCTCGTTTTATGTTAGCATTGAAAGTCAATCTGGCCCAAAGTTCAAGCGTCGGAACCATGATTTTTGACGAGGTGGACGCAGGTGTCGGCGGAGCAACCGCTCAGGCTGTGGGAGAAAGATTATCCCGTCTGGCAAAAGAAGTTCAGGTCTTGGTCGTTACCCACTCTCCACAGGTTGCTTCCAAGGGTGATAATCATTTCAAGGTGGAAAAATCCACATGCGATAATATCACAACCACAACGGTAAGAGAGTTGACCAACGGAGAAAAATCCGAAGAAATCGCCCGTATGCTTGCCGGAGAAATCATTACCGACGAAGCTCGTGCCGCCGCCAAAGTCCTGATGGAATGTTAGAATTAATGATAAATACTAATCTATTATATAAATTCGGATTACTGTTTTTAATATTTATTTTGTTTGTCGGAATATATTTTTTTATAAAAAATCCATATTGGTTAGCCATAGATAGCTGTATGGATGCCGGAAATGTCTGGGATGATGAGCGGAAAGAGTGCCGAAGTGATTGTTTGAAATGGGATAAACGTTTTGGCTGTATTGAGTTAACTTCGGAACAAACGGAACTTTTGAAAAAGTGCAAACGAAACATAAACTGTCTGAGTGAAGAAGTTTACAGAGAAATATGTCTTCATAATAAAAAAGCTTGGAATATTGAAACCCAAAATTGTGATTTTGAGTTTCAATTTGAAGATTGCGGAAAGGATAAAAGCAAATGGCTCTATCCTGACGCCTGCTTTTAGTCCCAAGGGGTGAACAGCAGATAAATCAAACAAAATCCTTGTGAAAAAAATTTTTTGGTTTATCTTAAACCGCAGATAAAATAACTAAAGATAAGGTGTTGAAATGAAAACTCGTACAAGATTTGCACCAAGCCCGACCGGCTATATGCACATTGGAAATTTAAGAACGGCTTTATATGAGTATTTGATTGCCAAAGCCAATGACGGCGATTTTATTCTCCGCATTGAAGATACGGACCAAAAACGTTATGTCGAAGGGGCAACAGACATCATTTATGCCACATTAAAAAAAGTCGGAATGCTCTGGGATGAAGGTCCGGATGTCGGCGGAAATTATGGCCCTTATGTTCAGTCTGACCGTAAGCCGATTTATGCCGAATATGCCCACAAGCTGGTTGAACTCGGGGGAGCTCATTATTGTTTTTGTTCCAAGACCGAGGCCGATGAGGAAAAGAACGAGGAACTTAATATCAAGTTCAAAGACCCTTGCCGGATGATTCCATTGGAAGAGGCCAAAAAACGCGTTGCTGCCGGAGAACCTTACGTTATCCGCCAAACCGTTAATAAAAAAGGCAAATCCAAATACCACGATGAAGTTTACGGCGATATTGAAATTGATTATGATGAGCTGGACGAGGGGGTTTTGCTCAAATCCGACGGTTTTCCGACTTATAACTTTGCCAACGTGGTCGATGACCATTTAATGGAGATTACCCATGTTGTCCGCGGTAATGAATATATCTCCTCCACGCCGAAATATAACCTGATTTATGAGACCTTTGGTTGGGAACATCCGCATTATGTTCACGTTCCTCAGGTTATGAAAGACGCTCAGCACAAACTGAGCAAACGCAACGGCGACGCCTCTTTCCAGGATTTGGTTGCCAAGGGATACCTTCCGGAAGCGATTTTGAACTATATTGCCTTGTTGGGATGGAACCCTGGAACGGATCAGGAGATTTTCTCTCTTGATGAGTTGAAAAAAGTCTTTACCGTGGAGAGATTAAACAAATCTCCGGCGATTTTTGACATTACCAAGCTGACATGGATGAACGGCTGTTATATCAGAGCTTTGCCTTTTGAAGAGTTCCACAAATTGGCACAGCCTTACTACAAACAGGCGTTAACCCGTCAAGTTAATGAAGAGGAATTGAGCCGCGTTTTGCAACAGCGTGTGGAAATTTTGGGCGATATTCCGGCTCAAATTGCTTTTCTTGAGAATGTTCCGGAATACTCGACGGAATTGTATGTTAATAAGAAAATGAAGACGGATCCTGAAATTGCCAAAAATTCACTGGTTGAAACACGTAAGGCTTTGGCAGAAGTCAGTGATTGGAGCAATGATAATTTGTTCGCAACGCTCAAAGCTTTGGCTGAAAAACTAGGCTTGAAAAACGGACAGGTTTTATATCCGGTTCGAATAGCTTTAAGCGGTTTGGAAACCACGCCGGGCGGAGCGACGGAATTGTCGGTCGTTTTGGGTAAGGAAGAAACCTTACGTCGTATTGACGAGGCAATTAAAAAATTGTCTTAGAAGTTTGAAACTGAAAAGGGCTCCCGCGAAGGAGCTCTTTTTTAATGTTTTTTCTCAACAAACAAGTCTTTTGCCTTATCCAGCAAAGTATCGTGTTTCGATATATTGGTAAAAACATGAGTCTGCGAAGCCGGGAGGGGAGAGGTTTTTCCGGAAGTAATATATCCGGTTGGCCGAAACGCAATATTTTTGAATGCGAGAAGTACAAAGACGCCGCTGAAGAACGAAAATGCCATAACAAAACAAATGGCTCCCCAGTATTGCATTGCCAGAGAAATGATAATCGGTCCGGACATCATGCCGATACTTTGCAGCAGGATGAGCATTCCGCTGGCCTCAATTCTCTCATCGTCGGTAATTTTATCATTAAGGTGCGAAATACAGATGGGATATAAAACAAAAGTTCCGGTGCCCAGCAGCATGGCACATAAGGCCAAGAAGACGATATTGGTATCAATCAAAAAATGCATCCACGGAGCAACAAGGAACAAGCCCCCGCATAGCCACATCATGACAAACCGGCGGTCCATTCGGTCAGACAACCGGCCGAGCGGAATTTGAGCCAACATTCCGCCGACGATGCAGAAAAACATAAATAAAGAGGTACTTTGCATACTCAGGCCGATGTTTTGGGCATAAATCGGTCCGAGAGTATAAACATTACCAACCAATACACCGCTGATAATACAACCAATCATGCTCATCGGAGCTATTTTGTAAATTCTTTTGAGAGACATGCTTTCGTGCTTTTTAATTTCGGCGGAAGGTTGTCCGGTCAGGCTGACGGGAACCAATGCCCAAGAGTAGAAAATGGAAACAAGGATAAAAATCAAAAAGCCTGATTTATCGGGGATATTCAACATCAGTTGTCCGCTGGCCATGCCGCAATAAGTCATAACCATATAGACCGACATGATGGTTCCGCGGTTTTTGTTGGTGGAACGGGTGTTGAGCCAGCTTTCGACACACATTAACGCCGCTGCCAGACAATATCCTTCGCCAAAACGCAAGACGGCCCATAACAAAGGAGCCGGAGATAAGGAATGAATCAAAACCAAAGAGGATAAGACTGAAATATAGGTAGTAAACGCTCGCACCTGTCCAACTCGGTTGATAATAAAAGAAGAGGTTTGGGTGGAAACGATATACGCCAGATAATACAACGACAAGATTAGGCCGGTATAAAAAGTAGAAACACCGTTGTCTGTAAGCCGAATAGCCAAAATGGAGGCATTAAGGCCGTTGGCGATGTACATGATAAATGTTCCGGCAAAAAAAGCCGATAGGGGAGAGAGAATATTTTTAATGCTTTGCCAGTGTTCGCTGAGTGTTTTCATTTTGAATACTTTCTGTCTGTTTGGGCTTAAAATAACAGCCAGATATTAAAAAAGCGGAAACATTTCTGTTTCCGCGGAAGTTTTTTTTACATGAGACATTCAGTGCAGAAAAGATATATTCCTTGCAGGCTTTTTTTCAATGATGTACAACTGAAATAAATAAAAAAACGGAGAATAAGATGAAAACAGTAGGAACAGGAATAATCGTTGAAAACGGAAAGATTTTGATTGCCCAGCGTCCGAAGGGAAAAAGTTTGCCGGATTATTGGGAGTTTCCGGGGGGAAAACTCGAAGAGGGCGAAACCATACAGGAATGTTTGAAACGTGAACTATGGGAAGAATTAGGCGTTAAAGCCGAAATCGGCGACTTTATCATGGAATCAGTCTATAAATATGAACATGGCGAATTTGCTCTGCAGGTTTTCTGGGTTCATCTTCCTAAAAATGCGGAATTAAAAATGAATGTCCATCAACAATTAAAATGGGTAACGCCTGAAGAGCTTTCTTCCTATCAGATGCCGCCGGCAGATGTTCATATTGTGGAACATTTGCAAAAGATTAAACTTCCGGCATAAAAAACCCCTCTCTTCCGAGAGGGGTTTTGTTTTACATATTCCTTTCGTATGTTACATAAGGTTACCGCCTAAGACACCGCTTCCTGTGCAGAAGTGGGCGGCTGTAACCCCAATATCGGTGTGAGTACCGCCGCAGGCACAGGCCGTACCCCGAGCACCTCCGCTGCAAGACTCAGCTATTCCATTAGCACATTTTAGACACTGAGCTCCGGTAATTCCGCATTCAGCTCGGGTACCGTATCTGACACAGGTTTTTTTAGAACCGGAAGATGTTGTTGCGGTAACTGACATGTTTCCATAAGGGCAGGCACAAGCTTCGTCTGATCCCGGTGTCAGGTATCCGAGGCTTTCACAGCTTTGTGTTATCTGAGGTTTTTCTCTACAAGAATAACAGTTTCTTCCGTAATAAGTAACGGGAGTACCGGTTTGATTGGTTGGACAAGTATCAACATAACCACCGGCAGTACACTGCGGCTGATAACAGTCTTTTTGGCAGGTTCTGCCATAGTAAGAAACAGATGTACATAAGTTATTTGTTGGAACAGAAGATTTGTATCCGCCGTTTTCGCAGGTTGGCTGATAACAGTCTTTTTGGCAGATTCTACCGTAATAAGCAACCGCTGTACCGGTTTGATTGGTTGGACAAGCATCAACATAACCACCGGCGGCACACTGCGGCTGGTAACAGTTTTGGTAGCAGGTACGTCCGTAGTAAGAAACGGAGCTGCACACTTGATTAGTTGGAACACCGGATTTGTAGCCACCGTCTTCACAGGTAGGCTGCCCGTTATCTTTGTAACAAGTCCTGCCGTAAGTTCCCGAAGTTACGGTTGTACAAGTAT
>DBFWPL010000013.1:0-10236 GCA_048463395.1 Alphaproteobacteria bacterium | reverse complement strand
GCTGCACACTTGATTAGTTGGAACACCGGATTTGTAGCCACCGTCTTCACAGGTAGGCTGCCCGTTATCTTTGTAACAAGTCCTGCCGTAAGTTCCCGAAGTTACGGTTGTACAAGTATGGTTAGTCGGACAAGAGGATAAGTATCCGCTTTCCTCACAAGTCGGTTGCTTGCAGTTTGTATAACAGGTCTTGCTGCAATAGGTGGTCGAATCACACTTGTTGTTAGATGGAACGGAAGATTTATACCCGCCGTTTTCACAGGTTTTAGCCGAAACATCCTTGTAACAAGTCTTGTTAGCAAAAGAAACCGCCGTGCCGTTCTGGCAAGAAGTGATGGAAGCAGAATACCCGCCTTCGGCACAAGTCTTGTCCCGACATTGGTAACAAGTATTAGAGCATTCATTTTTATAAGAAGCGGTTTGAACCTGAGTAGATGAATTACAAGCCGTAAAAGAATATCCGGAATCGCAAGAATTAATACAAGGTCGACATTTGAAATAAGCAGAGCTATGCGGACATTTCTGAGTTGTGTCCGGAACATATCCGGAAGGACAGGTCTTGACATATCCCTCATCAGTACACTGGAAGTTCTTATCCAAGTCCATGGAACTGTCGGACGAACCGAAAGAAAGTCCGTTACACCCGCCGCCGCCCACGGAACAGACGGCAGCGAGTTTGACAGCATTATCAAGGTTAGACGAAGATAACCTGCTCAGAGTAATTCCCTGAGAGGCAATAGAGTCGGATAGAGAAAAACTTTCCCCTTTCACCGTTAGATTAAGATTATTGTTATTATAAGAATTTGCAGTCGCTTGCATTGAATACGTACAAGCAACTGCGGCCAAAAGGCCGACATATATATTTTTCATCACACACACCCCTAGTAATATACGGGCCCAAAGCCCACTACCATTATAATAATTTATTTTTTATTTATTTACAACAGAAAAGAGCACCAAGGAATGAATGTCATAAATTTGTTACAATCAAAAGGCTTAAAAATCAAAGGTTTGAAACAACGCGTCGGGCAGATAATACCGCAGATTCCAGACATGCCGGCCAGTTTTTCATGGTCCAGTCTCCGGCAATAAACAGGTTGGTATAACGTGTGGTTGCCGAAACCGGACGAATATCGTTATTTTTTTTATCTTGGCGGATGGTGGCTTTTTTATGACGTAAAACCCGATAAGCCGGAAGAAAAGCAGCTTCTCTTTGGCGAACGGAGCATATCTCCCGCCAGACTTTAAGAGCCAGTTCTTCATTGCTTAAGGAAATATCTGCGGCATCACTGATTGTTACGGATAAGATTTTATCATGAACAAACAGCCATTGTGCCGTGCAGCTTTTCAACCCCAGAAGTTTAAGTTTGCGGGGCAGGGTTATCGGCATACTGGTTCGGTAATGAATATTGATAATTGTATTAAATTCAAATTCCGGAGTTTTGAATATCCGGCTGTAAGCGGCGGCATCAAGAGCTGAAATAACTTTATCGGCGGCTCCGAGCTCAACAGCCTCCTTGTTAAAATCAAGCCGGATGATTTTATTGTTTTTTTCCTGAAAAGACAAAAATTTATAACCGTAATTTATTGTATTGGGATAAGAAAGCAACGGCTCAATCAGCGTTTGAGAAAGATTGTTTTCTGAAAAAAGCACTTTGAGTTTATAAGGCAGAAAAGGAAATAGTTTGAAAAAAATTGTTCGGAGAATATGTCGGGAAGTTTCTGCAAACGATGTGTTGCACATGGCAAGAACAGCCTCGGGAATTCCCTGATAAGCATGAAACAGCTTTCCGTTGTTCCAGAATTTGATGCCGGAGTGAAATTTTTTTTCCGGCAATAGTTTCAAAATATTTTTGTTTGCTCCGAGAACAACATGGGTAGCGTTGTCTATATGAGTGTCGAGCTGCTTGTCATAAAAGGAATAACAGCGACCGCCGCAGTGGTTTGCCGCTTCGTAAAGAATAATTTCCGCCTGCGGATGTTTCTCTCTGATAAATTTTGCACAACAAAGTCCGGAAATCCCGCCGCCGATAATATGATATTTCTGCTTGGTTGAACTCATTTGGAACAAATGGCTTTAAGGGCCAAAGTCAGTTTTCCGAATTTGGAAATCCGAGGTTTCGGAGAAATAATTTCCCAACCGCGGTTTTGCATAATGTCAAAATATTTTTTGTAAATGCCGGCAATGATCTTAACCGGTCTGGCGGTTTGTTTGTCCAGAGTTTTAATCAGCGTATAGGCTTTTTTAAACTCGTTACTGGCAACTTTAGCCAACTCTTCTCTGGCAACGGACAGATTCTTGTCAACAACGACGGCTTGCGGGTTATGAGAAGTGATGTGAGCTTTTTCCAAAAACTCTTTAGGAATATAAAGGCGGTCGGATTGAGCGTCTTCTTTCACATCTCTTAAAATATTGGTAATCTGCAAAGCATTCCCGAGAGAAGTCGATAAATCTTCAATGGTTTTCTCGTCTTTGCAACCGAAAATCCTTAAGGACAAACTCCCCGGAACACCGGCCACTCCGCGGCAGTACTCAAAAAATTTCTTTAGGCTCGGAGCTTGGATAGGGTTTGGAATATCCATTGAAATACTGTCAATAAGGCGAATAAATTCCTCTTTGGGAAGTTTGAAACGCATACAGTTTTTATAAATTTTACGGCCGATATCCGTTACCGGAATTTTTTTATCATAAATATTGTCGAGTTCTTCCCGCCAGGCATTAATCAGTTCAGATTTTTCCGATAAGCTCATATCTCCGTCGATAATGTCGTCAATATGGCGGCAGAAGGCATATAACGTATACATGGCTTCCCGTTTGGCTTTGGGCAGAAACTTCATGCTCCAAAAAAAAGATGTTCCTGATTTTTTTACAATTTGCCTGATATCGTTCATTTACAAACCTTTGGTTGTCAAACTTTTTCTTCTGGTAGACAAGCTCTTAACTCCGGCATAGCATAAGGACATCGCCCAATCAAGACCGGAAAGCTTGACTTCTTTTGCCAAAACATCGTTTTTACGGATTTTGTTCATTAACCGACGGGTTAAAAACAGCGTCATATAAAGGTAAAAGCGGAGTCGCGGCGAATTTACGATTTGCGGGAGAATTTCGGCATCTTTCAAAAGCCCTTTAACCTTCTCCAAAATGAGGGAGATAAGCCGCTTAAGTTCCGGTGTTTCTTTATTTTTAAGAAAATCCGCCGGAGAGACGTTAAATTCTTTTTGCAAATCAGTAGGAATATACACCCTTTTTAATAATTTTGCATCATATTTTATGTCTTGCAGATGATTAACTATCTGCAATGCCGCACAAAGCGAGTTCGACGGCAGGTAAGTAGACGGGTTTTCATCATGAATCGCCAACATAAAACGCCCGACCGGAGCCGCGGAATATTTGCAGTAATCCGTAAGCTGAGCCCAGGTTTTATATTCTTTTCCTTCAGCGTCTTGCCGGAAAGCTTTTAATAAGTCGGAAGCCAGAGAAGGAGAAAGGTTTTCTTTTAAAAATTCTTCGCGAAGCTTGATTGCAAAAGCAAATTTTTTAGAAGTTTTCTGCGTTCCGAAAAACACGTTTTCCAGTTCGTCAAGCTGTTTGAGTTTTGCTTGGGAGGAAAGTTTATCATCATCGGCAATGTCGTCGGCAGCTCGGGCAAAACAGTAATAATCGGCAATAATCCTTTTGAGTTTCTTGCTGAAAAAGAAGGAAACAACCGGAAAGTTTTCCTGATTGTGTTGTTTGTGCCGCAGTTTCATTTCAAAGAGCCTCCAACCAGATTTTAATATCGTTCAACGCCCTGTCGGAATAAGCCTTTTTGCGGTCGGCTCCTTTGATTTTGCGAAACTTGCCGTTGGCGGTAACTTCGCCCTGAATGGTCGGGAATATACCGAAATTAATGTTCATCGGCTGAAAATTTTCAATATTTGTGTCATCAATCAAATGGCTGAGCATAGAACCGAACGCCGTCGTTCTTGGCGGCAGGGCTGGAACTTTTTCATCAGCTTCGCAAGCGGCAAAATAACCGGCGAGAAAGCCGATTGAGGCACTTTCAATATATCCCTCGCAGCCGGTGATTTGTCCGGCAAAACGAATATGCGGCATGGATTTTAAGCGTAAAAATTCATCTAATAAAATCGGACTTTTAATGAACGTGTTTTTATGAATACCGCCGAAACGGGCAAATTCAGCGTTTTCCAACCCCGGAATCATCTGAAAAATGCGTTTCTGTTCACCGTATTTCATTTTGGTTTGAAAACCCACCAGATTTCTCAAAGAGTCTTCTTTGTTGTCTTGGCGGAGTTGAACCACGGCATAAGGTTTTTCCGAACTGTGCGGATTAGTCAACCCGATAGGTTTCATCGGTCCGAACACAAGGGTTTCAATACCTCTTTCTGCCATAACCTCAATCGGCAGACAACCGTCAAAGTAATTCGGTGTTTCAAAGTCATGAAATTCAGCTTTTTCGGCTTTCAAAAGTTCGTCGACAAAGCGGTAATACTCTTCTTTTGTCATCGGACAGTTGATGTAATCGTATTTGTCGCCCTTGTCATAGCGAGACTGATACCATGCCTTTGAAAAATCAACGCTTTCTTTGTAAACGACCGGAGCAATCGCGTCATAAAAAGAAAGAGATTGGTTGTCAACCTGCTTGAGAATGGAAGCGGCGAGCTTTTCGCTTGTCAGGGGACCCGTGGCAATGATTGTCGAACCGAATTCGGGAGGCGGAAGTTCGGTAATTTCTTCGGATTTAAAAGAAATCAGCGGGTGTTTTTTCAGTTTATCGGTAACCATTTCGGCAAAACCGTCTCGGTCAACGGCAAGGGCTCCTCCGGCGGGAACTTTGGTTTTGTCGGCACATTCCATAATCAGCGAACCGGACATCCTCATTTCCTGATGCATTAACCCGACGGCATTATGCTCAAAATCATCGGAACGAAAGGAATTGGAGCAAACCAGCTCGGCACAATTCGGATTTTTGTGGGCAGGAGAATAAAAGAGAGGCTTCATTTCATAAATAACGGCGTGAATACCTCTTTGGGCAAGCTGCCAGGCCGCTTCGCTTCCGGCCAGTCCGGCCCCGATAATGTTTACAGATTTTTTTGTCATGACATTTCCTTAAGTTGAGAAAATTTATACATTTTTTGCCGGATTTGTAAATAGAAAAAAAGTAAACTTTACTTTTGTCTAAAAAAAGAATAAACTTAAAAATATGATTTTGATAAAGGAAGGAAAGGTATGGCAGGGGATAATTCCGTAGATATTTTGAGCGATAAGGATATTGAATTATTGTTTGCTTCATTTCCGGATTTGAAAGAGCAATTGCCCGATAATGCCGGCCGGGAAGAAGTTGTGTCTTACATGAACAATGTGGCAGACGAATGCGGTCTAAAACAGGGAGCGTCCCAAGTCTTGGAATATGCAGCAGTCGCAGCGGCAATGAAACTGCGTGCCAAAATTGCTTTGGGAGAATTAAAAAGTAAGGATTTGAAAGGGATCAGTCCTGAACTTAAAGAAAGTATCATGCAAAAGGCAGAGATATTTAAAAATTCGTTCCAAAAGTCAACTCCGGCGGTTAACAGAGATCTGAGCAGGGACATTAGAGATATGGATTTTGAAACGGCTGTTTCCATACTTCCCTTACAGGATAAACTGAACAAGCTTTTTTACGAAAAATTGGTTTCCGATGAAGCTGATAAGGTTTTAATGCGGGAAGATGCATATAAATTTATGAGCCTGACGATGATTTCCGGTAATGAAACTGGAAGCGGAAGAACTTTGGAACCGGATGAATTTACAGAAACAATGGGGCGGCGTCTGATTAACGGTCCGGTTGAGCAAGGGGATGATAACGATATTTTTAAAACCTTTGCCGCACTAAGTTTAACGGCTAATGCTTTACAATGTCATGCAGCAATTCAACTCGGAAAAACATTTCCCGAATATGCCGGAGAAATAGAAAAAAACAGCGGCTTTTTCCGTAAACACGCGGCTGAAACGCTTGCCGTATGCCAAACTTGCGGAGAACATGGAATTAAATTTGAAAATGCGGAACGGATGAAACAAATTGTAGGTTCATCTTTGGCTAAAAATTTTGCTTATGATGCATATGCTCCGATATTTGATTTTTATGCCGATGTGGTGGATGTCGTCAAAGGACGGTGTCCGATTTCTTCTGCTGAAAATGCAGAAAATTCGGTTGCTCAATTGCCTCAACGTCTTTCTGAAAATCAAGCGACAAAAGATTTTGTTAACGCTGTCCGATTTGCTGCAATGACTGGTAGTTCCCGGGGTGGACGATACAATACTCTCATAAGGGAAAGGGCTTAAAATGGAAAATAATTCCAAATATGATGACGTGGCTTATCTTGTAACGGATTTATGCCGTATCAATACGGATAATGAAATGAAAAGTTTGACGGAATTGTCGGTACGAATGAAACAAGACATATTGTTTCGAAAAGATTACTTAAAATATTTGAAATTGAAATATGTCAAAGCTATTCCGACTATCCTAAAAGGAACATATAAAAAGATTTCTTTTTCTGCCCTGCATAAAACAATCCTTTCTCAAATAGAAAAAAACGTTAATGCCAAAAGGTATCCTTTGCTTTCTTCCCGAACGAGAATGTAATCCTGACACGGCAAAAGCAAGTTATTGATAACCCTGTTAATGGGTTTGATATATTAATTAAAAAAAGCTATAGTGTGAAAAACAAAAGGATTGCGATTCTTAAGACTATAAAACATGAAACGGCTTTTATTGACATCAGCCTTGACTTTTCTGCTTTCTGTCTGCCCTGCGGCAGCCAGTGAGGAGTTTGATCCGGCTTTATATCCTCAGGCGGCGGAAGCCGAACTGATGTCTGACGGCGTAGATGAAATTTACTCTGCCTCAACAATGCCGGTTAGCGGCGGAGCTTTAATTGCCAGTCCGAAATTTGTCAGTGATGAAGATTTGAATTTTGATGATTTGGTTGATAACGAAACGGCGGACGACGGGGAAGAAATACAGCTTAATGAAACACCTGTTGCCATAGGAGTTTCACCGGTTCCGCAAACGCCGATACAAACCGAAATTCCGATGATTCAGAAAGCTCCTGATAAATCAGCCGAAAACACAAAGGAAACGGATAACAAAACAGATGAGAAACCGGCCCCTAAGATTGATAAAGATCAAACCTTAACGGATACAATTTCCGAGAGCAAGGAAGAAAAGGGCGGCTTAAAACTTCCGGGAGTGGATACGACCGGTACGTGGATTAACAAGATTAAATCCCCGATAGGCGGCGACGATAAAAAAGAGGGAGAAAAAACGGAGAATAAAAAGCCGGATTCTTCTCTGAGTCTGGAAACTATGGTGCAAAAATCCAAAAAAGCCAAAAAACGTTCCAATGCGTCGGTTTTTGACATTTCGGGGGCCATGCTGAGAATGACCTTCCAACAGATTGACAATACGCTCTCCCGCCGTGGTTATCGCAAAACCGTTCAAAAAATGGATATTCCGAACTTTATTCGTTGGCGGAATGAAGACAAATGTCGTGCCGCCGGAGTAGTCGGCTATGAGCGTCTGGCCAATTGCGTTGTGAAAATGGCCAAGCAGGACAAGCATGAGTTTGTCGAAACCGCCGCTTACGCCAAATATGACACCAAAGAAAACATTGAGGTTCGTTTCACCAGCAATTTTACCAACAATAAGGCTTATAAAATTTCTTATAAAAGCGAGGCTTTGAACATTGGCGGCAACAGTCCGAAAATGATGTATCTTCGCAACATTAAGATTTATGACTTCTGGAAAAAAATCAACCAGAAATACGGAGCTCCGGACAATCGGGACGATGTGATGTGGGGACTGGGCGGCAACAAACCGTATATGCAGGCCGGTACCGGACGTTTAATCTTAGAAGACCCGATGCTGCGTGAATTGGATTATACCCGTATGTCCAGAGAAGACCAACGGTTTATGAATACTGATTTGTATAGTTTTTAACAACAGGAAGGAAAAATGAGCGAAACTTTGTCGTCAGCGGAAATCTCCGAATTAATCTGCACCCGTATAAGCCATGATTTAATCGGCAACATCGGGGCGGTTGCCAATGCGGTGGAGCTGTTGGAAGAAGGGGATATGGATTTTATGAATGACATTCGTTCCATCCTAAAAACAAGCTCAAGCGTGCTTTCCTCCCG
This sequence comes from Alphaproteobacteria bacterium, assembly GCA_048463395.1. Lineage (GTDB taxonomy): Bacteria > Pseudomonadota > Alphaproteobacteria > RF32 > CAG-239 > JAGAJR01. The sequence continues at coordinate 2,057 of DBFWPL010000013.1, read as the reverse complement.
CTTAAAGTTTTTCCGTATGGCGTTTGGTTTGAATAACAGCAATCTTGAGAAAACAGATATGGTTTTTTCCGTGTCGCAGGATTATTTGAAAACATTGGGAAATGCCAATTATCCGCTGGCGTTGAAAATGAAGCTCTCTTCCGCCAAATTTGGCAGAATGGCAATGTTATGCCTGATGATTGTGGCCGATACCATGTTTCGAGGCGGGCGGATTGAAGTTGAAGAAGACGGCGATGCTTTGGCTGTGGTAGGTTTTAGCGAAAAACCGGCCGCTCCGGAGAAGGTTCAGGCAATAAAATCGGCTTTGTCGGGGAATATTCCAGACAATCCGGCTCAATTCGCTCCGGTTTTTTATTTGCAGGAGCTTTTGAACGATACTAAATATAAATTGTATATGGTGGAACAGAATTCTTTCGGATTCATTATTAAATAAGGACAACGCATGCCTAAATGTTTGATTGCAGACGATTCTAAAATTATCAGAATGCTCTTGGCAAAGATTATGAGCAATCTCGGATTTGAGGTTTTTGAAGCCGAAGACGGAGAAGAAGTTGTGGAATTATGCCAGATAAACGAGCCTGATTTGATAATTATGGATTGGCGTCTGCCGATTTTGGAAGGAATTGACGCTTTGTATAAAATCCGCAATGCAAAGAAAATTAAACAGCCCAAGGTTATTTTTTGCTCGTCCATGACAGATGTCGATAAAATTAAAGAAGCCTTGGATGGCGGGGCGGATGATTATATAATGAAACCGTTTGATGAAGAGATAATCATCAGCAAATTGGCGATTTTAGGATTGTTATAGGAAGATAGTTTATGAAAAAAGACGATTTTCAATATCTCTTGCAGCTCTTGAAAGAATATGCCGGTTGGATTTTTACGGAAGACAAATATTTTATAGTCGATAAAAAGATATATAATTTTGTTCGTGAAAAAGGCTATGCTTCGGTGGAGGAACTGATTGCCGATTTGAAACTGGGACAAAAAGTTCTGGTTTGGCAGGTGGTTGAGGCTTTGGCAATGTCCGATACGTCTTTTTATCGGGATTATAATGTATTTAAAGGATTTGAAAATCATATTCTGCCACAGATAAGAGAAACCAATCGCGGTTCCAAAAAATTCAGAATTTGGAGTATTGGCTGTTCCAGCGGTCAGGAGGCTTATTCCATTGCTTTTGCCATTAAGAAAAAATTGCTGAACGTCGGTGATTGGGACATTAAAATTACCGGAACGGATATTTCGACTTTTGCAATTCAAAAGGCTCAGAAAGGGGGCTATACCCAGTTTGAAGTCCAAATGGGATTAAATGCCCGTATGATTATTGATAATTTTCATCAGGAAAAAGGATTGTGGCAGGTTAACGATGATATTATGGAATTGTTGGAATTTCGCCGCTATAACCTTTTGGAAGATTTAACCTATTCGGATAAATATGATATTGTTTTCTGCCGTAATGTCTTACGTTTCTTCGATGCTCAAGAACAGAAAAAAGTGATTGAAAAAATATATAACAAGCAGACTGAAAGCGGATTTTTATATTTGGGTATGGATGAGAAAGTCTCCGGTTTGAATGAGTTTTATACAAAGGTCAACGGCTTACCTTGCCTGTATCAGGCAAAGACCTTGCAGACGTCTGCAAAGCCGGAAAACACAACTTCGATCGCAGAGAGTAAAAATACCGAACAATCCGTATCTGCCGCTGATGAAATGCCGAGTTTTAAACGTCCGGCAACACTGGCTTATAAACATCCGGTTATCTCTGATGTTTTGAAAAAATAAAACTATCCTTAGGTTCCGTCTATCCCTTTGAAAGTAGAAGAAGAAAACCCTGGTTTTACCGGGTTTTTTTCATGATGAACGCATAAAAAGTTCCCTTGATACACTTTTTTGTTGCAAAAAAAAAAATGACTTAGTATAGATGGTATAGGCTTTAGTTCTTATAACTGTGTGAGGTGTACTATGATTAATACTAAGTATTTGTTATATATTTCGACCTGTCTGCTGATTTCAGGCAATGTACAGGCAACCGATTTCAACTTAACTTACGATTCGTC
>DBFWPL010000012.1:0-51401 GCA_048463395.1 Alphaproteobacteria bacterium | reverse complement strand
CTTAGTATTAATCATAGCACACCCCACACAGTTATAAAATCTAAAGCCTACACACTATCTATACTAAGTCATTTTTTTTTTTTGCAACAAAAAAGTGTGCACACCCACGCATTTTAAATGCAATTTCATATTTCTGTTACATTTCGGGAAGGGGAAAATTTATTTTGGTGAGAGTAAAATCTCAATAATTGAGAAAACGGCATTAATTTGATTGAATGTTTCGAATGTTCTTTTATAGTCGGGAATTTTGTGGAATAAGGAGGATACCTCAAACATATCTTTTGATGTATCTATGGCAATGATGACTTTGTTATCAAAGAAACTGAATTGGATTTGTCTTCCTTTGAAGACCTGTTTAAGTTGAAGCATTCTTTCCATAAAAGCGGTTGTCAAAACGTAACGAGCCTCAATTTGATCTGTGGAATAAACTTCAAAATGTTTTTCAAAAACAACGTCTTCCAGTTTTACGTTTTCCATCTTTGAAACGCAGTAAAAACGGTTGAAAATTCCGTGATCCTTTTTAACGACTGTTTGTCCGTTAAAGTTTTTGTTCATATCCAGTTCAATGATGATTCCGTCAAAAATGGTAACTCTTCGGGAGCCTTTTTGGGTGTGGACAATTTTAATAAGTTCTTCTTCCGCAACCATAATATTAACATTTTTATAAGTTCCGCTGAAAAAGTCATCGTCCTCTTTGTCGTCATAATCTCCGAACAAACAAGTTTTTTTAATCAGATTGGAATAAATTCCTCGCTGATAAGCGTAAGAAAAATCACCAAAATAAGAAAGCAGTTTTTTCATCACGTTTTTTTTGATGTGTTCTTTAAAACGGTTAATCGGAGAATGGATAATATAAATGGCGGCAGCGACCAGAAAAAACATAACGGTAACATAATTATCGTTCATTGCCAGATCTTGTCCGCCGACAACAACGACAGAAGTATGAATAACGCTGATAACAATAACGGAGACAAAGCACAATATCCAAAAATATAACAAATATTTTTTTCTTTGTTTTTCCAGCTCGGGAAAATCGTTTTGGAATTTTGTATCAAAAAAATTCTTGAATTCAGTATTGAGCTTTGCAGATTTCCGCTTGTCAGGAATCATTTAAAGAAGTCCCTGCTGTCAATACTTTCTTTAGCAGCGGCCTCAGCCTCAAAAAACGGCATGTTGGCTTTCACGTTAACGAGTTTAGCAACCACGTTTCCCGGAAAAATTTCGGCTGTATTTTTCAGCTCATTGACGCTGGCATTGTAAAACCGTCTGGCGGCGGCAATGTGCTCTTCAACCTCGCTCAGGCTGTTCATCGCCTGTAACATTGTCTGGTTAGATTTCAAATCCGGATAATTTTCAACGGATAAGGTAAATTCTTTCAGCTTCTTGTCTAATAAATTTTCCAATTCGATTTGTTGTTGCGGGTTTCCCGTAAAAGAATTTTCCATGGCTTGAGTTCTCAGCTTGGTAATCTCTTCCATGAGCGTTTTCTCGTGCTCCATGAATTTTGCCGCCATATTCAACAGGTTCGGAATCATGTCATAACGTTTTTTGAGTTGGACGTCTATGCCGGAAGAGGCCTCTTTTACTTTATTTCTGGCTTTGATGAGTTGAACATAAATAAAATAAAAAATAATTGCCAGACCGAGCAAAACAAGCCAAGATATGTGGTGCATTTTACAACCCTCCTCAAAATTGATTTTACAATAAATTTACGCCGGTTTTCTTAAATTTTATTAAAGGAATTAGCAATATTTTCACTTTTTTTCGCTTACAATCGCTAAAAAACGGCGGAGGAAAAATGCTGAATATCATTTGGTTTTCTTTTTTTATGGCGGCTTTTGCGGCTGCGTTGTATCAAAGTGTGTTTGCGGGAAATGCCTCCGTTTGGACGGATTTGGTGTCATCGGTTTTTTCTTCTTCTAAAAGTGCGTTTACCATTTCTCTGAATTTGACCGGAATTTTGTGTTTTTGGCTGGGTTTGCTCAAAATTGCCGAAGCCTCGGGCCTGACCAACCTGTTGGCAAAAGCTCTTTATCCCCTGTTTCGCAGAATAATGCCGGAAGTGCCTGAAAATCATCCTTCAATCGGCTCAATGGTTATGAATATTGCCGCCAACATGTTGGGACTGGACAATGCCGCAACTCCGATGGGCTTAAAAGCCATGGAACAGTTGCAGGAACTAAACCCTAAAAAGGATACGGCTTCCAATGCCCAGATATTGTTTATGGTTATCAACTCCTCGGCGGTAACCCTGATACCGATAACGATTTTAATGTATCGGGCAGAGTTGGGGGCAGCAAATCCCGCTGCCGTGTTTATACCGATATTGCTTGCCACGTCTTTATCAACTTTGGCAGGGTTTGCTATTGTCGCCCTGATACAAAAACTCGACGTGTTTAATCGGGTGGTTTTAAGTTATTTGCTGGGATTCGCCGGACTTGTTGTTTTAACGGCTTGGTATTTTAACAACCTTCCGCCGGACGAACGTTTGGCAAATTCCGCCAATTGGGGAAATTGTATTTTATTTTCGCTGATAACGGTTTTTCTTTTATCCGGAGTTGTCCGGAAAGTCAATGTGTACGACACGTTTATTCAGGGGGCGAAAGAAGGTTTTGATATTGCCGTTCGCATTATTCCTTATCTAGTGGCAATGTTGGTTGCCATTGCCGTTTTGCGGAGTTCCGGCATAATGGAGCTGTTAGTAGCGGGATTCGCTGCTTTATTTGAGTGGATGGGGTTGGATACCGGTTTTGTTCCGGCTTTGCCCACGGCCTTGCTCAAACCATTGTCGGGAAGCGGGGCTCGGGCGATGATGATTGAAACCATGCAGACTTACGGAGCGGATAGTTTTCCGGCCTTTATCTCGAGTATTGTCCAAGGCTCAACGGAAACAACCTTTTATGTTTTGGCTGTCTATTTCGGGGCAGTAAAAATCAGCAAAACGCGTTCGGCTTTGCCTTGTGCTTTGTTTGCCGATGTGGTTGGTATCATTTCGGCGGTTTGTTTTGGATATTTGTTTTTTGATTAAAGCCAGTGCAGTTTTCGCATAATTAACAATAAAACTGTTACCAGAAGGAACAGAAAACCGCACACTGCGGCAAAAGCCCAATGGCTTTCGGCGTAAGGAATGCCGGCGACATTGATTCCCAGCAGACCGGTAATCAGCCCTAACGGCATAAAGATAACCGTAACAATGGAAATCATATACATAATCCGGTTCATGTTAATGCTCATCTTGCTTTGCAGTTCCTCATAGAAAACAGACAAATGATCTTTTGAGTAATCTAAATCTTCAATGATTTTAACCAACGTGTTATATGTTTCCCGAAGACGGGCTTTGCTCTTGCTGCCTTTGAAAACGGAAGAGGTTTCATGTTGCAGATTAAGAAAAATATCTTTTTGCGGATTGCTGTAACGGCGAATGGATATAATTTCCCGCCGCAGTTCACTGAGCGATTCCCGCAAATCAAAATCACTGAGTGTATCCAGATTAATAACCCGCTCTTCCAAATCATCCGTGGCGTCTCTGATTTCCATAACGACATTTTCAATATTGGAAACAATGCCGTCGGCAATATCAATAAAACATTCTAAAGTGTTTTTCGGACCGATTTTTCTTATTAATTTTTCAAAAACGGTGTGGATGGCGTTAATCTTACGGTGGGAAAGGGAAATGATTTTAGTGTCGTCAATCCAAAACCGCAGGGAAATCATATCGTCAATGCTGCTATTTTTGTTTAAGTTGACGTCTCTTAAAATAACCACAATGCCTTTTTCCGTTGCAAAGTAACGGGGACGGGTTTCCTCGTCGCATAAAGCGTCGGCCACGGTAGTTTCAATCCCGTAATCCTCTGTCAACAAACGGTATGTTTCCGGGGCTTTGTAATCCAGATTTTGCCAAAAATTATTAGGGGTGGTTTTTAACTTTTCTTTATCCGACTGCTCCGGTGTCAGCAGTTCTCCGCTGCCTTTGCCGTCCAGAATTATCGTAAAAGCGGAAAGTTCCGCAGCCATGTCGTTCATTCGTTCTTCTCCCGTGCAGAAAAGATATAACCCCCTAATCGTCTAATTCAATAAAACGGCATTTTTTATTTAGGATTTTGTCGTCTTTGATATGATGTGTTCCCTGCGAAATCATCTCAATTACCCGCTCGTCGTTGTCGTATTCGGTGTGTGATGCAACCGGATTGACAACGGATAACCCAAATGCCGAAATTTCTTCGGCGATATTAATGTTGACATTGGTCAGCGAAGGACACATCCGAGAGTCAATGTAAGAATCAACAAAACTTTGTGGAATGTCATAACTCAACAAATCGTTCGGATCTGAGAAGGCGACAATACTAACCTGTTCGAAGACCCGGTTGTTATAATTTTTGCCTTGCTTCTTGCAATAGGCATTAATTTGATTGGTAACGGCGGGGCTTTTGCGGCCGATTTGCAAGATTGGCAGCTGGTTGGCGAGCATAAATACCGTGATGTTTTTGTTTTTCAATTCATTGGTGATCAGTTCTGCATCTCTGTTTTGGTGAATGTCTGCCTGAGCAATTTCATTAACAATATCGGTCATGCTGTCCATTAAAATCCGGCTGCCCAAACTATGCGTAATATAAATAATGTTCTCGTCGCTTAAATCTTTCAGTTGATTGTAAGAAGAGACACTGCATACTTGTTTTTGATTGTTTTTCAACTGGTTCCAATTGTGTCCGAGCATCCAACAGCTGGCCTGTTTGGCAGCATTGAGAATAAGATTGTCTTTATCAATCAGATAAATCATCGGGTCGGGAACCGTGTCATTCAGAAACTTTTTCATGCTGTGGTTAAACGGAGCTCTTTTATAAGCATACTTTCCCGAAGTGTCGTAATCTAAAATCTTCTTTTGCTTGGCGGTAATATTTGACCAAGTCAATTCATAGAAAATCAAATCCTTGGTGCGGTCTTCGTTTTGCATGCGGATAACCTGCAAATGGCCGATTTCCGTTTTTCCGTCGTCCGGATTAAGCAGGGTAATATCTTTTGCCCGTTTGGAAAATATGGTCAGACCTAAGGATTTTGCCAGATTCTCTCTGATTCTGGTCGCATAACCCGGAGTGTGGGAACCAACCCCGTGAATCATCATCACTTTAACAATTTTTTTCTGCTGAAAATAATCGTCAATGCCGTTAATTTTGTCGCCGACAATATCACATTGCCGGTGGTCTTCTGTATTGTCTTTGTTTAAGATGGCTTCTGCCACGCCCCTTCCGAAAGAGGTGCAGCCGGACAAAAACAAAAAAGCCAAAAACAGGAGAATTTTTTTCATGGATTAAATCCTTTTTATTTAAAATTTTCCCGAATTTTAATCTATCTTAAACATAATTTCAATATAATAAAAAAACATGATAAGTAGGAATGTAAAATGAAAGTTTTGGTGCAAAGGGTAAAAACGGCGTCGGTAGCTGTTGCCGGAGAGGTAGTTTCCGCCATTGAAAAAGGCTTGCTTGTTTTTGTCGGTGTTGAAAAGGAAGATTCTGAAAAAGAGGCTGAATTCCTTGCCAGAAAAGTCAGCAACTTAAGAATATTTGAAGATACGGAAGGAAAAATGAACCTTAGCATAAAAGATGTAAAAGGCGAATGTCTAGTCGTTTCGCAATTCACCTTGGCCGGAGACACCAGCCGCGGAAACCGCCCGGGATTTGAAACCGCAGCTCATCCGGACAAAGCAAAACCGCTGTATGAGTTTTTCAGTAACTGCGTCAGGGCTGAAGGCATTCCCGTTCAAAACGGAATTTTTCAGGCAGATATGCAGGTTTCTTTAATAAATGACGGGCCGGTAACTTTTTTGTTGGAAAAATAGGTATTTAAAAGAGGAACGAAACAATGACGGAATTGCAAAATGAAGAATATATGCGGTGTCTGCGATTGTTACAGCAATATGATTATGGTCGTACGGCTGAAATCATGGAAGTTGAAAAGCAAATTTATGCCATATTAAAGCAAAATCCTGAAAATGTGAACGGATTGATTGTTCTGATGCAGGAGCAGATAATGCTCGGCAATCAACAGCGGGCAAAGGCACTTGCTTACAAAATATGGGAAATCGGCGGACACTTAACCGTAGAGACCGAAAATCTGTATATTCAAAACCTCATCAATATCGGATTACTCGAAATGGCGGGGGTTTTGTTAAAGACACGGTTTGACAATATTAACGAAAACATTTTTTCTTTTTATCCGTCAATGCTGAAGTATGCTATTGCTTCAGGGGATTCTTTCCTGATTGAGAAGATAAATTTGGCTGATTTATCGGCTCCGTCAAGACAAATGCTGGCGGATTTTTTGAACGTAAACAGACAATTGAATTATACGGAGCATTTTGCAAATCTGCAAAAACAACTTTATGAGCAAAATAAGGACGTCATGCTTTCTTATGATATAAACCTGTATAATGACAGGGGATTTACCGATATGGAAATCGTTTTGTACGTCAGTAATGATGTTTTAGATGTCAATCAGCATTATGAAAAAATGGAAATGCAGGTTATCAGTTACTGTGCCGTCAAAAAAATCAAACGGCTTAATAACTTGTGTTTTCTGATTCGTCCTATCTCAGCTCATCCGGCATTGATGAACCGGCCGGTGTGATAATTTTCGGAATGGCCGGTCCGCGGTTTTTCTTCCGTTCTTTTTGTTCAATGCGGTTGATTGTTTGTTCTCCGGCTTTTTCAAACAGCTTAGTCATTAATTTTGCCGCGACTTCCTGCTCGTCCTCACTGCTGGAAAACAATACAAAACGGTTTTGATGCTCGGTTGATGTTGTTTTGTCTTCAACATTTTCCAACTCGACGGCAATAACCATTTGTAGGCGGTTGGTATTGCTGTTGATGGGATCTACTTTGGCACGCAAAACTTTTGTCCGGACGATATAATCGGCCAAATCGGCTTTGTCCGTAACATAAAAATATTCATTTTGGGAAAATTGTTTTTTTAAAACTTCAGCCCTTTTCTCTGATTTTGTATTATTAAAAAATTCTGTCGGAGGGATGTAAACAAAACCCTTCTTATCCATACTTTCCGAAGATATTTGAAGTTCGGAAGAGGTTTCGGGAGGCGTTTCCGCAAGAGGAGACGTTTCTGCTCTCTTTCTGTTATCGACAACGATTTTTACCCGCTCTTCATTCTTTTTATTAACCCCCGGATTAGGATTCTTTTCGATAATTTTGACAACTGTCGGGGCAATCATCATGGCCGGGTCAGAACTTTTAATTGAAGTGTCTTTGGTTCGTTCAATGTCTTCTTGAGCCTCTACGGCGTTTTGGATGGCGTAAAACAAATTTTCCTGACGGATATATCCGGTAATTTCGACACAAATTTCCTCCTCATCTTGTTTCGTGGTTTTAACTGACAAATCATCCAGAGAATTGTCCACCAGATTATAAACCAAGACATTAAAATCGTGTTCGTTAAATTCTTTTTGAACGTTGGAAAGCTGAGCCAAATTTTTGACAGCGTTAAAACTGGCTTTGTCCGATGCCCGAACTCTTACGGAAGAACGGGCTTCTCCTTCTTTTAACTTTTCGCAACCGGTTCCGAAAACAGCAATGCTGCCGTTGTCATCTTCGTCTGCAGCAACAAACTCTTCGGCATAAGCTGAAATGCTTCCCGAAAGGCATAACGAAAAAAGCGTGTAAAGAAACAGTTTCATTTACCACCAGCTTTGATCACCGTTTTGAACCTGTTGAAGAACTTCCGTCCATTCGTTGATTTTGTTGTTGTCTTTGTCATAAAGGGTTATGGTGTATTTGATAGCCGGAACCTGTGTGTTCTCAAGCGGAATTTTATCAACAACGGTTTCAATATAATAGTCGGCGTCATTCAGATTATTGACAACATGAAAAGTCCTTGAACCGGCAATAATGTCTTTGGATACTTTTCTTGCATAATAAAAGCCGTTAGGCATGTCTTCACTGGCTTTTTTTACTTCCATAATGTACAACGTCGGAGTTGTAGCCGTCTCATAAATATTGGTTGTCTGGTCAAGCATTTTGTTTGTTGTGCGAACGGCTACGATGGAATAAACTTCCGGTGTGATGGTTTCATCATACAAATTTTCCTCTCCGTATGGAGTGTCAATAATGTATTTAGGCTTTTCCTGAGCGGAATTAAAGGAGCAAGACGCCGCTAAAATAACAGCCGGCAAAACGGATAATCTTTTCATCTCAACCAATCCTGATAAGTTTCATGTTTATTAAGTTCACTATAAAGATTTTTTAAGATTTTCACATCGTTTTTTTTACTTATTCACTATTAGCCTTTGCTTTTTTGCAAATAATCGGCTAAATTGGGGCGAAAACAATTGAGGAATAAATATGGTTATAACCTTTGGAACAATTCTTATCGGGCTTTTGCTTTTAGGTCGCCCGTTGCAGAAAAACCCTTTTTACATCTTGCATACGGCGATTGTCGTTTTATCGGCATATTACATTGAAACGCATTATTTTCGGGCTTCGGTTTTTGGCGGAAAAACGCTGTTGCTGTTTTTGGTCTTTCAGATGATAAGTATTAATCTGGTGGTCATTCTGGCATATTGGCTGGATAAACGGGCGGCAGTCCGCGGAACCTGGCGGGTGCCGGAAAGAAACCTTCATGCCTTGGAGCTGCTCGGCGGCTGGCTGGGAGCTCGCATTGCCCAAAAGGTATTTCATCATAAAAACAAAAAGAAAAGCTATCAGGCGGTCTTTTGGTTCTTGGGATTTGCTCAAATTGCGGCAGTTATCCTGATATTGCGTTTTTTGCAATTGATATAGAATAAACTTGCAAATTTTTAACGAACAGATATGATGAAGCCTGATTTTTAACAATTGGAAAAGAGAACGATGGAACAACCAGCAGAATTAAAATTCAGTGAACATTACAAAAGAATGTGGCCGTATGTGAAACCTTATTGGTTCAGGGCATTGCTGGGAATTTTAATCTGCATTCCCGTCGGGGCGTTGGATTCCGTAGTCGCTTTGGCTTTAAAGCCTTATATGGATGATGTCCTTGTTGCCAAAAACGAAGGTTCTCCGTTGTATATTCCGTTTTTAATTATTGCTTTTACGACAATGCAGGGTGGTCTGAACTATTTGGCCACATATTTAAATACCTGGGTTGGAACAAAAATTAACCAGGACCTCAAACGGGCATTATTTAAAAAGCTTTTGGCTCTGCCGGCCTCTTTTTATGATAAACATGATTCCGGCTTTGTTATCCAGCGTTTTGTGGCTGATGCCGATGTTTCTTGTACCGGTTTGTTGGATAATTTAAAGATTTTTATTTCTCGATTTTTTTCTTCATTGTCTTTGGTTTGTGTGTTGATTTATAACTCATGGCAGTTGTCAATTATTGCCATTGTCGTTTTGTTTTGTGCATTGTTGCCTTTGGCAACCATCCGTCGCCGGATTAAAATGACGGTACTGAAAGGGGTTGTCGAAGGTTCTAAAATCCTCACAAATTACAATGAAACTTATGCCGGCAGCAAAACAATTAAATCATATAATCTACAGCAGCATATATATGACAAGTTTGACAATACGATGAGAACCATTTTCAAACTAAGTATCAAAATGGTTCAAAAGACGGCATGGATGACCCCAATGTTGCATGTGATTGTTTCCTTCGGTATCGCCGGCGTTATCGGTTACGGAAGCTACCTAATTGTTCACGGGCAGATAAGCAGCGGTAACTTTGTGTCATTTATCACCGCGTTGGTGCTGCTGTATACACCGATTAAAGGCATCGGCAAAAACTTTAATGCCGTTCAGGTTTCTTTTCTGGCGATTGAACGCGTGGTTGAAATCTTGGATATGAAACCGTCTATTGCAGATCGCCCGAAGGCAAAAGAATTGAAAAAAATCAGCAAAAACATCGTTTTTCAGGATGTTTGGTTTGAATATAATGAGGGAACGCCGGTCTTAAAGAATATTAATATGGAAGTCAAGTCGGGAACGACCGTAGCCTTGGTCGGTAATTCCGGCGGCGGAAAAACCACTGTGGTTAATCTTCTTCCTCGTTTTTACGATGTTGTCAAAGGGGCGATAAAAATTGACGGAACGGATATTCGTGATTTAACATTAACCTCTCTTCGTGATAAAATTGCCGTTGTGTTTCAGGATAATTTCTTGTTCTCGGGAACAATCCGCGATAATATTTTGTTAGGAAAAGAGGATGCTTCCGAAGCTGAAATTCACAATGCCCTGAAGATGGCTTATCTGGATGATTTTGTTGCCGGTCTGGAAAACGGGATTGATACGGATATCGGAGAACGGGGAAGCTTACTTTCCGGTGGACAACGCCAGCGTTTGGCAATTGCCCGTGCTTTTATCAAAAACGCTCCGATCGTGATTCTGGATGAGGCAACGTCGGCTTTGGATAACAAAGCGGAGGCGGTTGTTCAGAAAGCGATTGACAACCTGATGCAGGACAGAACGGTGTTCGTTATTGCTCACCGGTTGTCAACTATTCAAAATGCCGATAAAATTGTCGTTATTAATGATGGTGAAATCATTGAGGAAGGCAAGCACGAAACTTTATTGAATATAGAAAACGGGGCTTACAAGGCACTGTATAACGCTCAGTTTAAGAACAAAGAAAAGAAAGCCTCTTAACCGAAAACCAAAGCCTCTCTAGCGGGAGGCTTTTTTTATGAACCTATCCAATGTTGACAAAATTTCAAAAAATAAGTAAACTGCCGTCAGAAAAATTTACTCATTATAGTTTATAATTTAATTTGTATTAGTATGGAAAAAATTGGTTTTTACGCCGGAAGCTTTGATCCTTTTACCAAAGGGCATCTGGCAATCGTATGTGAAGCGTTGTGCACCTTTGATAAAATTATCATCGGTGTTGGTATTAACCCCTCTAAAAACACATTGTTTGATAAAGAAGAGCGGGAAAATCTCATCGCACAGTCCATTGATGATCTGATACAAATGTATCGGTATAGAGCTTTAAACAAGCAATCGTTTACAATTGGAGAAGAAAAAGCAATTACCCGCTTGATGAATGAAGCGGAATGTTTGCAAATTGTTTCCTATGAGGGGTTAACGATTGATGCGGCAATCAGAAAGGGAGCAACATCTCTTATTCGGGGAGAACGCATTATCGGCGATCATGATGCCGAGATGGCTCTTTCCGTCATAAATAGGGAGTTGCTGAATGTAAGACGAAGACATTTGGATATGGCATCCATCCCTGTTCCCGACACCAAACTGACTTATGTTTCATCCTCTACGGTAAAGAATTTGTGTTCTTTAGGCGAATATGTTGCGGCTCAAAAGTATGTTATGCCGTCAGTTCATCAAGCTCTGATGAAGAAGTTTCTGCATACATATTATCCTCAATTTGTTTCACAGAAAGGTCAGGTTTCGTGGCATAAGCTGTGCTTGAATTATTCGACAAGAGCTTACCATAATTTGTCTCATATCGGTTATTGCCTGAATTATGTCAATATTTTTGACCGAATTTCTCAAGAGGAGAGACGGGCTTTTACGGTACTTGAGCAAAGACACCTGTATGCCGCGGTTTTTTATCATGATTATGTGTGTCTGGGGCAGGATGATGATGAAATCTGTTCTGTCGAGAAGGCTCGAAAATATTTGAGTCCGCTTGGCAACTATTCTCAGGATGTCGAAGATATGATTATGGCGACCAAGCACACGGGAGATTTTTCTAAAACTTCGTTGGCTTGTAAGGTAATGCACGACGTTGATTTGGCAATCTTGGGAGATCGGGATAATTACGGAATATATGCCATGCAGATTCGTAAGGAATATAGCAGTTATGAGACGAAAATATATGCCCAAAACCGCTGTGAAGTCCTTCGGAGGTTATTGGATTCGGACTATCTCTATCAGACGGAGTTTTTCCGAAAGATATTTGAAGAAAATGCACAACAGAACATGAAAGTGGAGTTGGCATATTGGGAAGAACGATTGTAACCGGTTATCCAAAACCTAACAAAGCCTCTCTAGCGAGAGGCTTTGCTAGGTTTAAATCCTTTTTTACGTCCGAAAGGTTTTGAATTTTTTCGAGAAGTTTGAGCTTTTGTTGTTTTTAACTTTTTTAAACGAGCTTTGTTAACTGAGAAACCAAAATTTCCGAGACATTTCCCTAAAGTGTAATAATGTGCGTGGGCAAAAGCCAGCAATCCGGCTTTTTCCAAACAGAGCTTGCCTTTCTCGTCAATATATTTGTCATCTACATTCACGGCAACGACTTCAGCTAAAAACATATCATGAGTACCGTAATTGGTAATGCTTTTGACTTTGCATTCCAAAGAAAGCGGAGATTCCATGATTTGCGGAGCGGAAATTTTTGAAGATACGCCGGGAGTGAGCTCCATTTCCTTGAATTTATCAATGTCTCTTCCGGATTTCACGCCGCAGTAATCAACAGCACTTACCAAAGCGGCCGTTGGAAGATTTATCACAAACTCTCCCGATTCTTTAATAATTTCGTGTGAAAAACGGGAAGGGCGGATAGAGACATAGGTAATCACCGGATCGCTGCTTATAATTCCGGTCCACGCCGCAGTCATAACGTTAGGTTTGTCGACTGTTCCGCAGGAGATTAGTGCCGGAGGAACAGGAGCTAAAAGAGTGCCGGGTTTCCAAGTGATTTTTGCCATTTTTTACCTTCCTGAAATTAAATAACCAAAGCAAACATATATAAGATTTTTCGATTCTGCAAAATAAATTTATTGATTTTTAAAAATTATACTTTAAGTTGAGTATGGGACTAACAACTTCAAACCGCCCTGAGAGCGGGAAAGGGAGTTACATGATAAGAAAAAAGCATTTTATGAGCCTGCAGGCTCTGATTATTTTGTCCGCAATTCATGAATATGGCGGCAAAAGAAAAGTTACGGAAAATCTTGGAACATCTGTTGATACGATTAACAAATATCTTTCGATTCTGGAAGATGAGGTTGGTTATAATCTTTTGGTTAGTGACGGAAGAGGAACGACGCTTACTTCCCGAGCTAAGAAGCTGATTGAACATGTGCATGTGATAGAAGATGTTTTTTCCAAGATTTATGATGGAGAAACAAATAATTCTGATTTAAAGGGTGATGTTCGGGTCAGTATGCCTTTAAGCGTGTTTGTTGCCTTACCGCATGATAACATCGGCAACTTTTTTGATAAATATCCGAATATTAATATTGTGTCTTTATCCAGTCTGGATATTCCGAATTTTAATTCTTTAGATGTCGATCTTGGTTTGACTTATGTTCCGCCTGAAGGTTCTGACGTGGTAATTATCCGCGACAAGAAAATAGAATGCGGCTTTTTTGCGTCATCAAAATATTTGTCAGAACACGGATATCCGGCTGATTTTGAAGATATGCTTGAAAACCACTGGATTATCAGTAAGGGAAATGTTCAAACTTACATGAAAAGCTGGAAAGAAGTTATTAAACGGGCTAAACACATAAGATATAATTCCAACTCCGCTTCTGCAGCGATTGATATGGTTCGCAACGGTGCCGGAATTGCGGTTATGCCGATGCGTTTCAAAGAAGAAGGCCTGGTTTGCCTGGATAACTTCAAAAGTGATAATGAAATAACCGTATATCTGGTTGCAAAGAAGAAAAGTAAAGATAATCCGAGAGTTCGAGCCGTTATTGACTACTACAAACAGTCGCTCAGCCAAATGTAAAAAATTTTTGTTGATATTTTACTGTTTTGTGCTATCAAGGAAAAGTTGACAATAATTTGGACGAAATTCATGAAGCTGACAGATTTAATACCGAATGTCGGAGAAGTCATTCCCTATGAGTATGGGGCAATTCGCTGTATTGAATATGAACGGCTTCTTTCTTCTATGCTTGCAGGAGTAAAAAGCAGCCCTAATCCGCACTTTGTTCAGGTTGGGGGCATCCCCGGAGCCGGTAAAAGTACTTTTTGCCGGGAACATTGTAAAAAGGATGAATTATTTATAAGTTTTGACCTCATTATGGAGAGTATTCCGCAATACCGGGCAGACATTTATGTTTTGGGAAAAGCCGGAAGTTTTGCCAAATGGGAGATTCCCGCCCGCGTTATCGGATATGAGCTTTTGCGGCGTGCCGTTGAGAAAAAATGCGATATTCGTATGGAGCATAGCGGAGTTAATATTCCTCATGTGCAGCTGATGAATAATATCCGTAAATACGGCTACAATACGGAAATGTCCTTTATTCTGTGTAATGTGGAAAAAGCTCATACTAGAGCAATTCAGCGTGAAGCGGTTAGCAATCGCCATACGCCGTACGAATTGATTGAAAAACGGGCGTCTATGGTGAAAAAATTTCTTCCGGAATATATTAAGATTACGGATAAACTTTCCATATATGATACTTCTTCCGACAAAAACGTATTGTTGAAAAATTATGCCAAAGGGTATCGTGTCAGCTAGCGATTTTTTCCGAACACCAGAGAATAAGCTTGTCGTAAGCTGATTTTATTTCCGTTTCTGAGCAACCGGAGAATTTTTTCCGATTAAGACAATAATCCATAATTTCTCGATTTTCTCCGCTTAAAAGAGGCAATAATTCTGTTTTGGTGGAAATATAGTGATGTGCCGTTAAAAAATATTCGGCCTGCAAAATGAAAAAGACCATTTTGTATAAAGCTGTTAAAGAAGAAGGTAAATTCTCATCAAATAAAAAACTGTGCACGGCGGCATGATAGAGGTTTTGAGCTCCGTTTTTAATCGACAGACGAATATCTTGATCAGATAGGGGAGAAATTAATTGTGCCAGATTTCCGGACAAAGGTTTTGTGTCATGGATAAATTGAAACAAATCAGATTTTTCCCAGTTTTGAATTTCCTTTTTTCCGGAAATAAATCCGCAGGCTTTCTCGGAAAAAGGCATGGAACGAACAATCGCCCGATAGGTTTCTAAGTCGGGAAGTCCAACCTTATCCAGAATAAGTACAAAGTCAATATCACTCTCCGGGCCGGCTTCTCCTCGGGCGTAACTTCCCTGCAGACCGGTAAACAAAATTCTTTTCCCAAAAGCTGATGAAAGCTTTTGCTGGAGTTCTTCCAACCATGGTTCAATTGCAAATAACATCTTTCCTCCGGTAGAAAACATTTGATTTTTTCTAAGTATCAGTTTATACAAAAAATGCAATAAAATTATGATGTTTCACTAAATTCAGTATATTATGGTACAAGAAGAATTATTAAAAGAAGCGGGCGATTGGTTTAAACTGAAGTATGGAAAAACCCCCGAAGAATGTGGCGTAAACTTTTTCAAAGTCTGGAACAAACGACTATTGTTTCTGAAAATTCCCACGGTCGTGTTTGCTCCCTCGGAGGTGGAAGGAAATGCTTTCATCATAGCCCAAGGAGGTATTTTACGCTTGTTTGAAAGTATTTGTGCTTTAGTCCCTATAGGGATAATACTATTTTTCACCGGAATCGCTTATGATTTTTTGTTAGGAGGTGTGATTATCTTTACAGGAATTTGTGGGGTGCTCCTCATAATAAATTTCTGGTGCTACAAACGCTTTAAGCGGCTGGAAAAACTCTATGAGGATAAAATAGAACTCTATGTTTCCGGTGTGTCTAAAGCATAAGGAAATATTTATCTCTAACTGAAAAAGCTCCCGAAAAAGGAGCTTTTTTAGTTTAATAGTCATTGCAGCCTCTGATTTGATGATACAATAACGGTTTCTTGATGGTTTCATAACGATCGTTCTGCCTAATGGAACCGATTTGCGTCAGAAAAGAGTCGTGGTATCTTTCAGGAATATTCAATTTAAGAAGTTGTAATCGCCAGAAATGAAGCATATTATCCATGTTACCTTTCAGATAACCGTTAACATCATTCAAATTGTTGCGTTTGGCGGCACTAATGCTTTTGGCGATAATTTCTGTGCGGATTTGGATTAATTCGGGATCCTTACTGTGTTCTTCCGCATAACAAAGGGCTCCCGGAAGCAAACCTCTGGTTAAATAAAGCGGAGTATTAAAGCCTTTTGTCTGAGTAGGTAAAATCCCCGGTTTTTGAATGAAAGGCTGTACATCAATAATGTAAGCCCGTTGGTCTCTGCTGGAATATAAAAGGTTTCCGGTGTTTGTAAACAATCCCAGAGAGCAGACATCAATAGAGTGTCGGCGTGATGACAAGTAATGCAGGTCGTCATACAGAATATCAAAAGAAGAGTCCGGCATATTGGCAATTTTTTCAGACCAGGTACGGGTTTTAATCAAAGATTCTTCATTATCCGGAGCAGGTAGTCCGGCTTTGTGAATTTCTATGGAAAATCCGGGAGAATAACGGTTGATTGTCAAAACGGTATCTCCGCCGTTAATATCCGGATGGCTCCAATAAGCGATTGGTTGAGCAAAATTCCGTTCTCCGAAAATATCATCTTGAGGCTTGAACGGATAACGTTGCAAATAATCCTTCAAAACGGAAATGGAAGGAGCGTCCAAACTCATCTGAACGGTAAAATCAGGGCTTGTGTCAATTTTATAAACCTTAACTTCCTGACCTGAACCGAGACATCTGTCGCATAAAGCAGTGATAACTTCGCTGGTTAACGGCAATTGGGTATGATTAACTTTTTCCATAGCTCCTCCATTTTTTGTCGAATAATATAATTTTCGATAAGTTTTGTCAAGAGGGTGCAGGGATTTTTATGAATAAAATCAAAGATGTTTGTCAATCCAAGTCTGGTAAGCCGGCAGCAGCCAAAATTGCTTCACAGAGCATTAACAAAAACGTTGCTAATAAGTATTTAATTTTTTCAAATTTTTTAAGCCTGTCAGGAAGCTTTTTTTGAAAGATAAGGAAAGAAAAAATAATAAAAATAGTTAAAAATGAATATCCCAAAATACAAAAAGATACATAGATTAAATCATCATAATGATTATCAGTTAGTATGTTGTTGGTAATTAAGAGAAATATTCCCCAAAACATTAGTCCGGTTAATAAAATGAAAAAAAATGCCCAAAAGCATAATGATTTAAGCTTAGACTTCATGTGAGAATACCTCAATAATTGTGAAATATACTAAAATATTCTCACATATTTGTCTTGTCGTCAAATTAAGCCTGTCAGAAAGATGAATAATTGGAAAAAGAAACAGCCCCTAAAGTTTGAAATACTTTCAGGGGCTGTTGGATGAAGTCAAGCCGAAGCTTGAAGTTTTTTTACAGTTCGTCGAGCACTGAGGCAACCTTGTTGGGGTTGTTTCGGTAGAGGAACTTTGCCAATTCGACCATGTCCTCAAGAGCAGAGGAGAAAGCCCAGCGATTATTCTCAGGAAGAGAGCCGTGCCAGTTCTTCAGATCTCTCAGCCAGAGAGCCAAGTCGAGCTTGTCGTCGAACACAGGAGCGAAACCTCTGATGCTGTCTCCACCGGTAAGGATGACTACCTCGTGGCCGGGGAACAGGTCTCCGATAGTGAGACGCTCGTCGACTGTTGTCTTGTTTGTCGACTTGTCGTAGCTGCGAAGTTGGAGTTCGCGATTGGTTCCGCGGCTCAACGTGCTGCATTGGAATTGGATGGTCTCGCCGGTGTAACCTTTGATGCCGTTTCCTTCCATGATTGCGAATGTTGAAAGTCCCGAAAAATCGCCACAGCCGAGCATGTCGACGAAAGTGTACTTCTCATTGCCTAGCATATAAGAAAGTACGTTTTTTACGTTGTTGTTCATTATATATTGGGTTTTGGTTGTTTCTTTTTATGAAAGATTTATCCGCCAGTACAAATACAGTAGTTCTTAAGTAATGGCATAACCACAACAATGAACCGCATAACCGCCCAGAATAATATCTTTTTAGAATCTAAATATATCATAAAATATGATATTGTTCAATATTTATAATGACACAATTGGACAAAATTTCGTAGGTTGCAGAGCAAATGGATTAAATTTAGGATTTTGTTATTTAAAATATTAAAATGAAAAAGGTACCACAAGGGTACCTGTTTTTATTATAGTGCACTAGGCCGGAAGGGCTAAAACTTTTTCATCAAAAAGTTTTTTCGCCGACTTTGTTCGCTTGCCTATCGGCAATCGGCGTCTATATCCGCCTGCGAACTGCAGGTCAAACCGGCACCGTGCCGCTTCGATATTCTAATCTGAGACACCATAATAAAAAATCCTCCCGAAGGGGAGGTTTTTTTATTATGGTGCGCTAGGCCGGAATCGAACCGGCACGTCCTTGCGGACAACAGATTTTAAGTCTGCAGCGTCTACCTGTTCCGCCACAAGCGCATAAAATTAACAAAGAAGTTTATACATACAAAAAATAATAAATGCAACATAAAACTTGTTTCTTTCGGAAAAATGTGTTCTTCTGTTTGGGTCATATAATCAAACGTCCCGCAGGGAATTGTGATTTGCGGCGGAGACAGCGTCTCGGCAAAAGCGGCTCGCGGGCATTTAGAAAGGATAAAAAAATGAAAACCATTGATATTTCA
Source organism: Alphaproteobacteria bacterium (assembly GCA_048463395.1). Classification (GTDB taxonomy): domain Bacteria; phylum Pseudomonadota; class Alphaproteobacteria; order RF32; family CAG-239; genus JAGAJR01. The sequence continues at coordinate 32,958 of DBFWPL010000012.1, read as the reverse complement.
TGGCGTCGCTACGTTCTTCCGAATATCCACAACGAGGGGTGGAAGTTTGTAGGAATTTTTGCTGCAATAACAGCGTTATTGGCAATGATTTGGCAGCCATTGGGTTGGTTTGGAATGATTTTGACCGTTTGGTGTTTTTACTTTTTCCGTGATCCGGAAAGAGTTACTCCGGAGATTAAGGACGTTGTTATTTCTCCGGCGGACGGAACGGTTCAAATGATAACAAAAGTTCAAGCTCCTGAAGAGTTGGCACTGGGTAATCAGAAATTTACCCGTGTCAGTATTTTTATGAGCGTGTTTAATGTTCATGTTAACAGAGCTCCTGCGGAAGGAAAAATTACCAAAGCCGTCTATGTGCCGGGTAAATTTCTTAACGCGACTTTGGATAAGGCCTCCAAGGATAATGAGCGTCAGCTTCTCGCCATGAAGACCAAAAGCGGCAAGGACATCGCTTTCGTTCAGATTGCAGGTTTGATTGCCCGTCGCATTTTGTGCGAAGCGACGGAAGGCATGGAGTTTAAAGCCGGAGAACGTTTCGGAATGATTCGTTTTGGTTCCCGTCTGGATGTTTATTTGCCGGAAGGTGTTGAACCTCAGGTTTGCCTTGGCCAGACAATGGTTGCCGGAGAAACCGTTCTGGCTAATTTAAATAGTGATGCAGCTCAGATTAAAGGAGTTATGAGATAATGGAAAAGATTAATAACAAACTTCTGTTGTCCAAACAGAAGTTTACGAGTTTGCCGTTTCGCAAAATCGCCCCGAATATTGTAACCATGTTGGCTCTTTGTGCAGGCGTAACCTCAATTCGCTATTCCATTCAGGAAGATTGGGCCAAAGCGGTTATTTGTATCTTTTTGGCAGCTTTTTTTGATGGCTTGGATGGTCGGGTTGCCAGAATGTTAAAAGGTTCGTCAAAGTTTGGTGCTGAATTGGATTCACTGTCTGACTTCGTCAGCTTTGGTGTTGCTCCGGCTATTCTGATGTTCCAATGGACATTGTTTGACTTGCCGAAATTCGGATGGTTTTTCTGCCTTCTGTTTTCTATCGGAATGTCTATGCGTTTGGCTCGCTTTAACACGATGTTGGACGATGAGCCTCAGCCGGAATATTGGCAGCACTTTTTTGTCGGTGTGCCGGCACCGGCAGCCGCAGCATTGGCGATTATGCCGATTATGGTTACTTTTGACTTTCCGGAATTGGAAAGCATTGTCAGATCAAATAGTTTTTGCAGTACCTTGATGTGTATTATTGCATTTTTAATGGTCAGTCGGATTCCGACAATTTCTACCAAGAAAATGAAAGTTCCGACTTATATGTTTCTGCCGATGATGTTGTTTGTGGCTCTGTTCGCCAGCTTCATCATTAGTCAGCCATGGCTGACATTGGGAATTATGACGGCAATGTATGCTCTCTCAATTCCATTGGGAGTGGTGATTTTCCTAAAAGAAAAACACGACTTTGAAAACCAAAGTAAATAAAATAAAAGCCCCTCTTTTCGAGGGGCTTTTATTTTATCCGATAAGTTCGATTTTGATTTTCTTTTTGAAGAACTTGGCAAAACGGGTCAGATAGGCAAGGGCGAAAGTCGTGCCGTTTTCAATCTCAACCCAACGGTCAGGTTGAAAGTCAAGAACATCGCAAAGCTCGGTAACGGAATAATTGTTATTGGTTCTGATTTGTTCAATTTGCCGACCAAGCAAAACGGTTGTTTCCGGATTGCGTTCGGCAAAGTTTGTGTTAAACGGACGGTTTTTTTTACTCATTTTCAAACTCCTGATTTTGTTTTTATTAAACAAAACCGCCTTAAAATTTTAAGGCGGTGGAGCTGAAAAACTGTTACAACGCAGTCAGCCTTATTCGTCTGCAAAGCAGCTTATATCGACTTACTCCACCTTGGGTGGATTTGTTGTAAAGATGTTTTTCAGACACCGCAATTCATCTCTGAATTGCAGAAGAGATGATAAAGCATAAAGATTAATTTGCCATTAAAATTCTAGGGTAAGTCTTATTATTACCATGGAATGCCGTTGATGCAACGGGAAGGGTCTTTCTCACAAATATTGGTTCTGTTCATGTTATGCAGACGGTTACGCTTTTCAGAAAACTCTCCGACAGTGCAAGCCGTCAAAAGCAAAATAAAAAACAATACAAATACTTTTTTCATAAGAACCCTTTTAAAAGAAAGAGGAAATTGAAACAAAAACTAAGAGCAAAGTAAGAATACGGGCAATATGCCTCAGCCAGATACTGCGTTCATAAGCTTCCGAGCTTTTCCAAACCCCTCGGACAACACTGACGCAATAAAACAGGAAAAACGCCAGACTGACAAAATAGCAAACCGTCAAAATAAGCAGAGCACTATCCATTTTCAGCGGGTTAAAATATTTTGTGTAATAAGTTAAAATGCTGATGCCGGCCAGTTTTTTAGCCAGAAATCCGCCAAAAGCCTTAACAATAAAATCAGTAATGATTATTCCTAAAACACCGAATTTCCAAAAAGTTTCTTTTAATCCGAATTCACCGTTAACCAACTTTTGATACATTGTTTTGCTCTTTGTTGTTAAATTACTTAAAACATCATGTTACATTTTAAAATGTAAAGCAAGAAAATTATAACATTCCTTCACACTCTCAAGCGAAAGACAAAAAAAGCCTCTGCAGAGAGAGGCCTTTTTTATTGTTCGTCAACATTGACGATTAATCCTTTGATGATTAAAAATTCCGGCGTTTTCCCGTTAAACGTATTGTATTTTTTTATCAGTTCCAAAGCCTCGGGATCCTGATTGGCAGGTGCTTTGCGGCAGGAAGATGCTTTTTTCTCGGAAGTTTTGCAGGGTTGAACGGCTTGAGCGGTGATTTCAGCTTCTTGTTCCTTATTTTTATCAACTTTAATCTCTTCCGGAGCCTTGAGGATTTTATCTAAAATACCTTGAGTCTCTTTTGAACGGCGATTGGTGTAAACGATATTTTGCTTGTTTGCCGGAAGAATTTCCAAGACTTTTTCCAGATTATCAAGTTGTTTGTTCTTTTTAATGAGGTTAATGTCATCAACAACCAAAATATTTGTTTTGGAAAGGTCGATTTTTCCGTCATCAATAATTTCAGCCAGCAAATCAGGAGAACCGATAATCACATTGGCTTCATTGTTAATGTCTTCGTCTTTGTCCTTAATTGTCGCTTCATTAATTTCATGATATTTATTAAAGATGGACAAACGGTCGGATACAACGACGGATTGGTCAGAATTAGGGGTAATAATCAAAATATTCTGCCCGCCTTTGTTGCTGATAATGTCAATCAGCGGAAACACATAAGAACAGGTCTTGCCGCAGCCTTGCGGAGCAATCGTAAAAACGTCTTTCCCCTGCAGAATGGACGGGATAACGTCATTTTGAACGGTGGTTGGTTCTTTGATGCCAAATTCGTTAATGGCCTGAACTGTTTTTTCACTTAACCCTAAATCTAAAAAATTCATTGTATTTCTTCTCTTAATAACTGGTTTAATTATGTTTTCTGAAGTATTATCTTTTTTCATAAGATAGTCAACCATTTATAGTCAATAAGTGAAAGGAATGAACAATGTTGATGAATAGAAACAATTCTTTGCTGCTGATTATAGACGTTCAGGAACGTCTTGCTCCGGCGATGGACAACCCTCGGGAAGTGATAAATAACACGACAAAATTGTTGGCCGTTGCAAAAGAGTTAAACATTCCTTTTATTGTTACCGAGCAATACCCAAAAGGGCTGGGGCCGACAATGGTGGATTTGCGTCAAATCGCCGATGATAAAAGGAATTACTGCGAAAAACTGGAGTTTTCCTGTGCGAAAAATGAAGAAATTTTTAAAGAAATTGAAACTTCAGGAAAAAAACAAATCATCATTGCCGGAATAGAGACCCATATTTGTGTAACCCAGACGGCCTTAGACTTAAAAAGCCGCGGATATGAAGTGTTTGTCGTTTCCAATGCCTGCTCTTCCCGAGATGCTCTGCAAAATGTATTGGGGTTGCAAAGAATGTCTAAAAACGGTGTGGATATTGTCAGTTCCGAGATGGTCTTTTTTGAGTGGTTGGAAAAAGCGGGAAGCGAAGAGTTTAAGAAAATTTCCAAAAAATATATTGTATAGACAAATAAAATCCCTCTAAAACGCGGTTGCGGTTTGGAGGGATGTTTTTTTGAGAACCAACGAGTTTTATACTCGTCCGTATACATCTTCCAGTCTGGTAATGTCATTTTCATCAAGGACATCGCCATTCTGAATTTCAATGAAAATCAAGTCGTCTGCTCCGCTGTTTTGGATGCGGTGAACGACTTGTTTGGGAATGAGAATAACATCACCCGGAACTTTTTGCTGACGGTTGTTCTTGTCTCCGAGAGTAACAACGGCTTGTCCTTGGACAATAATCCATTTTTCGTTGCGGAACTGATGTACTTGTAAGGATAAGACTTTTCCCGGATAAACCGTGATTTGTTTCAGGCAATAGCCTTTTCCGCAGCCCAAGACTTCCCACATTCCCCAAGGTCGAACATCTCTGTCGCCTTTCTGATAAGTGTTTATTGTTTTCATATGCAAAATAGTTTAAGTGACATAAAAGATAAATAAAAACTTTTTCTAAACTCTGCCGTAACTGTCTTCGTAACGAATAATATCGTTTTCATCCAGAGTTTCGCCGGTCTGAACTTCAATAAATTCCATATTTTCGTTTGAATTGTTTTGAATACGGTGCTTGACTTTTACCGGAATAAAGACATTTTCGCCGGCTTTTTTGCTGATTTTTTCTTCCCCGAGAGTAACAACGGCTTCCCCGTTGACGATAATCCAATGCTCGTTTCTGAAGTTATGGGATTGTAAAGACAAAATATTTCCCGGAGTAACGCAGATTCTCTTAACGCAAAAACCTTCGCCGCTGTCCAATACTTCCCATGTTCCCCAAGGTCTGGTGTCTTTATCGCCTTTTTTGTAGTTGTTAGCCATTTATTTACTCCATTAAGTTAAACTTTATCCTTGATGAAACAGAATATAGATAATATAAATTAAATCGCAAGATTAAAGTTTCAAAACACTGGGAAAAAAATGAAATCTCTGGCAATAAATCAGGCGATGGATATTTTGAAATTGCTGCGTCAGGTAACGGAAGGGCAAGACGACGTTCCGGCTAAATTGGCACGGATAACAAAGATTATTGCCGAACAAATGAATGCCGATGCTTCCGCTTGCTATGTGTCGGTGGATGATGATTATCTGGAGCTGTTTTCCTCGTTTGGTTTTTCCGCAGATTCTGCTCATAAAGTCAAGCTCCGCTATGGAGAAGGACTGGTCGGAGAAGTTGCTCAAACGAGCCGTTCTTTGGCTGTATCTGATGCTTGGGCTCATCCGAAGTTTTCTTATAAGAAAGAAATGGGGGAAGAACCGTATAAGTCTTTTCTCGGTGTGCCGCTGATTCGCCGCAGCCGTTCAATCGGCGTACTGACGGTTCAGAGCAAAGAAATTCACGAATATTCCCGTCTGGAGATTGAAATCCTTGAGACGGTGGCAATGGTTCTTGCCGAGATGATTGCCTCGGATGAAATGTCCGAATACAAAAAAACACTGATTAGAGAACGGGGAATAGCCGCCAAAGAGAGAATAAAAGGTTTAAGTCTGAGTAAAGGTTATGGTCTGGGTAAGGCAGTTGTACACCGCCGCCGACAAGCCGTTACCCAGATTTTTGCCGAAGATAAAGAGAAAGAACTTCGCCGCTTGGAAATTGCTCACCGGCAGATGAATGACGATTTGGATGAGAAGTTTGACGCCGCACAACTGGGAATTGGAGAGCATGTTGACATTCTGGATGCTTATCGGATGTTTGCGAAGGATAAGGGTTGGTATAAAAAAATTGCCGACAATGTCAACAGCGGTTTGACGGCGGAAGCGGCTGTCGAGCGAGCTTATGAAGATATGTGGAACCGCTTGTCGGGAACGAAAGACTCTTACCTCAAAGAACGTCTGCATGACTTAAGAGATGTGGCTGACCGGTTGCAGTCTTATTTAAGCGGAGATACGAAAACTTCGGAAGAAACCGGACAGTGGAAAGACATAATCGTCGTTGCCCAAACAATGGGACCGGCGGATTTGATGGATTATGATTATAACAAAATCCGTGGGTTGATTATTGAAGACGGAACGCCGACAATGCACGTTGCCATTGTCGCCAAGGCGTTAAACATTCCGGTAATCTCTAAGATTAAAGGAATTTTTGAGGAAATAAAAACCGGAGAACTGATAGCCGTTGACGGAAATGACAGCTATGTTTATATTCATCCGAACCAGGCCGTTCAGGAAAAATTCAAAGCCAAACTTGCCGAAAAAGAAAAACTTCAGGCTCGTCTGGCTGAGTTAAAAAAACTTCCGGCAAAAACATTGGACGGAATTCGCATCGGACTTTATGTGAATGTCGGTTTGGCCTTCGATTTGGATTATATTGCCGCCACTAATTGCGATGGGGTTGGTTTGTATCGGACGGAAATTCCGTTTATGGCTTCCGACGAGATGCCGGATGTGGAAAAACAAACGGCTTATTATAAAGAGCTGATGGATAAGGCCGGAGATAAAAAAGTAATTTTCAGAAGTTTGGATGTCGGTTCGGATAAACTGCTGCCGTATTGGGGAAGTGTTGGAGAAGAAAATCCGGCTATCGGCTGGCGTTCGATTCGCATTACTTTAGACCGGCGGGCGATTTTACGTAAGCAAATGCGGGCATTCCTGCAAGCTGCTGCCGGAAAAGAATTAAATGTCATGTTTCCGATGATATCGGATTTATTTGAGTTTGAGGAAGCAAAAGAAACACTTCTGATTGAACTGGAGAAAGAAAAACGCCGCGGCGAACCTGTGCCGAAAAAGGTCAACACCGGTTTAATGATAGAAGTTCCGTCGGTGATTTTCCAGCTGGAACCGATTCTGAAACAGGCGGATTTTATTTCTGTCGGAACAAACGATTTGGCTCAGTTTATTTTTGCCTGCGACAGAGGCAATCCTCGGTTGACGGAACGTTATGACGTGTTGTCCTCCCCGTTTTTAAAAGTGATGGGGGAAATTGTCAGTCAGGCAAATGCGGCCAAGGTTTATTGTTCCGTATGCGGAGAAATGGCATCAAATCCAATTGAAGCAATGGCATTAATCGGCTTGGGCTTTAGAAATTTATCCTCTTCCGGAGCATCGTTCGGAAGAGTCAAGTCAATGATTCGAACCATAAATGTGGAAGAGGTTTCCGATTATGTAAAAACATTGCTGAAATCTCAAAAAAGGACTTTACGTCCGCAATTATTGGCTTATGCTTATGATCATGGTATTGAAATCTATTAGAAGATGTGTTTCAATATATCGGGTTTTTAATAAATCGCAAGAAGGATATTGTTGTGAAAAAAGATACGGAAAATACAGCAGCAGAAGAAAAATCTGAAAAAAAAGAAAATAAAGCAAAAACAGGGGAGAAGGTTTCTGTTGTCCCTGTTGAAGGAAAAGTCGGAGGAATGTTGAAGGATTCCCGTCTGAAAAAAGGGTATAAAATATCAGATGCGGCTAAGGATTTGTGTATTCGCCAAAGCTATCTGGAAGCTATTGAGGCCAGTAATTATGATGAAATTCCGGAGTTCCCTTACGGGGTAGGTTTCATCCGTTCTTATGCAAATTATTTGGGGTTAAACAGTGCCCGCATTGTTCAGCTTTATAAAGAAGAAACCGATGCGGCTTCCCGCAATGAAAAATATTTTGTATTGGAACCTCAGGCAGAAGCCGACGTGCCGAGTAAAAAGTATTTGATGATTAGTTTGGCGGCTTTGGTTGCGGTTTATTTTGCATGGTTTATGTTCAATGAGCAGCAGGATGCCTCGGAAGTTCAAGAAATTAATGCCGCCGAAGATGTTGTTGAAAACGGGGAACTGAACACGGTTGAAATGGAATATCCTTTACAGGTTGAAGATTTTGTGCCAACGGAGGAAAACGTGGCTCAGGGAACGGAGGCCGCTGAAAATGTGGTTGTAATTGACACGACAAAACAATCCGATGAAGATAACGGTCAGGTAACGGTTAGCGAAGGAAGTTTTGTTGAAGAGACAACTGTTCCTGCCGGAGAGGAAAAAAAAGTTGAGCCTGTGGCTGTTGAAGATAAAAAAATATCTGCCGGCAATAAAGGGATTGTTATTCGGGTAAAAAAAGAAACCTGGGTTGAGGTTAAAGATGACCAAAAGCTTTATCTCAGCAAAGTTTTAAATGAAGGAGACAGCTATACCGTTCCGGAAGGCAAAGGAATGATTTTGTCCGTCGGAAAATATGAAGGGGTTGATGTCTTTGTGAACGGTAAACAAACCGATGTTGTAAAGCCGAACAAAAAGATGAACATCTCTTTGGATCAGTATTTGGAAGCTAACCATTAGCTTTAGGATGACTTTATAGAAAATAGCAGGTGCAGACTTGCTATTTTCTTTTGTTTTATAAAAGGGTTGAAAAATGAATAAGATACTCAGACGCAAATCCAGGAAAATTATGGTCGGTAACGTGGCTGTCGGCGGCGATGCTCCGATAACTGTCCAGTCCATGACCAATACGTTGACCTCGGATGTAAAAGCGACAATTGCTCAGATTGAATGCCAAGTGAAAGCGGGATGTGATATCACCCGTTGCTCTTGTCCGGATGAAGCGTCTGCTCTGGCAATGAAAGAAATCACAAAATCGGTATCAATACCGGTTGTTGCGGATATTCATTTTGATTATCGTCTGGCTCTGTTGGCAGCGGATAACGGGGCTGCGTGCTTACGAATTAATCCGGGCAATATCGGCGGTATGGATCGGGTAAAAGAGGTTGTTAAAGCCGCTAAAGCCAATAACTGTTCGATTCGTATCGGTGTTAACGGAGGTTCGTTGGATAAACGCCTGCTGGAAAAATATGGCGAGCCTTGTGCCGACGCTTTGGTGGAAAGTGCTTTGGATCAGGCAAAAATGCTTGAAGATAACGATTTCAGAGAGTTTAAAATCAGTGTGAAGTCATCCAATACCTTGATGATGATTGACGCTTACCGTAAATTGGCCGCGGCTTGTGATTATCCGTTGCATTTGGGTGTAACCGAGGCCGGCGGATTAAGAGCCGGAACTGTCAAATCGGCATTGGGTATCGGCAGCTTGTTGATGGACGGAATTGGCGATACGCTGCGGGTTTCCTTAACGGCGGACGTGGAAGAAGAAGTTCTTGCCGGATATGAGATTTTGAAAGCTCTGGATTTGCGGCATCGGGGAGTGCGGATTATTTCCTGTCCGACCTGTGCAAGAAGGGGGTATGATGTTCAGAAGACGGTTGAAACTTTGGAGAAAAGGCTTGTTCATATTTCTCAGCCGATAAGTGTTGCCATTATGGGGTGTGTTGTGAACGGGCCGGGAGAAGCCGGACATACCGATTTTGGCGTTTGCGGCGGAAACGGAGAGTTTAATATGATTTATGTTGACGGAAAGCCCGACCATAAGGTAAAAAATGAGAATGTTGTTGAAGAGCTGATTGGCTTGATTGAAGAAAAGGTAAGAAAAAATGGCTAAATTGCAAAATGTTCGCGGAACGTATGATCTTTATGGCGATGCCAAAAGGAAAATGAAAAAAGTGGTGGCGACGGCAAGCTCAATCGTGGAGAAATATGGTTTCGAAGAAATTGAAACGCCGATTTTTGAATTTACGGAAGTTTTTTCCAGAAATCTGGGCGATACTTCCGATATTGTAACCAAAGAGATGTATTGTTTCCAAGATCGCGGCAGGGAAAGTTTGACCCTGCGTCCCGAAGGAACGGCCGGCGTTGTTCGTTCTTTTATCAGTGAAGGGATGCAGCAAAACCTTCCGGTAAAATTATATTATGCCGGACCGATGTTCCGCTATGAACGTCCGCAAAAAGGGCGTCAGCGTCAGTTTACCCAGTTCGGTGTGGAACTTCTGGGTGTTGAAACACCGCAGGCGGATATTGAAGTGATTTCCATGGCGTATGAATTTGTGGAAACATTAGGATTGGCCGGAAATGTCGTAGTCGAAATCAACTCTTTGGGTGATGCTGAAAGCCGTGATGCTTACCGTGAAAAACTGGTGGCTTATTTGAGAAGTCGTTATGATGAACTTTCTGAAGACAGTAAAAACCGTTTGGAAAAGAACCCGCTTCGAGTTTTGGATTCCAAAGAAGAATGTGATAAAGCCGTTGTTGCAGGTGCTCCGCTGTATAAAGACAGTCTGAACGAAGCTTCTGCCGCATTCTTTGCCGAAGTTTTGAAAGGGCTGGATAATCTTGGTATCAAATATCGGGTAAACAACCGCTTGGTTCGCGGGTTGGATTATTATTCCCATACGGTATTTGAACTGGTTACCGACAAACTCGGTGCTCAGGGAACTGTACTGGCTGGCGGTCGATATGATGGCTTGGTTGAACAGATGGGCGGCGGCAAAGTTGCAGGTATCGGCTGGGCTTGCGGGGTTGAACGGTTAAGCATGTTGTTGGAAGAGGATGTCTCTCTTCCGCGTCCGATTGCCGTTATCCCTGTGGGCGAAGATGTGAACGAAGAAGCCGTTAAAATCGCTTATCAGCTGCGTCGGGCAGGATTTCGGGTCGAGCAGGGATATAGCGGAAACCTGAAAAAAAGAATGATAAAAGCCAATAAAGCAAATGCTGTCAAAGCCGTGATTATCGGTTCTGAGGAGTTGGCCCAAAATGTCGTAACGGTTAAGGATTTGGACAGCGGAGAGCAAAAAACGATTGCTCTGGATAAGATTGTTGAGGAATTAAATTAATGAGTTTTGCAGAAAAATTAGCGAATGTTGTTAACCGCCATGATGAAATTCAGGCTTTGTTGTCCTCTCCTGATTTAAGCTCGGATGACTTGGTCAAAATGAACAAGGAGTTGGCTGAACTTTCTCCGGTGGTCGAAGCGATTCATAATTATAATCGTATGGAAAGCAATATGAACGATGCCCGAGCGATGATGGATGACGCTTCTCTGGATAAAGAAATGCGGGAGATGGCGGAAGCCGAGTTTTATGAACTCAAAGAACAGCTTCCTGATTTAGAAAAAGAAATCAAAATCCTGTTACTGCCAAAAGATGAAGAAGACGAGAAAAATGCGATTTTGGAAGTCAGGGCCGGAACGGGCGGGGATGAGGCCGCCTTGTTTGCTGCGGTTCTTTTTGAAATGTACCAGCGTTATTCTCAAAAACAGGGGTGGCGGTTTGAAATTCTTGACGCTGATGAAAACGGTTTGGGCGGTTATAAAGAAGCCTCTGCGAAAATTACCGGAAAAGACGTATTTGCCAAGTTGAAGTTTGAATCCGGAGCTCACCGTGTGCAGCGTGTGCCGGTAACGGAATCTCAGGGAAGAGTGCATACTTCCGCGGCAACCGTGGCTGTTCTTCCTGAAATTGAAGAAGTGGATATGTATATTAATCCGGCCGATTTAAAGATTGACGTGTATCGTGCGTCGGGTGCCGGAGGTCAGCACGTTAACCGAACGGAATCTGCGGTTCGTATCACGCATATTCCGACCGGAATTGTCGTACAATGTCAGGATGATCGCTCTCAGTTCAAAAATAAAGAAAAGGCCATGAACCACTTGCGGGCGAAGTTGTACGATTCGCAAAAATCGGCGATTGACGCGGAATATTCCGAACGCCGCAAGCTTCAAGTCGGCAGCGGAGACCGTTCGGAGCGTATTCGTACTTACAATTATCCGCAGGGGCGTGTAACGGATCACCGGATTAATCTGACGCTTTATAAGCTGGATGAAGTTGTTTCCGGAGATGCGTTGGGCGAGATAGTTGACGCTCTGATTATGGAAGATCAAGCTCAAAGATTATCCGAATTGGATTAAAAACATAAAAAGGATTGGAATAAGGCGTCCAATCCTTTTTAACATTTGTGATTTTTTTATTGTTTATGAAAGAGAATAGTCTATAATTCCAACCAGATTAATCTAAAGGAAAAATAATGGCAGAACCTAAATTTGTGCATCTCCGCGTCCATACGGCATATTCTCTGTCCGAAGGGGCTATGCACGTTCCTGCCTTAATTCATAAACTCCATGATCAAGGCGTTGCTGCCGTGGCCGTAACCGATACGGCCAATATGTTCGGGGCAAAGGCTTTTTCCAAATATGCCAAAGATGAAGGCGTTAAACCGATTTTGGGATGCCAATTCAACTTGAGAAATCCTGATGCCGATGATTTGCTGAAATCCAAAGGTCGGACGATTGAGCCGGATAAGATTATCCTGCTGGTTCAAAGCGACGAAGGCTATCAGAATATTATGAAACTGATGAAAATATCTTATCTGGACAATTCAAACGGAGTTGAAAAACCTCAGATAAGAATGAGCGACTTGAGAAGTCTGAATGGCGGAATCATAGCCCTTAGCGGAGGAGCGGAAGGACAAATAGGCCGTCTGATATTGGAAAATCGCCGCAAGGAAGCGGAAAGTACGCTGCTGCAGTTGAAAGAAATTTTCGGGAACCGTTTATATATGGAAATTTCCCGTATCGGTTATGAGAACGAGAATAAAACCGAAGATGCTTTTCTTGACTTGGCCTACAAACACAATATTCCGCTAGTGGCAACCAACGAGGCGTTTTTCTTTGATGCGGAAATGTATGAGGCACATGATGCCTTGGTTTGTATTGCTGCCGGAGAATATGTCGCTAATGAGAACAGAAAGAAGTTTTCTCCGAACAACCGCCTGCGTTCTGAAGCGGAAATGCTCGAATTGTTCAAGGATTTGCCCGAAGCCGTTAACAATACGGTGGCAATTGCCAAACGCTGCAGCTACCTTTCCGACAAAGTTCAACCGTTGCTGCCTATTTTTGAATGTCCGAACGGTAAGACGCAAGACGAGTTTATTGATGAAGAAGCCCGAAAAGGTCTGAATCAGCGAATGAAAGACCATGTCTATTTTGAAGGTATGACCGCGGAAGAAAAAAAAGAACTGGACGAAAGATATTATGCTCGTTTGGAATATGAGTTAAGCGTTATTAAAAAGATGGGCTTCCCGGGGTATTTTCTTATCGTGTCGGACTTTATCCGCTGGTCGAAAGCCAACGGGGTTCCTGTCGGTCCGGGGCGTGGTTCCGGTGCGGGCTCTATTGTGGCGTGGTCGTTGCGTATTACGGATTTGGATCCTTTGAAACTGGACTTGCTGTTTGAACGTTTCTTAAACCCTGAACGTATTAACATGCCGGATTTTGACGTTGACTTTTGTCAGGAAAACCGTGGTAAGACAATTGAGTATGTGCAGAATAAATATGGTTTTGACCATGTGGCCCAAATTATTACCTACGGTAAGCTGCAATCTAAAGCGGTCATCCGTGATGTGGCTCGTGTTTTGCAAATGCCGTATTCTCAGGCCGACCGGATTTCCAAGATGATTCCGCCCGGAGTTCAGGGAAAGAACCCGACCCTTCAAGAAGCTTTGGATCAAGTTCCGGAATTGGAAGAAATGCGGCAGAATGACCCGCAGGTTAACAAACTTTTTGACATAGCCATGAAACTGGAAGGTCTGTACCGCCATTCGGGCGTACACGCTGCCGGTGTAGTTATCGGCGACCGTCCGCTCGACCAATTGGTGCCGTTATATAAAGATCCTCGGGCAGATATGCCGGTTACCCAGTACGATATGAAATATGTGGAAGAAACCGGTCTGATTAAGTTTGACTTTTTGGGCTTGAAAACATTGACGGTAATTAAGAAAGCCGTCGACTGGATAAAAAAAGTGCACGGTGTCGAACTGGATATGGATAAGGTGCCGTTGGATGACAAGCTGACTTATGAACTCATGCAAAAAGGCGATACGGCAGCGGTATTCCAGTTTGAATCGTCCGGTATGAAAGATGTTCATAAGCAAATAAAACCAGACCGTTTTGAGGATTTAATCGCTATTGTGTCCCTGTATCGTCCGGGACCGATGGATAACATTCCGAGCTATATTAAACGTAAACACGGAGAGGAAGAAATTACATATCTCCATCCTCAACTGGAACCGATTTTAAAAGAAACCTACGGCATTATGATTTATCAAGAGCAGGTAATGAACATTGCCCGTGCTCTGGGCGGATACACCATGGGTGGTGCGGATAAGCTCCGTAAAGTCATGGGTAAAAAAATGCGTGATGAAATTCCGAAACAGCGAATAATGTTTACTGAAGGGGCGATTAAAAACGGAATTGAACAGGCCACGGCCGAAGCAATTTTTGATCAGATGGAAAAGTTTGCTTCTTACGGTTTTAACAAATCTCACGCGGCGGCATATTCCCTGATTTCATATCAAACCGCTTATTTGAAGGCTCATTACCCGGTAGAATTTATGTGTGCGGTAATGTCGCTGGATATTACCAATACCGATAAATTGCAGTTTTTCAAAGAAGAATGCAAAAAGTCGGGGATTGAGGTTTTGAAGCCGGATATTAATAAATCCGGTTCCGATTTCTGGGTGGAAGACGGTAAAATTCGCTATGCCTTGAGTGCAATTAAAGGTGTGGGTGAAGCCTGTATGAAAGCGATTGAAGAGGAGCGGACGGCTCACGGACCGTATAAGAGTATATCCGACTTTATCCATCGCACGGATTTCAGACAGATTAACCGCCGCCAGTTGGAACAGTTGGCAAAATCAGGAGCTTTTGACTGTTTGGATAAAAACCGTTGCAAACTGTTTGAAAATGTTGAAACCATTATTCGCCATATTTACTCGGCAACGGAGTTGAAAACCAGTTCGCAAACGTCATTGTTTGGGAATGATGAACTGAAAGCGGAGGTTAAACTGGCGGATAAACCGGATTGGCCGGAATTGGAAAAACTTCGCCTGGAGGCTGAGGCAATCGGTTTTTATCTCTCGGCACATCCGCTGGACAGTTATCAACGGGGGATGGAACGCTTGGGTGTAAAACCGGCATCTGAAGTTTTTCGTAATATCAAAGCCGGAGATAATATTCGGGCAAAATTGGCCGGATGTGTCAGTTCTTTCCAAAAACGCTTAAGCAAAAACGGCAATAAATATGCTTTTCTCGGCTTGACGGATGCAACCGGCAACTTTGAAGGACTTTTGTTTTCGGAAGGCTTGACACGTTATGAAAATGTTATCCAGTCAGGGTTGCCGCTTTTTGTGAATATTACAATTGACAAACAAAGCGAGGATGTTCCGCCGCGGGTAATGATTAATACGGTTGAAACTTTGGACAAGGCGATAGCCGAAGTTGCCAACGGTCTGGAAATTTACATAAACAATGTCGGTGCGGTCAGCGGATTAAAAGAAATTTTAAAAAACGATAGAAATGGCCGAAATAAAATATATATAAAACCGGAAAACAAAGAATGGGATGTCAGAATAGAATTGTCCGGAGGTTTTGCCTTTGCCGATAATGATATGCTGACAAAAATACGCAGTCTGCCCGGAATTACAACTGTGAAGGAAATCTAAATGGTAAAAAAAGCTATATCGCAAATAGGCAATCAAATTAAAAACTGTAAATGTGTTCGGGATTTTTGTTTTCTCTGCTCAACGCAGGAAAGCGGGGAAGCCGTAAAAATGCCGCTGTCTCGTTTGGTGTTAGGGCCGTTTGCAATAGTGATTGATTATATCAAAACATTTTTTGTCATCGGCGGAGCTTATGCTCTGGCTCAAACGCTTTTGGCCGTGTTGCTGGGCTTTACTTATGTCTGCCTTTACGGAATAGAGGATGTCGGGTTAATTTATTGCTCTGCGTCAAATGCCGTATATCTGGTTTATTCAATTTTGAAATTTGTTTTACTTGCAATGTTTTTGATTGTCTGGGGAAGAACGGTTTGGGGTAAAAATCCTCTTGATTTAAAGAAAATATTTATGCCAGGAAAAGGTATTCCTTCAACTTTGTTGACGATGGTCGTTTTTCTGTTTTTGAATATGATTCCGATGGTTTCCTACTATATTTTATATCAGCGGGAACCAAATCCGGACTGGATTGTTGAAATATTTTTCTTCGGTATTGTTTCTTTGGGCTTTCTTGTTCCGTTTTTGCTGATGCGTTTTTATTCGGTATTTGCCTTTGTCGTTAGCGGAGAAAAGCTTCCGCCGTTTAAAATCATCTGGGATAAAAACTCAGGAAATATGCTTAAAATGATTACGGCATTGTTCTTAATTTTGTTGCTGGCTATTTTTGTAATGGTAAATTTCTTTTTTAATTTCAGGGCTGCTGCCGCAGAGAATGTAGCCTATATTGGAATTATTTCGGAGTTTTTGTATAATATTTTATCCTTATTGGTATTTACGTTGTTCGTAAACCATTGTTTTATTCAAAAAGACATCTTATTCGGAGGAAAACAAGATGAATCAAAATCAAATAATTAAACTTCCTTTTGGGGAAATCATCAAAAGGAGTTTTCTCTATCCGTTAGTTAATATTAAAACCGTTTTGAAAATCAGTGCAATTTGGTTTTTGCTGCTGATTTACGAAATTGCCAACGGATATCCGGGAATTTGTAATTTTACGGAACAATGCTACAATCCTTTGGCTGACAATGTTTCGTTGTTGTTGTTAAGCTTTGCGTCCGTATCAATTGCCGTTGCGTTTTCCCGTAATGTGATTTTGAAAATTATTCCTGACAGAATTAAATTCTCATTCGGAAAAAGGGAATGGAAATATTTGGGATATAATTTGTTGATTCTTTTGATGGTCTTTGTTCCGTCGATGATTCTGCTTTTGTTGGTCGAACTGTTGGGCTTGCATGAGACCTCAGGTTTGGTTGGCTTGATAGTTTTGATAATTACGATTATTTGTGCCAGATTCTATTTGGTTTTGCCGGCAACCGCCGTCAATAATGATCAAATAACCCTGAAAGAATCCTTCCGTATAATGAAAGGGAATGCAAACAAGATTTTCTGGGGTCAGATATTGTTAATGCTGCCGATAGCTTTTGTTCTGTTCTTGGTGGCTTTAATTTATGTCAGCCTGAATACGGATGCTTTTGTGGTTAAGTTTATTTTCTCAGCAATTGTAATGTTCCTGTCATTTTTTGATACCTGTGTCAAAGCTTGTTTTTACAGCCATATCTATCAGTATGTCATGTATATGCAAAAGAATGGCGGTAAAAAAGTTGAGGCGGTTGCAGCAAAAGAAACTTCTGCAGAACCGGTTGAGTCCGCTAAGAAAAAAACTGTTGTAAAAAAGAAAGTTTCCGCCGCAAAGAAGACAACTTCAAAGTCGGTATCGGAGAAGAAAGAAAAAGTTAAAAAAGAGACAAAAAAGACTGTTGACAAAAAGGTAAAGAAGCCGGCTGAGAAAAAAGCTCCTTCTAAAAAGAAAACTGTGTCTAAGTAAGGATTTGTGTTCTGATTGTCCCCGTATGATGTCGTTTCATGCGGGGATATTTTTGTGTCCGGAGAGATTTTTCCCTACAAGAAAGGGGTAAAAAAACTTGTATTTTGTCAAAATTTATATTATTTTATAATTATAAGGAGAAAACAATGAGTTGGAAAGAAAAAGTTGTAATCGGATTGACTGTGATGTTACCAGGGGTTGGAGCCAAAGCCGCAGACACACAATCTAAAGAGGAAGGAGATTCTGTTAAAATTGAAAACATACAACAGCATCGAAGAGCAATTGATTCTAAGAAAATTAGACAATTGGGGGATTCTGTTCCGACAGATACGATTATGACACCGTTTACTCCGGTGGCGGAAGTTTCCGCTCCGAAAGATTCTATTGCGGAAGACAGCATTTGTATATCCGAAAATCTTAAAAAGTTCCGAGATACCGAATATGATATGTTGTGCCTGGTGGCTCATTGTGAAGGTGTAAAAATTAAAGCCTATTGGGATCCGCACGGAAAATTGTGGACAATCGGTTTCGGCAATACGGTGCGTCCAGATGGCAAACCGGTTCGCAGAGGCGATAGAATTAAAAGTGAAGATGAGTTAAAACAGTATTTTGGCAATCATACCGAGAAGTATATATTCTCGGATATGGATAAGTATTTGAATATGGATAAAATGTCTCCTCAGGAAGTTGTGGCGGTCGGAAGTTTTTTGTATAACTGTGGCAGCGGCTGTTTGAAGACCTATAACAGGGCGGAAAAAAAGTATGTCCCTTCCGATTTTGCTAAAAATCTCAATGAATTTTTTGAGACGCATAGCGAAGAATCCAAAGCCAAAGTAAAAGAATTTATGGACAGGAAAGTAACTGCAAAAGGCAGAACTTTGCCGCAGCTGGTAAAACGCCGCGATTTGGAAGAGCGTATTTTGTTCGGAGATATCATTTTGAAGAATGACGGAGTATTAACGGAGGGAAATGCTCTTGATTTCTCGGAAATTCCGTTGGGTGGAATTTACAGTATCGGTAACCGTTTGCCGGCGGATACTTTGGATTTGTGCGACCGTTTAAGAGGAATACCTTATGGGCAGAACTTAACGGACTCTATTCAGTCGCAATTTAACCCGGCAAGAGAGCAATATAAACAGCGTGTTCAGTCCCAAGGCAAACCGCAACAGAAAAAGCCGTTAAAATTGCGTCCGGGAGCAAAAAGTCGTTAATTTACGGTAAAGCTTGTTGATTAAAGCTTTTCAGTTAATTCAGCCATAATATCCAGTTTATAATAATCTTGAATATTGGTATTGCACGGAAATTTATCACTGACTTCAAAAGCGAAGATATATGCCTGTTGGCTGAGAAAATCTCTTCCCAAGACAATGGTATCGGCATTACGGAGAAGATAACTTTTATATTCCTGAGCTTCTTTGATATTATTGCGAATAAGACCGTTTCTTTTGGCAAAAATGGCTGTATAAGCAAAAATGGCATAAATCATCAACAAATAAAATAATGTTGTTAACGGATGAACGTAAATGCTCATCATCAGCAAGGTAAACAGAATGATAAAAATAGCAAAAATTTTGCTGATCCAATTAAGAATGACTGATTTGAATTTGTGATTTAAAACCCAAATGTAAAACGCAATGGTAATACAGCAGGAAATTAATACCAAGGCTGTTTGCGAGAAGTTAAGACTAAGAGCCGCTGTCGCCAAAATAACCATCAACAGCATACTGCAGCTGAAACATAAGTATCCGAAGTTTAATTTCAGGGCAAAGCGTTTCAGTTTTTGCGAAACGTCTTTTTCAATAAGTTTGAAGGCTCGTTTTAACTTAAGATTATTTTGATAATTGATGTTTAAAACGGATTCTTTGTTAAGAAACAAATCATCAAGAGCTTTGCGTTCGTTTTTATTTAAGCTTTCCAGAGTGTCGGTCTTTTTAACCAAAAATATTTCATTTCCTTCTTTTTGGATGTCGATAAGATTCTTTCTGTATAAATCTAACAAAAATGCCCCAAAAGAAATCTTGTCAAAAATACCTTTGGATAAGGAACGCAGCATTGGGGCCGTTTTTCGCAGACTATATTTTTGCTCGTTTTTCTCCAGTCCTTTCCAAGAGAGATAGTAGGAAATCAAAATAGCCAGCAATCCTAAAATGCTGAAAATCAGATTACCGTAATCTTCAATAAACCACGTTATCCGGCGGTTAAAATCCGGAGCGAAAAAGTCGGACAAAGGAAGAGAAATGATTATATGCATGCCCTCTCCGATAAATAACGGAATTTTAGAAGCAAAGCCGAGAGTGTTGTCATCTCCTTTGATGATAGTGGTATTTTCCGTCGTCAGAAAGTTAATATACCCCAGAAGAACCGTTTGTCCGAGAGCAGGAGAATTTCCCGGAAGTTTAACGGAAGCTCCGGCTCTGGCGATAACCAGATTCCATGAGCTGCCCGTGACATCCCAATAAAATTCTTTAAAGTCGTCATATTCCCAAAGCTTTCGGTCAATAATATAGTTAAAGTTGTAAGTGTAAACTCCGGGGTCCAAAACATAATCCTGTTCCGGTATGATGTAAATTTTATCATCTTTCTCTTCCAAACGGTGCGGATATTCCTGTCCGTTAATTTCTACGGAACCGATAGTCAGAGCGATTTTATTGCGAACTCCGCCGCGGGAGACGGAATATTTCGGAATAGCTCGGGATAAGCCGTTTTTCAGCTTTTGTCCGTTAGCAATGACGGTAATTGTTTCGCTGATATTGATTTGTCCCGTCGGCATAATTTCGATACGGCTGAATAAATAAGGAATATGTTCTTTTGCCGGAGCAATGATTCTTTCTCCGGTTGGCAAATCCAGATTGATGACGGCAAAGTCGGGAGCTTCCCATTCTTCTTTTTGGCTTGAAGATTGTTTTTGATAAAAGTCGTTGTTTTCTTGGGTTAAATCGGCTCTCTGAGGTTCGCCTCCATAAGCGATTCTGTTAATGGCTTCGTCATATATCTTTTGGAAGGTTGATTTGTTTTCCTCGGATTGCTGGGCGATATATTCGGCACTATGCTGAATGTTCATGGAGCTGTTGACTTCATCCAGATTAGAAACGACAACGGTTTTGAATCTTTCCCGCATATAATCGTCCATAGCTTCCCGATCACGGGGATCAGGCATTTCCTCGTCAATAATGTTCAATGTCGCGGTATCCGGAACTTTTTGCTTTGCGGCTTCCAATTCCATAGGACTGTTCAGCTCAATAGCGGAGGCATGAAGACGCTGCGGTGCAACGCACAGAAAACTGAAACAAATTGCAAGAAAAAGTTTTTTCATAAAACAAAACCTTTGTTAACTAATAAAATATATTTGGTATTATAAGCTAAAACATATTAAGAAAAGATTATAAAAAAGGAGAAGAGAATGACGAATAAAATTGCAGCGGTAATTTTGGGAGCCGGCAAGGGAACTCGTATGAAGTCCGATTTACCGAAAGTAATGATGCCATTGGCCGGAAAACCGATGATTCGCAATATCATTGATACTTTGGAACAAATGAATATTGATGAGATTGTCGTTGTAACAGCTCCGGACGGCGATATGGTCAGAAAAGAAGTCCTGCCTTATAAAAGCACCGTTCAGGACAAGCAGCTTGGTACCGGACACGCGGTTTTGTGTACTAAGGAGGTTTTGCAGGGCTTTGACGGCGATGTGATGGTTATTTTCGGGGATAATCCGATTATTACCAAACAAACATATCAAAAAGCTTTGGATGAATTGCATAAAGGTTATGCGATTGTGGTTATGGGTTTTGTTCCGGAAGATGCCGCCCGTTACGGACGTTTGAAAATGAACGGAAGCGAACTGGAAAAAATCGTTGAATTTAAAGACGCTACCGATGAAGAAAAAGCGATTAAGCTTTGTAATTCCGGCTGTATGGTTTTTGACGGCAAAACAATGTTTGATATTTTGGAATGTATCGGTAATGAAAATGCCGCCGGTGAGTATTATTTAACAGATGCGATTGCCGTTGCCCGTTCCAAAGGATTAAAGTGCGGCGTAATTGAAGCTGATGCCAAGGAAGTTGCCGGTGCCAATACCCGTGAGGAACTGGCCCTGCTGGAAAGCTTTTTGTTGGCAAGAAAAGGAAAATAAAGAATGCTTTTTCTCAAACATCATTGGTTTGGCACGATTGTCAGCTTGGTTGTTTTGTTTTCCGTCATAGTGTTTTTGCTGGTTTTGTTTTCTCCGAGACAAGATATCCGGAAACGGGGCTTTATTCCGTGTACGGAAAATATGGTTAGTGAAATGCTCAGCTGTACGGATAACAAAGCGTTTTGTATGTTGGGAAGCGTTATAAAAAACAGTTGGTGTGATTCTAAAGTGGTTTTAAATGGTTTGGGAGCTTGGGTAAAAGGAGAGCAATCTACGCCATGGGAGAATTATCTGTTTGAACCGGAACTGAAAGAAACCGAACAAGATGAAGGCCTTCAGGAATTTTATGACGAAAATCCGAATATCTCCGCTTCTATGGAAGAACTTCGCCGCTTAAACCGTGATTTGGAAAAACAAACATCTGAAACAGAAGAAATTAAGGAAGAAGAAAATGGCACAGAAACAAAAGAAGGAAAATAATCTGCCGGCATGGGATTTGTCGGATTTGTACAATGGCATTAATGATCCGAAAATTAATAAGGATTTGGAAAAAATCCGTAAGTTGAATTTGAAGTTGGCAAAAGATTATAAAGGTAAAATCGCCACACTCTCTCCGGCTGAATTCCTGAAAGCCGTTAAACTCTGCGAAGAAATGGATATTATTGAAAGTGCTTTGGGGAACTTTGCATATCTGAATATGGTAACGCAAATGAATAATAAGGACGCCATGGGGTTTTATCAAAATGTCTCCGAAAAGTTGACAGACTACAGCAAACCGGGAATTTTCTTCTCTTTAGAAATCAACAAACTTTCCAATGAAAAATTCAAAGAATTTTTGGCTGATAAAGAAGTAAAAAAATATGCTCCGTTTTTGGAACGGATTCGCATGTTTAAAAAATATGAGCTTTCCGAACCGGTAGAAGAAGTTTTTCACGAAAAGAGCATTACTTCTTCTTCCGCTTGGGTGCGTTTGTATGAGGAACATTCTTCCCGCTTGAAATATGTGGTTGACGGGAAAGAATATAATGATGCCGAAATCAGCAAGCTTTTAATGGATAAAAATCCGAAAACCAGAGAAAAAGCCGGCAAGGAATTAAATCGTGTCAGCAAAGAAAATGCTCCGTTATTCTCCTTTATCTATAACATGATTATTAAGGATAAATCCATTTCTGACAATAAACGCGGTTTCAAAACCCCGATTTCCTCTAAAAATCTGGGCAATAGGGTAGAGGACGAAACGGTTATTGCTCTGGCCAATACGGTACGGGATAATTATGCCAAAATCGCCCACCGTTTTTATAAGCTGAAAGCCAAATGGCTGGGCGTGGATAAAATCCAGTATTGGGATAGGAATGCTCCGCTGCCGTTTAGTGATGATACGCAGTATTCTTGGGATGAAAGCGTTAAAATCGTTTTGGAGGCTTATAGCCGTTTTTCCCCTGATTTACGAAAATTGGCGGACGGATTCTTTACCAACAATTGGATCGATGTTCCGCCTCGCGACGGTAAGCGGAGCGGTGCTTTTGCCATGCCGTTACCGAACAAATATCATCCGTACTTGTTGTTGAACTTTGTAGGCAAGCAGAATGACGTTTTGACTTTGGCTCATGAACTCGGACACGGCTGCCATTTCCTTTTGAGTCAAAAACAAGGCGAATTAAATGATGCCACACCGTTGACTTTGGCAGAGGTTGCCTCTGTTTTCGGGGAGATGGTAACTTTCCAATCCCTGTTGAACGGTCTGAAGGACGACAAGGCTAAATTGTGTCTAATTGCCTCCAAAGTTAATGATATGATTAATACGGCGATTCGTCAGATCGCTTTTCATTTCTTTGAGACCAGGGCTCATGAAGAACGTAAAAAAGGTGAATTAAGCGAAGATCGTTTGGCTCAAATTTGGTTGGAAGAAATGAGAACAAGTTTGGGACCGTGGGTCAATGTGGATGAGAACAGTGCTTATATCTGGGCTCAGGTCGGACACTTTTTCTTTTCTCCGTTCTATGTTTATGCTTATTCGTTTGCCGATTGCTTGGTAAATTCTTTGTATCAGGTTTATCAGGAGGGAAGTGTGCCGGATTTTCAGAAAAAATATCTGCATATGCTGTCTGAAACCGGAATTAAAAAGTATGACGCTCTTTTGAAGCCGTTCGGTCTGGATGCCCAAAAAGCGGACTTCTGGAATAAAGGCTTGAGCCTGATTTCAAGCTATATTGATGAACTGGAACGTCTGGATAAAAAACTGAAATTATAAAATAAAGCCCCTTTTCAGGGGCTTTATTTTATAACAGGGTGTTAACGCTTGTAAGCTTCTTCGGTAACCTGCTTGGCCGTTTCCAGATAATGGTTGGAACCTTCCGGTGTGCCGAGATATCCGAGAGAGAAATTCGTTACCAAAAAACCGAACGGGTTGTTGATGGCATCATCTCTCTTGGCGAACGGAATTTTAACATAAGTAATACGCAGATTTGCCCTCCAGATGGTTGTTTTAGGCTGATCGTCTTCCGGGACATAATCCATTGTCCGGAATTGTACTTGCCACAAACCTCGGGCGAGCGGCTTAATGTAGTCGATTTCTACATCTCTCATCAAAGAACGTTCGCGAAACTGCATAATATTATATTTAACGTCATTGGAAGCAAATTCCTGAAAGACCGGAGCCGAAGAATACCAATAAATGGTTGAGCCTCTTGACCAGCGGGAAACAAGCT
The DNA here is from genome assembly GCA_048463395.1 of Alphaproteobacteria bacterium. Taxonomy (GTDB): domain Bacteria; phylum Pseudomonadota; class Alphaproteobacteria; order RF32; family CAG-239; genus JAGAJR01. Next base: position 8,787 of record DBFWPL010000012.1, on the reverse strand, counting down.
CGTCATAATCCGAGGTAATCAGATAACGCAGCATAATATATTGAACAATATGTTCTTCCGTAATCAAATCCGAAACCGGAAAATTAATTTCCGATGGTTGTGTCAATTCCAACATACTGAAATATTTGTTAATCTGAAACAGACGAGGCTTGACGGTTCTTTGCGGCAGAAGCAGATAAATCGTACTGGCCAACATAATGTTTATACAAATACTCATACAGGCGATAATGACCAGTATTCTGGAGGTCCACAAATAGCGGCGTTCCGGCATGGCGGTAACATGGACGCGTTCTGGATACAATCCCAGCACATCGGGACTTTCTTTTTCTTTATACTTAAAAATCGTATGAAAAATATCAAACATTCTGCACTTTTTTACCTTATCTGAATTCTTCTTAACGTATTTTATACATAAAAGCTGAATAAAAGCAAATAAATACTGTTCAGATGCAAAATATTGGTATAAATAGAAAAATATATGCATATAAAGTAGGGTTCGTACGAATGAGCAAAAAGTTTGTTTCTTTACTGGCAGGAGCTGTTTTTCTCCTGTCCTGCACCGCGAGGGAAGTATCCGATACGGCGGTGTCTCCGGCTTATTATTCCGACTGGGATAGAGCAATCCGCGTCGATGTGGATATGCAGAATATGTTTGTGTCTACGCCGCGAAAGATTGAAAAGCCGATTGATATGTACATGGCCATGGCACTGGCTTTGAAATATAACTATACCCGCCGCATGGTAAGCTATGAGCAAAGTATTTCCGAGACCGGACAGGCTCCTTTAAATAAAATCCCTGAAGTGCTGACCCATGCCGGTTATGTTAACAGCAACAACAATGCTCATATGAGTTCTGATTTGAAAGTGGCTTGGAATATTTTGGATATTTCAACTGTTTATTACCAGAGCCGCGATGCTGGTTACCAGTCCAGTGTTGCTTTTGAACAGAGCCGTAAAGTTATTCATAACATTTTGCAGGAAACCCGAACATTATACTGGAAAACATTGGCAGCACAAAAATTACTTCCGATGATGGATAACATGATTGAGTATATGACTCTGGAAGTTGACGATATGAATGCCCAGGCCAAACAAATGGCTTCCCGCGGACAGAATATGTCCATGGCCGATTTGGTAAAAAAACGCAAATATATGGAAGCGGTTAAAAATGTTTCCGCTTTGAAACGGGAAATGGAAACTGCCGAAGTCAGATTGGCAAGTTTAATGGGATTCCATCCGTCTACCCAATATAAATTGGTCGGTTCCGAATATGGAAACTTCACGCTTCCTGATATGAAGAGCGATTTGGCACAGTTGGAATGGCTGGCCTTAACCAACCGTCCGGAACTTCGGGTGCATGATTTGTTCACCAATGTCGAAGACTTGAAAATCGTAGTTAAAGGATTTCAGGACGTTAATCAACAGAAGTATAAAAACGACCCGAACTACTATAACCGCCTGTGGTCGAAAAAAGCTCGCGAAGTCGGTTTGACAATTATTGAAGACGTAAAAAATCCTAATCCCCGTGATTTGGCAAATCTCCGTCGCCAAAGGATGAGTACTCTGGTTTTAAGTCAGGTATATGTTTCTTGGGCGAGATACATGTCCGCGGTTGAAGATTATCAGATTAATATGGAAATCGCCGAAACATCCGAAAATATTGCTGAAGACGTGGCTGTTCAGGATGGCAGTCGGGCAGAAAAAAGCCAGTTGGAAGCGGCTCGTGCCGTCGAGGATGAAATTAAGGCTTATCAGTCTTATGCGGATGTTCAGGATGCTTTGGGCAACTTGTACGCAACTGTCGGGTTGGATGCTCTTCCTTATTATATGTTAAGTGAAAAGCCGTCCAAAATTGCTGTTTATCTGAGGAACACCATGGAAAAATGGCGTAAAGGACAATTTCTGCCGGATAACCGCCCGTATCTTTTGGATGTTCCGGCCAAACGTCCGCCGGTTAATCTGACATCTCCGAGCCTGATTCCTGATATGACATTGGAAACCGGACAGAGAATCAAACTGACGATTCCGCAAAGCATTTTGGATAAAATGGATCTGGAGGGAAAAATTATTACCAAAGCCGGATTGGTAGATGATACGCCTTTGCCGAAGTGGTTGACTTATGACGAGGCAACCAGAACGTTTGACGGTGTGGCTATGCCTTCTGATACGGGAAGTTATACAATTAAACTTTACATTACCGATGAAAAAGGCAATGTCGGCTATCTGACCTTTAAGATTAAAATCGTCGAGGTTTATGTTCCTTCGATTCGTGTTATGGGGCTGACCGAAGGCCGCAAGGCGACGGTTCTGAAAAGATGTATCGGTTCCAAGTGCAAAGACGAATATGTTGAGGAAAGTGTTCTGGGCGAGGAGGTTGAAGCCCGAGCGAAAAACCAGTTTTAATTGTTGTTTTTAGTAAAATAAAAGAGTCCTTTTTCCAAGGGCTCTTTTTTTGCTTACTGTGGACAACTTGTGGATATGTTATTTGTTTGAAAAATAATAATATTTTTTTTGTTAACGAATTTATCCACCAAGGGAAAATTTTTTTTGTTTGAAATATAAAGGGATAAGGGTGTCAATAGGAAAAATTGTCTTTTTTGCTATTGTCGGAACGGTTTATATCTAGCAATATTCTTACAAGGAAAATTCCAAGGCTTCAAGTTTGAATTACCTTAATTTTTTCATCCGGAAAATAAATATGAAAAAATGTTGTGCATACAATATATAGGTTATTTACATTTCTTTAATACTATATATGGTATAAAAATAAAATAAACATAAACCGCTGAAACTAAAAAATAAAGAAGGAATACTTTTCGAAATGTCTGAAAACAAGTACACAATGCCGGCAATTGAAAATAAAGAAATTGCAATTGAAAGCGTTACCAAGAGAGACGGTACACTGGCACCGTTTGACAGCAACAAAATTTATAATGCCATTCTGAAAGCCGGTACCAACACTGGAGAATTCGGAGAACAGGAAAGCTGGCTGCTGACGGCTCAGGTTCTCAAGGTATTAACCCACAAGTTTTCAGAGGCTCTTCCTTCTATTGAACAAATTCAGGATATTGTTGAGCAGGTTTTGATTTCAGCCAACTACTTTGCAACGGCCAAAGCTTACATTCTCTACCGTGACCAGCGTAACCGTATGCGTTCGGACAAAAAGGTTATGGTTGATGTTGAAAGCTCAATCAACGAATATTTGGAAAAACTGGACTGGCGTGTTAATGCCAATGCCAATCAGGGGTATTCCAACGGTGGTTTGATTTTAAACGTTTCCGGTAAAGTTACGGCTAACTACTGGCTGAGTCATGTTTATCCGGCTGAAGTCGGTGAAGCACACCGTAACGGCGATATCCATATCCACGATTTGGATATGTTGGCGGCATATTGTGCCGGCTGGTCTTTGAAAAACCTGTTGCATGAAGGTTTCAACGGTGTTCCCGGTAAAACGGAAGCCGGAGCTCCTAAGCATCTGTCTGCCGCTGTCGGACAAATGGTTAACTTTATGGGAACTTTGCAGAATGAATGGGCCGGTGCTCAGGCATTCTCATCCGTAGATACTTATCTGGCTCCTTATATCCGTAAGGACAACCTCTCTTACCGTCAGGTCGAACAATCTATCCAAGAACTGATTTATAACCTGAACGTTCCTTCCCGCTGGGGTTCTCAGACGCCGTTTACAAACTTTACATTTGACTGGGTATGCCCTGAAGATCTGCGTAATACGCACCCGATTATCGCCGGCGAGGAGCAGGAATTTACATACGGCGACCTCAAAGAAGAAATGCACATGATTAACAAGGCTTATATGACCGTCATGATGGGCGGTGATATCAAAGGTCGTCCGTTTACTTTCCCGATTCCGACATATAACATTACGCCGGATTTCCCTTGGGAAGACGATAACACCGAATTGCTGTTTGAAATGACAGCCAAATATGGTTTGCCTTATTTCCAAAACTTCCTGAACTCTGTTTTGAAACCGGGACAGATTCGCTCTATGTGCTGCCGTTTGCAGTTAGACCTCCGCGAATTGCTGGCTAAAGGAAACGGTTTGTTCGGTTCTGCCGAGCAGACAGGTTCCATCGGTGTTGTTACATTTAACTGTGCAAGATTGGGATACGTTTATAAAGGTGATGAGGCCGGATTGTTCGGCCGTGTTGACGAGCTGATGAACATTGCCCGCACTTCTTTGGAAATCAAACGTAAGGTTATCCAAAGACTGATTGACAACGGCTTGTTCCCATTCACCAAACGTTATCTGGGGACTTTGCGTAACCACTTCTCAACCATTGGCGTTAACGGTATTAACGAAATGATTCTGAACTTTACTAACGGCGAGCATAATATCGCCGACAGCTGGGGACAGGATTTTGCCGAAAAGTTCTTGGACCATATCCGTGCCAACATGGTTAAAATTCAGGAAGAAACCGGTCATATGTATAATCTGGAAGCCACTCCGGCCGAAAGTGCAACATACCGTTTCGCCCGTGAAGACAAAAAGAGATTTAAAGACATTATCCAAGCCGGAACAAAAGAGAATCCTTATTATACAAACTCTTCTCAATTGCCGGTTGGCTATACCGATGATCCGTTTGAGGCTTTGGATCTCCAATCCAGACTGCAAACAAAATATACCGGCGGAACCGTACTCCACCTGTATATGGGTCAAAGAATTTCATCCGCGAAAGTTTGCCGCGATTTAGTTAAAAAAGTCCTGTCAAACTATCGCCTGCCGTACATTACCATTACTCCGACATTCTCCATCTGTCCAAAACACGGATATTTGTCCGGAGAACACAAATTCTGCCCGATCTGTGATGAAGAGAAAAAGGCAGAAAAAAGAAAAGCCGCAGCTGCAAGAAGTGAAGTTGCATAACTAGAATAATTTTATTTAAGGAGAGAAATATTATGACATTAGTTAATATCGAAGATATTAAACTTTCAGATGCAGAAAGACAACCTTGTGAAGTATGGACAAGAGTAATGGGTTATCATCGCCCGGTATCTGAGTTCAACAAAGGTAAAAAATCAGAATATTATTCTAGAGTATGCTTCTGCGAGAGCAAGGCTGTTGTTAAGCTCAGCGAAGAAGACGTTATGTCTATTGCAGCAGAATAATATCCGGTAAAGATATAATGGAACATATCAAAATCGGCGGCATTGAGAAATTCAGTGTCGTCGATTTTCCTAATTCAATAGCTGCGGTAGTGTTTATGCAGGGGTGTCCGTGGCGGTGCCCGTTTTGTTATAACACACATCTGCAGGAAGCGGGAAAAGAAGGAGAAATTTTCTGGCCGGCGTTTCTTGAGTTTCTCGAAAAACGAAAAAATGTGTTGGACGGTGTTGTTTTCAGTGGTGGCGAGCCGTTAATGCAAAATAATCTGGAAGCGGCCATGGATGACGTAATTGCCTTGGGGTATAAGGTAGGGCTTCATACCGGCGGGTATCGTCCGGAAGCTTTGGAAAAAGTTCTGCCCAAAGTGGATTGGGTCGGTTTGGATATCAAAGCCCCTCTGGAGGCAGAACGTTATAAACAAGCAACAGGATGCTTTGATAAAGTTGAAAACATTGTCCGAAGCCTGGGATTACTGATAAACAGCGGTAAAGACTTTGAAACGAGAACGACTTGCGATCCTCGTTTGCTGAGTATTGATGATATTTATAAAATGGCGGATTTTCTGAAATCTGAAGGCGTTAAGAATTATCATTTGCAAAAATATCGTCCGATACCGTCAGATACCACAACACAAGACAGTGAGTGCGAAAAGTTCTTTCAGGATAAAGATTTGGTAAAGTATCTCAGTGATACGTTTGAGATCTTTGACTTGAGAAAATAAAAAAAGCCCCTCTCTCTCGAGAGGGGCTTTTTTTATTAGCTTATCCTTTCTTAGAAATTCATGGCATTGGTTAAAGCTGTCATTTCCTTGTCAAAATCAGATTTTGCTGAGGTAAATCTGGAATCTGATGCGGAAACATGAGTTACGCCGGTCAGCTTGTAGCCGTCAGAACAACGATTACATACTTTTCCTTTGAAATAATCATTGTTGTTCGGATTAGCCGGATCATTAACGGTAGAGCTGACCGTGCCGTGTGTCCAACACGCCAAATCTCGGTTAACCTTACTTGATGAATACCCGCTTGTCATGTGTGAACAGATGGAAGCCCCGTCGGAAGCGGAAACTCCCAAAGCCGGCATTAGATACAATCCGTCGTCTTCTTGGTTGTTGTACCCCTTCTGTCCAGGCGTTTCAATATAAAACGGAGCGTTAGCTACGGTTTGGTACAACCACACTTCCGGATTACTACCGCCGGCACCAAAGATTTTATAAGACGTATTTGTTTGCTTTGCATATATTTTGGCCGTTGTAGAAGCTAAGTTAAATCTTGCGTCTTCAAAAATATATCTGTCAGCACTAATATAAAGTTTTGAACTGCCATTCATATTAGGTCCTCTGGTTGAGGAGAAAACACCGTAGTTTGAGTTGTAATAACTATCTGTAACGGTTGTGTTTTTCTGATTAATAATAAATTTTGAGCTGTCGTTTAATGTTAATAATCCAGAACCATATACTTGGATACCGGAAGATTTTATTCTCAGCGTCGCATTATTATTCAGAGTTACTTGCATTCCAAGAACAGACGAACTGCTTGAAGTAGAGCTTCCATCAACGTTGATAATACTGTTTCCATTCATACTGATACTATCTTCTTTTAAGGAACCATTATAGCTGCCTGAGCCTGATACCAAAGAACTTCCTCTGAAATTAATAATACTATCATCATACATCTGAATAGGGATACCTCCAGTGAAGGTAAATTGATCCTTCGCTTTAACAGTCATTTTAGAAGTCCCTCTTAAAGTAACCTTATTACCGGTATACTGTAAAGAACTTATGGCATCAAAGAGTTTGAAGGAAGATGATGTATTGCTTTCAAGGGTAAAATTAGCATTATCCGTCAGATTAAGGTTTGTATCAAGAAAACCGTAATAAGTTCCTCCGTCAGTAAAGGTGATATCCAAAGAAGCATCTTTGCCAATGTTTATTGTTCCTTTCTTCATCAGGTAAGTAGAGGAGTTAGCTGCATAAGAATAGCCATCGCTATTGCTTTTCATTGCATTTTTGACTCTTAAGGAGTTTTTACCCTGTAAAGAAACTTTACCGGTGGTGGCATCAAGCATCGTCAGGCTTTTACCGTCAGCGGCAGACATATCGCCATATAAATCCAGATTTTTGAAAATAAGATTTTCTTTTGCTTCTATTCCGAGTAAAACAGGTGCCGTGTATGACGGAGAACTCCATTTTCCGGCAACATCAGATTTAATTTCCAATGTTAAATCCGACAGCATAGCATTATGTTCCAACGTAATGGCATTTCCTGGTTCTGAAGTAAAATCCCATTTGATTTTGGAGAATTTATCGGTTACGGCATCGGTTGCATCGGAATATTTTCCGTTAAAGAAACCTTTACCAACCAGATTTTGCCCTGTTGGCAGGGTAATTTGGTTTTCTCCGCAATTTAAAGTACCCCAAACCAAAATATTACCGGTAATATTGGCGTTTTTGGTTGTGGTAACCAAATCTGAACAGGTTTTGACAACGGCTGCCACTCCTTCCCAAAGAGCACAGGTGTTTTCATTGGTCTTGTAATAAGGAGCCTCACAGTTGACATCTTTTTGTTTACAGCTTGAGTAATACGTTTTTCCGTTGATGGCACAAGATTTTGCACCGGCATCAGGAGACGTATCGGAACAAGTAGACCAAGAGGTTGGACACTGGCAGGAAGCATATTTAGCTACCCCGCCAATGGAGCAAGCCCCGCCGACGCCTTCCTGATTGGTTCCACAGGTAACCCAGCTGTCATTACACTTGCAGCTTTCGTATTTTGTAACGCCGTTAAGGGTACAGGACTTTCCGTTACCCACCTCGTTGTTTGAACTGTTACAAGCCACATAGTTATCCGGGCATTTGCAAGAGGTGTATTTGTTCACGCCGTTTTCCGTACACACCGTACCGACACCGGTTTGGTTGGTTCCGCAAGCAGCATAGTTTGATGGGCAGGTACAGCCGTTTTCGGAAGAATTAACCACAGCCGGAGACGTACAGGTTTTACACTCTGTGTTCAAAACATAAGACAGGTTTGTCTGAGTGTCTTTGCAGGCAACGGTAGAATTTGTAGAATACTGATTTCCGGCGGAACAAGTTGTCATAGTCGAAGAATCACAAGTACAGCGGTAATATTTGTTTCCTTTTGAATCAGTACAAGATTCAACAGAAGCTCTTGAACCGCACTGGCTGGAATAAGTTCCTGATTGAGTATAATAAGAAGTATTGCATACACAAGTGTCAAAGAAAGAGGAATTATGAGGGCACCGGTTTTTAGGGTCAGCACCTGAAGGGCAAGATGTTAAAGAATAACCGGCCTCTTTGCAAAGAGATGCATTATCCAAATTCATAGAATTTGGAGATGAACCGAAAGAAAGTCCGTTACACCCTCCGCCGCCCACGGAACAGACCGCTGCAAGTTTGACAGCATTCTCAAAATTAAAAGAGGATGTAGGCCTTAGCTCACTCGGTGTGTGTAATGTATAAAGTGAAGAACTGCCGGGGAGGAAGCCAGACGAATCGTAAGTCAGGTTAATGTCAGAAGCCTGAAGACTGCTTGAAACCAGCAGACAGGTTGAAATACATAACAAATACTTAGTATTAATCATAGCACACCCCACACAGTTATAAAATCTAAAGCCTACACACTATCTATACTAAGTCATTTTTTTTTTTT